>NZ_QKLI01000004.1:0-236497 GCF_003224255.1 Curtobacterium sp. MCBD17_030 | reverse complement strand
GCCATTACCGTCACAACCCCGCTCCGACTACCGTCGAAGCGGCACTACCGAGCCTCTACTGAACCCGGGGCGGAACAGTCGTCTACGTCGTTGATGTTCGCCTGCTCACCGAGAACGGTGACGCGTTGCAGCAACGCGGCGCGCACCGATTCCGGGGCGGCTGTCCACGCATCCCGGCCCGCCTTCGTCGTCTTCGCATCCGAGTTGGCAGCGTTGTTCAACTGCGCGAGCGCAATGTCGACGTCGCGGGTGGCCTGGTCGGCTGTGAGGAGCGCGGCGGCAGTGCCGGCGGCGATTGCGGAGGTGGTGGCGAGGGTGAGCATCGGACCGTCCGCTGCACGCAGTGCCGGCGTTTCCAACCACACCCGGATCGTCTTCCACAGGTCGGCGCTAGTGTCGGTGAGCGCGCCGTGCCCGGCATGCTGTTTCAGCTGCACCGCATGCAACGGTGTTCCGGCCTCGTCTGTGAGCGCGATGTCGTCGTACGCTTCCACAGTCATGCGTACACTCTCGTCGCGGGAGCGTCGCGCGGCGCGGAGCAGTTCGATCATCGCCCACTGGATCTGATGCAGGTACCCGAGAACGGACGGGGAAGCATCGAAGTTCGCCATCGATTCCCCCGCCCCAGCACCTCGTGACAACTGCTCAGCCATTGTGTTCGGTCTACGCGGCCGATACCAAACCGGATCGGCATGTCGCCCCCGAATTGGAGGCACTTGTGAGCTTCCCGGAGCGCCAGGACCGCCGCCCCCAGTGACGCGGGCAACTGCGTCGCGTTCAGAGCGGCACGGTCAGCTCGGTTTCAGCCCAACCACCGAACCCGTCGCTGACACGTGCGGCGGTACGCCGGCCCGGATTGTCGTCCCGATCGACCTTGGCTGGAACCAATCCTCGCACTGAGACATTCCGATGCAACGCGAGCGACTCCGGGAGCGAAGATGGAATCCGTCATGCCTGCTTGAGTCCTAGTACCCGCAGCCGTCGCAGTTCGATTGCGTCGTAGCCGGTGACAAGCAGCCATCGTCGACGGCGATCGCGGCGGAGCTCCGCAGTCACAAGCGCGGTTCGCAACGTTCGTGTGAACGGAGCCCGTGCGAGAACGTGGAGGAACGGCAACACAGTCGCGACGTGCACCACGACTTTCAGCGGTGTGACGGCGAAGACGGTCGGGGCGACGGCTGCCCCGGTTGCGGGAGAGGCGGCGACGGTCAGCGTGGCGTTCCAGGCAAACTACGCTGCCGCCTCCGCTTGCCGGATGCCGGTCGTCATGTTTGCGAGAAACACCGCCAAGAAACGTCGGCGCGACTTTCGTCTCGGACTAACCACCGGGCCACCCGATATGCAACGAAGGCGGTTGGGTCCGGCGGCTGCGAGGTCGGATGAGTTGCCGGAGAGTCCTGGAATCACGCGGTGTCGGGTCGAGCGAAGGCGAGAGCGACCCCGTCGCCGTGTTCGGCGAGTTTG
The DNA here is from genome assembly GCF_003224255.1 of Curtobacterium sp. MCBD17_030. NCBI lineage: Bacteria > Bacillati > Actinomycetota > Actinomycetes > Micrococcales > Microbacteriaceae > Curtobacterium > Curtobacterium sp. MCBD17_030. The sequence goes on along the minus strand of NZ_QKLI01000004.1, from coordinate 235,033 downwards.
CGGAGCCAGTGCTGCCTCTCTCCTCCGTATGGCGGGTTGTACCAAACGGTCCCGGACCACGGCGCGGTCAGCCCATCGTCGGAGACGGTGTAGCCGCTCGCTCGCGTCGAGCTCGCATCATCCGCGCGATGGCGGCCATGTCTCCGTCGTCGTTCATCCAGTGGGAGTAGCGGTTGACGGTCTGCTGTGTCGTGCTGTGACCAAGCCACACCGAGATGGTCTTGACGTTGACTCCGTCGCTCATCCACGCCGTTGCCGCGGTGTGACGAAGGTCGTGGACGCGATGTTCTCCTGCCGTCGTCTTCCAGCGAAGGTCGCGGGTGAAGTTCGGTCCGCTCAGCTCGGAGCCGCCTGTCGACCGGAACAGGAACGCGTCGGGCGACTTGCCATCAGCATGGCGCATCGCGATTTTCCCTGCGTTACCCATGAGGGGGACCTTGCGGCTGCGGCGTCCCTTCGTCTGCTTCTCGGGGTATCCGTCGCTCTTCGAACGCTCGACCATGATGGCGAGGAAGGGGTTCGTGACGAGGTTGCGGACACGGAGCGCCTTCATCTCTCCCCAGCGCAAGCCGGTCTCTCGGAGAAACTCGACGATGTCTGCGTAGTTCGGGTTCAGGGCTCGTTGAGCCACGAGCATCGCCTTGAACTCCGACTCGGTGAAGGGCCGTACCGTGTTTGCTTCCGTTCCGTCCCCACGACCGAGCGGTGCATCGAGAACTGGGTTGTGCGAGATGTACGCCTCCCTCACGGCGTATGCGAATACCCCACCGAGCGACTCCCGAATCCGCTTCGCGGTGCTGTGTCGCTTGGTGCGCACGAGATTGGCGACGTACCTTCGCAGCTGGCGGCCATCAATGGAGCCGATGGGAAGTCGCTTCATCTGGTCTGCAACATGGAGGCGGAGGTTGCTCTCGTCGGTGTCGTAGGTCTGCTGCGACACAAGTCCGCGCCGCTCGACCAGGAATTCCTTGATGAGCTCGGCGAGCGTCATCTCGGCGTTCCGAGGGTCGGACCACGTTCCGGACGCGAGACTCGTCTTCTGTCCGAGCTCCCAGGCGTCGGCGTCCTTCTTCCGGTCGAACGTCGCCATAGAGACCTGCTTGCCACGGTGATAAATACGGGCCCGCCAACGTCCGTTATCCGCTTTTTTGACGCTCATCAGGCTGCCTGCGACTCGTCGCTCAGCATGTGGAGCCATGCGTCGACGTCGGGCTTCCGGAATCGGAGCGCCCGACCGATGCGAACTCCCTTGGGTCCGCGTCCCTGGCTCCGCAGCGAGTAGAGCGTGCTCTTCGAGATCTGCGTGTAGCGGCTGAGCTCGTCCATCGTGAGCATGGGCTCGAGGTGGTGGTTCACACCGGCAACGGTCATGGATTCGGTATGCGCGGACACAATCGGAACGCCGCACGTCATGCAGCGGGTCTGGGTTTCGGTCATGTGACGCCTATGCGTTGCTCGCGCGAACGGCACTCGGAACGCGGGTTTTGCCTGGTCAGGCCGGAAGCCGGGATGGTCCTCGCCATCCCGGTCGGTCACGATCGCACGCGAGACCGGGGGATGGAACGCCCCTCCCTTGAACATCTGGCACCCTTTCAGCGTGGCAACGATCATGACGAAGACGAAGGCAGCCGCGACCATTCGGGACCATCTCGCCCACAGCGGCGTTGATGTGAGGAAGCTCAAGACGGTCACGAACACCGCTCAGCTCGTCATCCTCGAAGACGACCTCCTTGTTTCTGCAGCGTTGCTTCGGCCGCGCGGCGCCACCGCCGACCAGGTCCTGCCGGTCATCGAGCGAGCTGAGATGCGAGCGGTTCGGGTATACGTGGTGAATGGCTGGAACGAGGATGCAACTGCGGCCCTCGACGCCGTGGGCATCGAGCGATTCAGCATCGGGCCGACCGGTGGTGTCACAGCCGACAATGTGGTGGCGGAGATCTCGGCTGCCTCGGGAACGCGGCTGGACGAGGCTAGAGCGCTCAGCGTTGTCAACGACATCGCGGCCACCGCGCACCAGCTCCAGGCTACGGCGGAGCAGCTTCTCGACCTGGCGATGCGAGTTCGCGTCGCCCAACAGTACGGAGCTCTCACGTCAACAGAATGGTTGGACGTCATGGACCTTCGAGGACGGGTAGAGGACGCGAGGAGATTGCTTGCTGCTGCTCTCGATCGTGTGAAGGTCGCGGTGCCCTTCGGCCGTGTTCCGGCGAGTCGGATTGCCCAATGGCTTCCGGTCAGATCTGCGAACGAAAAGCTGGCGGAAGTGGTGAACGCTGGTCGCCGAGAGGTCGACATGTCGCTGAGGACCCTCGGGCAGGCGTAATGTCGCCACCCCGGCGTCAGGGCTCGTCGGGTAGCTCCATCAGGGTGCGTCGAATGAGCTCGTGGGCGAGCACACCGACGTCCGAATGAGCGCCGTACCCGAGCCCGAGGAGCGCGTCGTGAAGTGCGTTGCTACTGGCAAGTTCGACGGGGATGCCTGCGTCGACGTCGCCGGTGCGTCGTGGGGTGAGCCTGGGCGTGGGGAACGCTGTGGTGGTGAGGGAGACCATGTGCCCGCCGATGATGCGCGCTTCGGAGTGACCGGCGAGGACGGTGCTGAGGTCCTCGAGGGCGATGTAAGCGGCGTCGCCGGTCTTCATCTTTGCGACGAGGTGCACTGTTTGCCGCTGCTGGAGGGGCGCACCGCCATATGAGTGGCGTGGGTCTCGAGCGCACCTGCCGTCGTCGTTCCGGAGGCGGCCCTTGTCGTCTCGCATGCTCATGCTGTTGGTGCGCGCGGCCGGATGACCGCCGCGCGGATCCGTTCGGCGGCTTCGTGCTGGTCGCCGGTGGTGCCGGAGTGGAGAACGTCCCGCGCCGTCATGACGGGATCGGCAGTGCCGGGGCGGCCGGCGTGCGTGGCGGTGGCCCAAATGGTCTTGTCGGCGGGAACGGTGACGGAGAGCGTGTAGTCGCCACTGGTCCGAGCGCGAAGCCGCGGCTACTGAGGTCGACACCCGACCGCACGTAGGCATTGGCATGCTCGGGCATCTGCCACGCGGCGATGCGGTCGGCCGCGAGGTCGCCGCTGACCAGCGCTCCGTCGGGCAGCGCCGCGGCTTGCTCAGTGAGGGGTCGGTCGGACCACCAGTACGTAGTGACCCCGTTCACTGGCACGGCGATCGCTCGCTCCCACGCAGCGTCTGCATCTGCGGCAAACCAGCCTTTGACATCGCGCTGGGCGAGCGGAGTAAGCGCTCGAAGCGCGTTCGATACCGCCGGCTGCGTCAGTCCGGTTGCCGCTGCGAGCTGCTGCTGCGTCATCGGTTCGGGGGCGACCAGGAGGGCGCGGAGCACCGCGTACTGCCCGTACGGCGCGGGGCCCCTGGTCGGGGCTGGGGCAGATGCTGGCGCATCCTCGAGCCCGTGCCGGGCCTGGTCTGCGACAACGGTGCCGTCGGATACGACGATGAGCCGGCCGTCTGCAAGCGCCGCGGCAGCGAGCGTCGGCGTGACGCGATCAACTGCGTACAGCAGCCGCTCTCGCGGCCCGAGTCGGCGCAGTTCACGTTGCACGTCGGATGGGGCGGGCAGCTGTCGTGTGCGCCCCCAACGGATGACTGCGCCGTCGGAAGTGGTGGGTGAGGTGGCGTCCGCGGGCGTGGCGCGGATGCCAATGGCGAGCAGTGCGCGGAGAGCTTCGTGCTGTTCCATCGCCCTAACTACCCCGGGGGTATAAGAGTGCGCGTCTACCGCGCGCGCTCTCATACTATGTGCGGTGCCGTACGCCCATCACGGTTCGAACGTGTCGTGGATGAAGATGCGGATCAGTTCGACGGTGCCGTCGGGCAGCTTCCAGTAGTGGAGACGGCGGGCGGAGGCGGCGTCTGAATCAATGCTGGCGCGGAAGCAGACGGCGCCGTCGTCGCGGACCCACGCGGGTGCTCCGCCGGTGTCGCTGGTGCGCAGCGGGTGGACGCGGCGTGCAGCGAGGTCGTCACGGCCGGCGAGGATGTTGAGGACGCAGCCGAGCGCTTTCGTCGCCTGCGTGTCGCGAGGGTTTCGAACGAGTCGGTGAGGCCGTCACCGAGCCAGAAGTCAGGGAGCGGATGGTCCGTCTTCCCCGCGGCGGGGATGCGGTCTGCGGTCCGGTCAATCTTCCCACCCGGGGGACGCGCGGGACGCTCTCGCGACGGCGAGCTAGCTCACCGACCGGTGCCCGTTTCGCGTCGCCTGGTACAGGGCGACGATCACGAGAACGGCCGCGCCGAGGAAGCACAAGCCCGCCAGCACGAGACAGACGATGTCACCTGCATCGGGCTGCCAAGCCATCACGTGCCTGTGGCACCGGAATCCCAGAGAAGTGCTCGTGCAGTCCCCTTCGTAGACCAAGTCCTCTCGAAGCCCTTGCTGGAGCGCGCTGTAGCCCAGACTGAGGAGCACGACGAGCGAAGACATCCAGAAGAACAAGACGCCGAGCGCCGAGGTCAGAGGCATCGTAGTAAGTGTCTCGCGCGTCGACAGGATTGAGACGGAACCGTCAACGGAACTGAGGGGTGACGATCGTCCGATGCGGCGTGCATCGAACTCCTGACGGAGGGCTCGCTCGTCAGCAAGCAGAGCCTCGGCGCGTTCAGCCGAGATCGGTGGATTGAGGCGCCGCCGCACCACGCTGTTGCGGACCTGCTCCACGAAACGACGAAACTCCTCGTCCTCGGCGGCCGACGTCGCCTGAGCGTCACTCACCCCAGCACCATAGCGTCGCGCCGGCGGAGCGTTCGCCGTACCACGGCACCAGAACGTGTCACCGTCCGCCCATAGGATCGGCGAGCCGACCAACACCACCACGGGGAAACTGATGACGCTGGCCGATGACCCGATGACCCGATGACCCGATGACCCGATGACCCGATGACCCGATGACCCGATGACCCGAAGACGCTCGACGAGTTGGTGCGACGCATCACCGAACTCGAGCGCGACATCTCCGTGATGCGTCGAGCTAATACGACCGCGGCCGCACGCGCCGCTCATCCGGGGGGCCGAGGCGTCGTGCTCACCCCACCGGAGGGCGTCGAGGCCGAGTTCATCGGGACCCCAATCGACGACTCGGCATGGCTACACGCCCGAGCGGAGAAGCTGCGGCGTCAGTCGGCACCCCGACGAGTCGGCTCCTGCTCCACGATGGCACAGTCACCGACGACCCGGACAAGGCGTCCGCCATCGACGCCATGTACACCGACGGCTACTTCACCGACGAACTTCCCGTCACGGTGGCGGGCGGACTCACGGGCGGCGGAAGCAGTGCGGCTGACTGTCATGCCCACCATGTGGGCGGCGACGGCACCGCTTGAGCCCGCACGAGGTGGCGATCACGCGCGAGCGCTGAAGGGACGGCTACCAGCCGAGGTCTGCCGTGCCCTGCTGGGCTATCTCGGGCAGCAGGTGTAACCCGTCGAACTCGTACTCGTCCCGCCATGGCCCATCGAGGTCGGCGGGGTTCTCAGTGGTGGGGCTAATGCTGCGAGAGCGGCCGCGGACGGCTTTTGCTGCTTCAGCGCGGAGCCACGCCTCGTGGTCGACGAGGCTGTCGGCGTAGAGAACCCCGGCGCGCTGCGCATAGGAGAACGCTTCAGCGCCGTCGTAGGTGCGGCGGAGCCGAACATCGAGGCCGAGGTCGAGGTCACCGAGGCGGTCCTTCTCCCGATTGAGGTAGCTGCCGAAGACGCGGATCCGGGCGATGATGGTGGCGCGAGTGTCGTCAGCGTTGAACGCCTTCGCGCGCGTGACTGCTTCGTCAAGGAGCCGGTCCGCGGTCTTTCGCGTGATTGGCTTCGTCCACCGGTGGTTCGCGACTGCGTTCCCGGAGGTGGTTGTCCGGTACGACGGTCCCCACTGGTGGTCGGCTATGTGCTCGACGTAGCCGTCGGCTTCGAGTCGCACGAGCGCGTCTCGGTCGGTGCCGTGCTCAGGGTCCAGGAGCGGCGTCCCCAACGGGGCCATCGCGCCTGGCCCCCTGAAGTACCGGAGGAACTTCACCGCGACAGGTGCGGGAAGGCCGGAGATGACGTCGGTCTGCTGCAGGTCCACGTCGTCATCGTGGCAGACGCCACCGTCGACGCAGGTCCTGTCAGACGGTGGACCGGAGCCGCTTCGGTGGCTTGGTGGCTCCGGACACTCCGTGTCCCTGCCCGAGGGGCTTGGCCTTGTACGTCTCGGCGGGACGCGGTGGGGACGGGGATGCCGGGGTAGCCGAGTTCGGACACCTTCTGCGGCCACAGTGGGGGAGTGTCCTTCCGGCGGAGCCAGTGCGGGACACCGCGAAGCATGGACGCGTTGCGGAGGATGGCGGTTGCGGTGTCCGGGCTGGTCGGGGCGAACGGGACAACCCGTGGCTCGAGCAGCAGCGCCGGCTTTCACAGCTGGTCCGCGGGCCCGGACGGCTTGTACGCCGCGAGGGCGAGGAATGACCGGTCAACGTGGCGGGGCTCCGGGAACCAGGACGTCCGCTCGGCGACGAACATCCGGTCCGCGGTCCGGTCGAAGTTCACACCCGGGTAGGCGCGGGTCGCCTTTGCGACGGCCTTGCGGACGGCGACGGCGACTTCCTTCACCTGGACGTGCTTGTCCGGTCGTGGGGCGACGACGAACACGACGACGATGCCGGAGTCGGCGAGGCGATGCTTCGCGAGAAGCTTCGCCCACCGTTCCACCTTCGCTTCGAACGACGCACCGGTGGCTGCGGTGACCTCCACGGCGATGCGGAGCCCGTCCTCCCGGACGACGGTGACGTCCGCTGCTGCCTGTGTCCCACCCGACGGAGTGGTCCGCCGCTCCGGTGTGGGACAGCAGGTCGAAGCCTGAGAGCTTCTCCCCGAGGACCGTCCCGACACCGGGGCACCATTCGGCGGTGCGGAGGCCGAGCTCGACGGCGAGGAGGTTGTGCCGGTCGAACTGGGAACCGGACTCCCACGGGTACCCGCCGGTGACGGACACCATCTCCGGGAACGTCAGATGCGGGCGGACCTTCTGCTGGAACACAGTCGTCCGGCTCGGGCGGTACAAGGTGCCGCGGGCGGTGCCCTGGGTGTTGAACAGGCCGTTGGAGAAGATGCCGGTGTCTGCGACTCCGGCTGCGAACAGGTCCGTCCAGGTGCGGGCCTTCCCCGCGAGTTCGACGTCACCGGTGAGAGCAGCAGCCTGCTCGCCCGTGAGGATGCGCCACATGTTGAGGGCGCCCATCGCGTTCAGACGCTTCGGCAGCGCCGGTCCGGTGAGACGTTCGAGCGCGGTCTTCCGGTCCACGTCGAGGTGTGCAGGAAGCCGGCCGAGGCCTTCACGCTGCTGCGCGTGTGCCTGTTCGACGGACAGCCATGAGGCTTGCGAGCCGGTGGCCCAGAGGCCTGCGTAGAACGGGTCCACTCGGTTCGCGGTCGCGACGTCCGGAGTTGGGCACGCGGAGGGCACCTGGTTGAACGGGACGACGCGAGCCGCGGTCGGGGCGGTTGCGGTGATGGCTACTGGAAGAGCTCTCCGCGCGGCCACCCTAAATGGCGTGCTCCCGTTCATGCGTTCGAGCACCACAGATGCGGCGAAAAGGCGACAGCTGATACCCCTCCACAGAATCTCTGACATACCAATAACGCCCAAGCCGCGGCGGGAAAATCGCCCGCCGCCTCACCCGTCTCCCGCATCCCTTTCGTTCCTCAGGGTGGTCGTCTGGGTTCGCACCGTGCGGTGGGCGCCCCTTGTCTCGTTCCTCGTCTCGGGGGCTCACGTCCTCGTTCCTCGTCGTTCGCGCATCGCGTCGCTTCGCTCCAAGCGATGCCCTCGTCCACTCGTTCCTCGCGTCCGAGGCGGGTCCCTCCTTGAGCGCTGTCGCCCTCACCCAGGAGTGTCCCCGTCGGCTTCGTCCCGCGGGCGGTCCGCATCCGAGTCGCTCCCTCGGGGTCGCTCCGTCGTCGTCCCGCAGCCGTCCCGTCTGCGTTCCGTCTCCACGGTCCGCGATGCGTCCCGCCTCCGTCACGCCCCGTGGCTGGTTCCGCCCCGTCACGCACGCCCCATGGGTCTTCGTTACGGAGTCGTCCCGCCACCGTCCCGACGTCGTCCCGCCCCCTGCGTGTGGTCAGCGCTCCGCGCGGACACCGGTCACGTCAACGACGCACCGCCACCACTCCGACACCGTCACGCCCTCCGCCCACGCAACGACACCGCACCGCCACCACACCGTGAACGTCACGACGACGCGCGCGCAGCGCTGCGAGGGAGGAACGACCGAGCACCGGGGTACGAGGAACGAGAGCCCCGGTCAGGGACCGGCAGCCCCACGTCCACCCGCACCCCACCGACCCTGCTCCTCGTTACGGCCACGCACCGCCACCGTCCCGACGACGTGACGCCGCCCTGACGCTCCGACCACACGCCGCCGTCCCCGACCGCCCGTCGGACGAGGCCCTCGCCGCACTCCCCCTGGCGTTCCACGACGCCGTGATCGGTCAGCTCCTCGACGGCTCGCAGGTCGACGCCCGGAACCAGTGGACCACCGCGACCCCGAAGGCACCGCTGGTCCCGCTCTACGCCGCGCCCGACGCGGACGCCGCTCCGGTCGCGACGCTGTCCTCGTCGGTGTCGACGATCAACACACCGACCGCGACCGCTGTCTGGGGTCGATCGGCCGGCGAGGACGGCGGCATGGTCCTCGTCTCGACGCCGTCCCGGAACCGGACGCCGGGCGACGGCGGGGTCGCCGAGGCGCCGAGTTCGACGTTCGCCTGGGCCCGCGCTGCCGACTTCACGCTCGCGGGCACCGACCGGGAGGTCCGGGTCGACAACGCGACCGGCACGATCGCGATCGTGCACCGCGACGGCACGGTCGAGACGAGCGAGACCGCACGCCTCGGCACCCCGGACGATCCGACGCCGGCGGCCACGAAGACCTACATGGAGGCGAACTACGTCGACCCGCAGGTCCCGTACACGCAGGGGCACCCGATCGCGCTGACCGGGGCGCACTCGTCGAAGCTCGCCGGGTACGGCGGCAACGCGGCCCTCACCGCGCTGCACTTCTACCCGGACCCGACCGGGTCGTCGCACGGCTGCGTCCGCATCACCGCCGCGATGACGGACGCACTCGCGGAGCTGCCGATCGGGACGCCGATCGAGTTCAGCTGAGCAGTTCGCGGACCACCGCGTCGGGACGTTCGACGTGCGCGAAATGCCCGCAGTCCTCCAGGAGGACCGTGCGGACGTCCGGCAGGACACGACGGAGACGCGCGAGGTCGTCCACCCGCGCGAACACGTCCTGCCGTCCCGCGAGCGCGACGACGGGGCACCGGACCTCCGACCACCGTCGGGTGTCGTAGCGGGCGGCCGCGCGGGCCGCGCCGAGGAACCCGGCCGGCCGGAACTCCTCGACGAACGCCTGCAGCACGCTCGGGTCCAGCCGACGGACGGCGGCGAACACCGGCCCCGCGAGCAGCGGGAGCAGTCCGATCCGGGCGAGTCCGCGCAGGAGGCCGTGCGCGCCTCCCCGGGTCACCGCCAGCCCGGCACGCAGCAGCGTGAAGGCCGGCAGGGTCCGCAGTGCCCGGACCGGACGGCGCGCCGCGGCCGCGGTGGCGAAGGTCGTGCCGGAGACGAGGCCGAGAGAGCGCACCCGTTCCGGCCCGGTCACCGCGAGGTGGAGGCCCACGAAAGCCCCCATGGAGTGGCCGACGACGTCGACCTGGTCGAGGCCGAGGGCGTCGAGCACGTCGACGAGCACCTGCGACGATTCGTCGACGTCGAGCGCCACGGCCGGAGCGGGTGAGGATCCCCAGCCGGGCAGGTCGACGAGGACGAGTCCGCGGCCGGCAATGCCCGCCGCGGCCGTGAGGAGCGGGGTCCACGTGGTCCACGAGCCGGCGACGCCGTGCAGGAACAGCAGCGGGCGGGGTCCGGGGCGGTGGTGGACCACCGTCGGGCTGGCGATCGTCGACACGGTCGTCGTGATGAGGCCCCATCGTGCGGGGTCGTCGACGACGGGGTACGGCGCGTAGACGTCCGCGTGCCCGGTCCCCGCCTGTGGGACCGCGCCGGTGTCGATGACGGGCACCGTGCCTCCAGTCCGACGTCTGGTGACGTCACCCGGAGTTCGGAACCGACGCCGTCGAGGAGGGGTCGAGGCTCAGCCGACGGCGACCGGCGCGGCGCAGGCGGCCAGTCGATCGAGCGCTGCCCGGTACTCGGTCACGTCGCGAGCGACGCCGGGCTCGGTGATGATCGATGCCTTGATGCGACCGTTCACGTCGATGACGAAGGTCGCGCGGGTCGCGAAGCCCTTCTTCTCGAGGAACACGCCGTACTCCTTCGAGACAGCACCGTGCGGCCAGAAGTCCGCGAGCAGCTCGAAGTCGTAGCCGTTGACCTGCGCGAACGACCGCAGCGTCGCCTTGGAGTCGACCGAGATGCCGATCAGCTCGATGCGCTGGTCCTGGAACATCGCGATGTTGTCCTGCAGGGTGCAGAGCTCGTCCGTGCAGGTGGACGAGAACGCCAGAGGGAAGAAGACGAGTGCGACCGGGCGGTGGCCACGGTGGTCGCTGAGTCGGACGTGCTCACCGAACTGGTTCGGGAGCTCGAAGTCCGGCGCGAGTGAGCCGATCTCCAGAGCCATCGTTGAGGTGCTTCTCTCCCAGGGCGTTGGGTGTGCCCTACGGTTCCACACGTCCACCGGTCGCGGACGCACGGTCGGCCATGCTACGCCGACGCCCTCCGAACGCAAGTGCCGTCCGCCCTGCGTCGCGGTCAGCGGGACCGTCGGTGCGGGGGCCTAGAGTGGATGCGGCCCGTCCCCGGTCGTGACCCGACCACCGACGGCTCGACATTCCACCACCACGAGAACGAACGAGGTCAACGGTGACGGTGAACGACCAGGACCCGCGCAGCACCGCAGGAACGGACCAGGACCCGGAGGAGACCGCCGAATGGCGTGAGTCCCTCGACGGCCTCGTCCAGGCCCACGGACATCAGCGGGCTCGCGAGATCATGCAGAGCCTGTTGAAGCGCTCGAACGAGCTGCACCTCGGTGTGCCCATGGTCCCGACGACCGACTACGTCAACACGATCGCGCCGGAGGACGAGCCCGAGTTCCCCGGCGACGAAGAGCTCGAGCGTCGCTACCGCCGCTGGATCCGCTGGAACGCGGCCATCACGGTGCACCGTGCGCAGCGCCCCGGCATCTCGGTCGGTGGCCACATCTCGACGTACGCGTCGAGCGCCGCCATGTACGAGGTCGGCTACAACCACTTCTTCCGTGCGCAGGACCACCCGTCCGGCGGCGACCAGGTCTTCTTCCAGGGCCACGCCTCCCCCGGCATGTACGCCCGTGCCTACATGGAAGGGCGCCTCAGCGAGGACCAGCTCGACGGTTTCCGTCAGGAGAAGTCCCACGCCGGCGGCGGGCTGTCGTCCTACCCGCACCCTCGCCTCATGCCGCACTTCTGGCAGTTCCCGACCGTGTCGATGGGCATCGGCCCGATCAACGCGATCTACCAGGCACAGCAGGCCAAGTACCTGTCGAACCGCGGCATCAAGGACGCCATGGACCAGCAGGTCTGGGCGTTCCTCGGCGACGGCGAGATGGACGAGGTCGAGTCCCGCGGCCAGCTCCAGGTCGCGGCCAACGACGGTCTCGACAACCTGAACTTCGTCATCAACTGCAACCTCCAGCGCCTCGACGGCCCGGTGCGCGGCAACGGCAAGATCATCCAGGAACTCGAGGCGTTCTTCCGCGGTGCGGGCTGGAACGTCATCAAGGTCGTCTGGGGCCGCGAGTGGGACGACCTGCTCGCCCGTGACACCGACGGTGCACTGCTCAACCTCATGAACGCGACGCCGGACGGCGACTACCAGACGTACAAGGCCGAGAACGGTGCCTACGTCCGCGAGAACTTCTTCGGGCGCGACCCGAAGGCGCTCGAGCTGGTCAAGGACTACTCGGACGACCAGATCTGGAACCTCAAGCGCGGTGGCCACGACTACCGCAAGGTCTACGCGGCGTTCAAGGCCGCCAGTGAGCACAAGGGCCAGCCGACCGTCATCCTGGCGAAGACGGTCAAGGGCTACGGCCTCGGCCCGAGCTTCGAGGGCCGCAACGCGACCCACCAGATGAAGAAGCTCACGCTCGACAACCTCAAGCAGTTCCGCGACGAGATGCGCATCCCGATCACGGACGCGCAGCTCGAGGAGAACCCGTACACGCCGCCGTACTACCACCCGGGCAACGACGACGAGGCGATCCAGTACATGCACGAGCGTCGCCGTGAACTCGGTGGCTACGTGCCGGAACGTCGCACGAAGTACACGCAGGTCAACCTGCCCGACGAGTCGAAGTACCAGGTCGTGAAGAAGGGCTCCGGCAAGCAGGAGGTCGCCACGACGATGGCGTTCGCCCGTCTGCTGAAGGACCTGCTCCGCTCGCCCGACTTCGGCAACCGGGTCGTCCCGATCATCCCGGACGAAGCGCGCACGTTCGGCATGGACGCGTACTTCCCGACCGCGAAGATCTACAACCCGAACGGCCAGCACTACACGTCGGTCGACCGAGAGCTCCTCCTGGCGTACAAGGAGAGCCCGCAGGGACAGATCATCCACGTCGGCATCAACGAGGCCGGTGCCCTCGCAGCCTTCACCGCCGTCGGCACGTCGTACTCGACGCAGGGCGAGCCGCTCATCCCGGTCTACGTCTTCTACTCGATGTTCGGCTTCCAGCGCACCGGCGACGCCATCTGGGCCGCCGGCGACCAGATGACCCGTGGGTTCATGATCGGCGCCACCGCCGGTCGCACCACCCTGACGGGAGAGGGCCTGCAGCACGCGGACGGCCACTCGCCGCTCCTCGCCGCGTCGAACCCGGCGGTCGTGTCGTACGACCCCGCGTACGGGTACGAGATCGGGCACATCGTCCGGACCGGCCTCGAGCGCATGTACGGCACGAACGAGGACGGGACCCCCTCGCACGACGACCCCAACGTCATGTACTACCTGACGGTCTACAACGAGCCGCTCGTGCAGCCCGCCGAGCCGGAGGGCGTCGACGTCGACGGCATCGTCAAGGGCATGTACCTGCTCAAGTCGAGCGAGCACGACGGCCCGAAGGCGCAGCTGCTCGCGTCCGGCGTCGCGGTGCCGTGGATCCTCGAGGCGCAGCAGCTCCTCGCCGAGGACTGGGGCGTGTCGGCCGACGTGTGGAGCGTCACCAGCTGGGGCGAGCTCTACCGCGACGGTGTGGCCGCCGAGCAGCACGCGTTCCTCAACCCGAACGAGCAGGCGCGCACCCCGTACGTGACCGAGCGTCTGCTCGGCACCGAGGGCCCGGTCGTCGCGGTCAGCGACTTCATGCACGCCGTGCAGGAGCAGATCCGTCCGTTCGTCCCGACCGACTACGCCACGCTCGGCGCCGACGGCTTCGGCTTCTCGGACACCCGTGCGGCAGCCCGCCGCTTCTTCCACATCGACGGCCCGTCGGTCGTCGTTCGGACGCTGCAGCAGCTGGTCCGTCAGGGCAAGCTCGACGCCTCGGTCGTGCAGCAGGCGATCGACAAGTACCGTCTGCACGACGTGACCGCCGGGACGACGGGCAACGCGGGCGGCGAGAGCTGACCCGCTGGTGATGGCACCACGCACCGACACCGCCGGAGCCAGAGAGGACGACCGGGCACGGGCGCTCTCCTGGCTCCGGCAGGTGTCGGGCGAGCTCTCGACGGCCACGATCAAGCGGCTGGAGGACACGCTCCCCTGGTACAGCGAGATGCCGCCGGGACGCCGCTCGGCGGTCGGCATGGTGGCGCAGGCCGGCATCACGTCGTTCATCTCGTGGCTCGAGGGCAGTGCGTCGACGCCGTGGATCGCGGCAGCCGACGTGTTCGGTTCGGCACCGCGGGAGCTCCTCCGCTCGGTGAGCCTGCAGCAGACCCTGCAGCTCATCCGCGTCGTCGTGACCGTCGTCGAGGAACGCGCCGCCGACGACGAGATGCTCCAGGAGGCGATCCTCAAGTACTCGCGCGACATCGCCTTCGCCGCCGCTGACGTCTACGCCCGTGCCGCCGAGGCCCGTGGGCTCTGGGACGCCCGTCTCGAAGCCCTCGTGGTCGACTCGATCCTGTCGGGCGAGTACGACGACGAGCTGCCTTCGCGGATCGCCGCGCTCGGCTGGCACGGCCATGGTGAGGTCGCGGTGCTCGTCGGCACCGCACCGCGGCAGCTCGAGGTGGACCAGGTCCGCCGGACGGCCCGACACCAGGACGCGGACGTGCTGATCGGCGTCCAGGGCTCCCGGCTCGTCGTGGTCATCGGCCGGGCCACGCCGCGTGACGACGTGCCCGAGGGCGAAGAGCCGGTCTCGTTCATGTCGATCGCGCAAGAGCTGGAACCGCTGTTCGGCGAGGGTCACCTGGTGCTCGGCAACGAGGTACCCGGGGTGGTCGACGCCTCGACCAGCGCCAAGGCCGCACTCGCGGGCTTCGCCGTCGCACGCGCGTGGCGTGGCGCACCCCGTCCGGCCCTGGCCGACGACCTGCTCCCGGAGCGCGCACTGGCCGGCGACCCGCTCGCCCGGTCGGCGCTCGTGCAACGGATCTACATCCCGCTGAAGGACCAGTCGACCGAGCTCCTCCAGACGCTCTGGTGCTACCTGGACACCGGGCGCTCGCTCGAAGCCACCGCGCGTGAGCTCTTCGTGCACCCGAACACCGTGCGCTACCGGCTGCGCCGTGTCGCCGACGTCATCGGATGGGACGCCACCCACGCCCGCGACGCCCTCATCGTGCAGTCGGCGCTCATCCTCGGCGCGATGTCCGAGTCGGCGTCCACTCGCCGTCGTCCGACCCGCCGGTAGGGGTTCCTACAAGGCATCCGCGGAATCCGTGTGGGGAGTCCACACGGGTTCCGGGAACCCCGACCGGGAGGATTGTGCGGTGATCGTCGTCGTCGCGCCCGGACAGGGCTCCCAGACCCCCGGATTCCTCGCCCCCTGGCTCGAGGACTCCGCCGTCCGTGACCGAGTCGGGCAGTGGTCCGAGGCGATCGGCGTCGACCTGGCCGAACACGGCACGAACTCCGACGCCGACACGATCAAGGACACCGCGCTGGCGCAGCCGCTCATCGTGGCCTCCGGGCTCGTGGCCGCCGACGCACTCCTCGCCGACGGCCGTCGTGACCTGGTCGGCGGGGTCGCCGGCCACTCGGTGGGCGAGTTCACCGCCGCCGCCGTCGCCGGGGTGCTCACGCCGAGCGACGCCGTCTCGCTGGTCGCCGAGCGTGGCCGGGCGATGGCGGCCGCCGCCGCACTCGAGCCGACCTCGATGGCCGCCGTCCTCGGCGGCGACGCCGACGAGCTCACCGCCGCACTCGAGTCCCTCGGGCTCACCGCCGCGAACCACAACGGCGGTGGGCAGACCGTGGTCGCCGGGTCCGCGGACGCCATCGTCCGTCTGGCCGAGCAGCCACCCGCGAAGGCCCGGGTCATCCCGCTCGCGGTCGCGGGAGCGTTCCACACCCGCTTCATGGCCCCCGCGGTCGACCGGGTCGCCCCCGTCGCCGCCGCCGCCGCCGTGCAGGATCCGACCCTGCCGCTCTGGACCAACGCCGACGGCTCCCGGGTCGAGGACGGCCGTCACTTCGTCGACCTCATGGTCCGCCAGATCGCCAGCCCCGTGCACTGGGACGCCGTGATGACCTCGTTCCAGCAGGCCGGCGTCACCGGCATCATCGAGCTCGCTCCGGCCGGCGCGCTCGTCGGTCTGGCGAAGCGTGGACTCCGTGGCACGCCGACCGTCGCGATCAAGACGCCGGACGACCTGCCCGCCGCGGTCGAGCTGCTCCAGAGCGCCGCCGCCGACACCACCGAGGGCACCCGATGACCGACACGAGCAGCACCACCGACGCCGGAAGCAGCGACGCGGCCACGGGCCTCCCGTCCGGTGCCCGCCCGGTCCTCGCCCAGCGGCGCGGCCACGAGTTCACCCGCATCCTCGCCTTCGGCGCCGCGCGCGGCGAGAACGCGGTCCCGAACGAGGACCTGGTCGGCCCGATCGACTCCTCGGACGAGTGGATCCGCCAGCGCACCGGCATCGTGACCCGGATGCGTGCCGGACGCGACGTCGCAGCGGTGGACCTGGCCGAGACGGCCGCGCGCGAGGCGATGGCGAAGTCCGGCCTGACGCCCGACCAGATCGGTGTCGTGCTCGTCGCGACCGTGACGCACTCGGTCGCCACGCCGTCGCTGGCCTCGCTCCTCGCCGAGCGGATCGGAGCCACGCCGGCCGCCGCGTACGACATCAGCGCCGCGTGCGCCGGGTACGCGTACGGCATCGCCCAGGCCGACTCGTTCATCAAGTCCGGCATCGCCGACCACGTGCTCGTCATCGGCGCCGAGAAGCTCAGCGACGTCGTCGACCCGACCGACCGCTCGATCTCGTTCCTCCTCGGGGACGGGGCGGGGGCGGCGGTCGTCGGTCCGAGCGAGTTCGCCGGCATCGGCCCGAGCATCTGGGGTTCCGACGGCTCGAAGTGGGACGCGATCGGCATGACCGCGACCTACAACGAATGGGCGGCCGGCGCACCCCGGCCGACCATGCGTCAGGCCGGTCAGACGGTGTTCCGCTGGGCGGTCTGGGAGATGGTGAAGGTCGCTCGTCAGGCACTCGAGGCTGCCGGCGTCCGCGCCGACCAGCTCTCGGCGTTCGTACCGCACCAGGCGAACATCCGGATCATCGACGAGTTCGCGAAGCAGCTCGGCATCCCGGACTCGGTGGCCATCGCACGCGACATCACCACCACCGGCAACACCTCCGCCGCGAGCATCCCGCTCGCCACGCACCGCCTGCTCTCCGAGCACCCGGAACTGTCGGGCGGACTCGCCCTGCAGATCGGCTTCGGCGCCGGACTCGTGTTCGGCGCGCAGGTGGTCGTCCTCCCCTAGTCCCACGCGCCTCCGGGCGCGGGCAGTGCCCGTGCCCTAGGCTGTCCCACGGTCAAACGACACCCCCCTCAAGGAGAACACTCATGGCCCTGTCCAACGAAGAAGTCCTCGCCGGCCTGGCCGAGCTGATCAACGACGAGACCGGTATCGCTACCGACACCGTCGCCGCAGACAAGTCGTTCACCGACGACCTCGACATCGACTCCATCTCGATGATGACCATCGTCGTGAACGCCGAAGAGAAGTTCGACGTCAAGATCCCCGACGAAGAGGTCAAGAACCTCAAGACCGTCGGCGACGCCGTCGACTTCATCGTCAAGGCCCAGGCCTGAAACGAGCTTCCTGAGCGCCGCGGGCCGCTGACCCTCGAGTCGTGGCCCGCGGCGCTCGTCTTGTCCCTCGCAGAAAGAACCGTCGTTCATGACCAAGAGAACCGTCGTCGTCACCGGGATCGGTGCGATCAGTCCCCTCGCTGCGACCGCCAAGGAATCCTGGGCGGCGCTGCTCGCCGGTGAGTCCGGTGTCACCCGCATCGAGGACCCGCGCTACGCCGAGTTGGAGCTCCCCGTCGAGTTCGCCGGCCAGGCGCGCCGCTTCGTCACCGACCAGCTCACCCGCCCCGAGTCGAAGCGCCTGGACCCCTCGTCGCAGCTGTCGCTCATCGCCGCACGAGAGGCCTGGGCCGACGCCGGCATCGACGCCGAGACCGTCGTCCCGGAGCGTCTCATCGTCGACTGGGCCACCGGCATCGGCGGCGTCAACACGCTGCTCGACGCGTGGGACACCCTGCGTGAGCGCGGTCCCCGCCGGGTCCTGCCGATGACCGTCCCGATGCTCATGGCGAACGGTCCCGCCGCAGCCATCGAGATGGAGTTCGGCGCCCGTGGCGGCGCTCGCACCTACCTGTCCGCGTGCGCCTCGAGCACCGAGTCGCTCGCCGAGGCGTACCGGCACGTCGCGTTCGGCGACGCGGACATCGTCATCGCCGGTGGTGCCGAGGCCGCGCTGCACCCGCTGCCGCTGGCCGCCTTCGCCGCGATGCAGGCGTTGTCCCGTCGGAACGACTCCCCCGAGACCGCCTCGCGTCCCTACGACGTGACACGGGACGGCTTCGTGCTGGCCGACGGTGCCGCTGCGCTGATCCTCGAGACCAAGGAGCACGCCGAGGCCCGCGGTGCGCACATCTACGCCGAGGTCGCCGGGTCCGGCATCACCTCGGACGCGTTCCACATCACCGCACCGGACCCCGAGGGTTCCGCGGCCGCCCGTGCCGTCATCATGGCGCTCGAGCACGCCGACGCCAGCCGCGAGGACGTCGCGCACGTCAACGCCCACGCGACCTCCACCCCGGTCGGCGACGTGGCCGAGTACCACGCCATGCGTCGTGTCTTCGGCGACCACCTCGACTCCGTCGTCGTGTCCGCCACGAAGGCGTCGACCGGGCACCTGCTCGGTGGGGCCGGCGCGATCGAGGCGGTCTTCACCGTCCTCGCGCTCGAGAACCGGGTCGCCCCGCCGACGATCAACCTCACGAAGCAGGACCCGGAGATCGTGATGGACGTCGCGACCGCGCCGCGCGACCTGCCCCAGGGCGACCTGCTCGCGGTGAGCAACTCGTTCGGCTTCGGCGGGCACAACGCCGTGGTGGCGTTCCGTTCGGTCTGATCCGCCGTCGGCCTGGAGGCCCGTCCCGCGTCGCGGGGCGGGCCTCCCGTCCGTCCGGGTCCGGCCGGGCTCTGCGGGCGCATGCCGTGCGGCGAGGGTGCACAACGCGCCGCTCATTGCCGCGGCGATGCCGCAATGCGGCCGCCTCGGAGCCCGAGGCTGCAGAATTCTGGCATCTCGACGCTCGGCGCCCGGTGCACCGCCCGCAACGCCGAACGCCGCCCGGAGGACGGCGTTCGGTGTGACGGGAGGAACGGATCGGTTCAGCCGACGCGGTGCAGCCAGACGACGGGGTTGCCCTCGGCAGCGTGGCGGAAGGGCTCGAGCTCGTCGTCCCACGCCTGCCCGAGCGCGAGCCGGAGCTCCCGGTGCAGCTCGAGGGCATTGCTGCCGGCGATCTCCATCGCGTAGCGGATGCGGTCCTCGGGGACCACCATGTTGCCGGTGACGTCGGTCTGCGCGTAGAAGACGCCGAGGTCCGGCGTGTGCATCCAGCGTCCACCGTCGGAATCGGTCGTCGCGTCCTCGGTGACCTCGAAGCGCAGGTGCTCCCACCCGCGGAGCGCAGAGGCGATCGCCGCACCGGACCCGGTCGGCCCCGACCAGGTGAACTCGGTGCGGCGCGAACCGTCGAGTGCGGGCTGGTCGAGCCACGAGAAGTTCACGGCGCGGTTCATCGCGCGACCTGCTGCCCATTCGACGTGCGGGCAGAGCGCGCGTGGTGAGGAGTGCACGTAGAGCACTCCTGACGTTGTCCCAGTCACGATTCCTCCGATCGTCAGGTGCGACTTCCCCATCGACCTGTACAGCGGAGGACCCGTTCGGGACCATCGGTATGCGATTGTGACGTCCCGGAGGACACGCTCATCATGACAGGTGCCGACTGGGAACGGCAACCATCCGCACCATGTCGATGGAGAACCGCACGGTGCAACCCACCGAGCAGGCCGGATCGAGCGTGCTAGGAGAGCTCCTGGCGCGGGTAGATGACCTTCTGCACGATGATGATCACCGACGCCGCTGCCGGCACCGCGACGAGGGCGCCGAGCACCCCGCCGATCGTGGCACCGGCGACCGCGGCGATGACCACGAGCGCCCCCGGCACCTGGACGGCCCGCGACATGATGCGCGGCGAGATGATGTACGCCTCGACCTGCATGTAGACGAGGTAGTAGATCGCTGCGGCCAGCGCCGTCGCGGGTGACGCGAAGAAGCAGAGCAGCGAGATGAGGACGGCCGCACCGAGCGTCCCGACGAGCGGGATGAGCGAGCCGAGGAACGCGAAGGACGCCAGCAGCACCGGCAGCGGCGCCCCGATGACGAGCAGCCAGATGATGCTGAGCACACCGTTGATGCCGGCTTGGGTGATCTGCCCGACCACGTACCGGCCGACGGAGGAGGTCACCTGCTCGCTCACCTCGACGAAGTTGTCGCGGCGGGAGGCCGGGACGAAGCGGTAGACCATCGTCTTCAGGCTGCGCATCGAGGCGAGGAAGTAGAGCATCAGGATGATGACGATGAGCGCACCGGTCAGTCCGGACAGGATGCCGGTGCCGACCGCCAGGATCCCGCCGCCGAGGCTGAGCAGGTTGCCCGGGTTCTCGACGAACTTCTGCGCGGAGTCGAGTGCGTGGTCGATGTCGAACGAGCCCTCGAACTGCCGCGCCAGGTCCTGCACCCACCCCTGCTCCGAGATGTCCCCGACGATCTCCGGGAAGTTCTGCACCAGGTTCGTGGCCTGGTTCACCAGGATCGGCACGATCGCGAAGACGACGCCGACGAAGGCCCCGAGCACGACGACGACCACGATGAGGATCGCCGCCCAACGCGGGATGTACCGCTCGAGCAGGGTGACGAGCGGGTCGAGGCCGAGTGCGATGAACAGCGCCACGCCGATGTACACGAGCACTGTGCTGAGCTCGTGGACGAGCGAGCCGGCCAGCAGCGCGACGAGCACCCCGATCGCGCCCATGAACCCGATGCGGAAGGCGTTCACACGCACGCCCGTGCCCGCCCGGCTCACCTCGAACATCACGTTCGGGGTGGGCGCGTGACTCGTGTCTTCGGGAGGGCGCTTCTTGGTCGGCAGGTGCACGTAGGGCGGGCGGGACTTGAACCCGCGAATCGTTCGGTTATGAGCCGACTGCCTTGACCAGCTTGGCTACCGCCCCTCGGGGGCCGAGGCCACCGGCTCCCCACGATACAGCGCCTCGAACGTCGAGAGCGTGCGGTTGATGTCGTGTGCCTCGATCATGGTCAGGCTGCGCTGCCGCATGTCCTGGTACTCGGCGTCCGACCCGGTCAGCACCGAGGTGAGCTTCGCCGCGAGGTCGTGCTCGTCGCCCGGGGTGAACAGGTACCCGTTGCCGTCGATCAGGTGCGGCAGCGCCATGGCGTCCGCCGCCACGACGGGCAGCCCGGAGGCCATCGCCTCGAGCGACGAGATGCTCTGCAGTTCCGCGGTGGACGGCATCACGAAGACGGAGCCCTCGGTCAGCGTCCGGAGCTTCACCTCGTCGGACACGAACCCGAGGAACCGGACCCGGTCCTCGACCCCGAGCTCCTTCGCGAGGGCGGTCAGCTTCGGGATCATGTCGCCGTCGCCGACGATGGTGAAGCGGGCGTCGAGCGAGGCGGGCAGCAGCGGGAGTGCCCGGACCATGACGTCGAGGTTCTTCTCCGGCGCGACCCGGCCGACGAAGACGATGTCGTTGCCCGCGGGTCGTCCGGTCCCCGGCGTGTAGCGGGAGGCGTCGATCCCGCACGAGATCGCGAGGACCGGCTGCCCGGCGATGGCGTCACGCAGGTAGTCGGCGGCGAGCTCGGTCGGCGTGGTGATCGCTTCGGCCAGCCGGTAGGTCTTCGCCGCGTCCGCCCAGGCGATCTTCAGCGCGAGCGGCGTCGTGCGCTTGCCGAACGGCGTGTACTCGAGCAGGTTCTCCGGCATGAAGTGGTTCGTGCCGATGATCCGGATCCCCCGGTCGTGCGCCTCGCGGGCGACACCGCGGCCGACGACGATGTGGGACTGGATGTGCACGACGTCGGGCTGCAGCGCCGCGATGATCGGCGCGGTGTGCTTGCGGACCGTCCAGGGCCACGCGAAGCGGTACCACTCGTGGGCGGGCCACCGGTACGAGGCGAGGCGGTGCACCGTGAGCGTCACGCCCCGGTACTCCTCGTCGAACGACCCGGCGTGCCACCGGTTCCAGGACGGGGCGATGACGTGCACCTCGTGCCCACGTGCGGCGAGGCCGAGGGCGAGCTCCTCGGTGAAGGTCGCGGCACCGTTCACGTCGGGCGCGAAGGTGTCGGCGGCGATGAGCACCCGCAGCGGCCGTCGCCCTCCGGTGGCGGCCGTGGTGTCGGTCGTCTCGGTCGTGGCGTCTGCTGACACGGCGGGGGTCGTCCTCTCGTCGCGAACGCCGGCGCGCGTGGTCGTCGCACGCCGGTCTGGTCGGTTCGGAACGCTACCGCACCCCTCTGGCCGCCCGCCTCAGCCGCGCGGCGGACCCGCGTCATCCCCCGGTACGGCACCGAGCGGCGGACGCGGGCAGGGAGACGGACGGGAGGCGCGCCTCCCGTCCGTCGTCACGGTCGCGAGTCGGGGTGGTGCTTCGCCAGGAGGAACACCCCGGTGATCGCGATCGCACCGGCGACGAGGAAGCCGATCCCGGCACCGACGGGAGCGCCGGCGGCCTCGTCCAGGACGATGACACCGATCCCGACGGCGACGATCGGATCGACGACCGTCAGGCCTGCGATGACGAGGTCGGCCGAGCCGCTCGAGTAGGCGTTCTGCACGAAGTACGCGCCGACGGCCGAGGCGACGACGACCCCGACGATGGCGAAGGCGGTGACCCAGTCGAAGGTGCCGTTGACGATGCGGTTCAGCGTGACTTTCGCCAGGGTGGCGACGAAGCCGTAGAGGATGCCCGCGCCGATGATGTAGTACAGCGCGTTGCGACGCTTGGCGACCAGGCGGAACGAGATCACCACGAGCGTCAGGACGACCGCCAGGACCACCAGCACCGTGATGAGCTGCCCGCGGCCGATCGGGCTCTCGCGGCCGTAGAGCGCGGCGATGAGCACGAACAACCCGACGCCACCGATGCACGTCCACACGGCACGCCGAGCCCGGGTGCCGAGCGGGACGCCGGAGCTCCGCGACGAGAACCACGTCGTGACCACGAGGGCCACGGCACCGAGGGGCTGCACGACGATGAGCGGCGCGTAGGTGATGCTCACGAGCTGGAGCACGATCGCAGCACCGAGCATCAGCGTGCCGAGCACCCAGTTGCCGCTGCCGAGGAGCGCGAGGACGTGGCGGACCGACAGCCCCTTCGACTGCTGCCCGAGACGCGCCTCCACCCGCTGCACCCCGCGGCTCTGGAACTGCGCGCCGAGCGACAGGAACACGGCGCCGACGAGGGCGACGGGGATCATGAGCGCCTGGAACGGGGTCAGGTTCTGCACCACGTCGGGGATCGGCAGGTCCGGTGTCACGGGTCGAGGCTATCCGACGCGCGCAGATACCCTGGTTGCATGGCCGTCCTCCCGATCCGGATCACCGGTGAACCCGTCCTGCACACCCCCGCGACCGAGGTTCTCGTCTTCGACGACGACCTGCGCACTCTCGTGGCCGACATGTTCGAGACGATGGACCTGGCGCCGGGCGTCGGGCTCGCCGGACCGCAGGTCGGGGTCGGCCAGCGGTTGTTCGTCTACTCGTGGACCGACGACGACGACGTGCTCTGGCGGGGCGTCGCGATCAACCCGGTGCTGTGGACCACTCCCCCGGTGCCGGAGTCGATCGAGGAACTCGACGAGGACGACGAGTCCGAGGGGTGCCTGTCCGTGCCCGGAGAGCGGTTCCCGCTCCGCCGTTCCGGGTCCGCGCTGCTGCGGGCCGTCGACGAGCACGGCGAACCGTTCGAGATCGAGGCGCACGGGTGGCTCGCCCGCGTGTTCCAGCACGAGTACGACCACCTCGACGGCGTCCTGTACGCCGACCGGCTGGTCCACCCGTACGCCAAGCAGGTGCAGAAGGCGATCCGCAAGGCCAGCTGGGGTGGCCCCGGGCAGTCGTGGCTGCCGGGACGTGACCACCCCGAGGGCTGACCGCAGCAGCGTCAGCCGCGGTGCGCGTCCAGTGCGTCCCGGAGTCGTGCCATGTCCGGATGTCCCGGGCAGTACCGCTCGAGTCCGGCGGCCAGGTGTTCCTGCTCGACGGTCTCGACCGCCGAGCGCCACGGCCCGGTCCCACTGACCGCGCAGCCCGCGGCGAGTTCCTCGAGCGTGGCGTCCCCGCGAGCGGCGTCGAGTGCGGACTGCTGCTGTGCCGACGGGACCGTGCCCGTGATCGGGGCGGCCGTGCACGAGGTGCGCCGGTCCTGCCACACAGCGGACGAGGTCGTGTAGGTCTGGACCTCCGGACCGTCACCGACGGTGCAGGTGAACGCGAAGACGACCGGGGAGGTGCCGCTCGGAGCGGAGGACCCTGGCGGCGCCGTGGTGGCTGCTGCCGCCGACCCGCTGGCTGCCTCGGCGCGCGCCACGGTCTCGGTCGACGAGCACCCGGTGAGCGCGGTGGCAGCGACTCCGAGCGCGAGCACGGCGACGAGCGTCGCGGAGCGTCGAGGTCGGAGGAGCACCTGTGGACGTTAACAGGTTCCGCCGGCACCTCGCCTGTGGAAGCGCACCACGACGCCCGGGAACCGCAGACATGGAGCGCCGGACCTGCGGCAACACGAGCACCGAGCATCAGCGCTCCGGGCACCGGGCACCGGGCACTGGGGCACCAGGGGAACGAAAAGGCCCCCACCCCGGAGGGTGAGGGCCTGTCGCTCCCCGAGTTGGACTCGAACCAACAACCTGCCGGTTAACAGCCGGCTGCTCTGCCAATTGAGCTATCGAGGATCACTGTCCGCTTGAACAGCAGGTGAAACTGTAGCAGACCCCCGAGTGGCACCGGGACATCGGCTGTGCATCCCGGGCGTGGCGTCCGGGACCGGCGGATCAGTACCCCGCGGCCGGGTCCACGACCCCCACGAACCCCGTGCCGTCACCGCCGAGGAACGCCCGCACGTTCGTGCCGACCCGCTCGGCCAGGAGCGGTGCGACCATCTCCGGTGTGTCAGCCTGGTGCGGCGTGATGAGCGCGCCCGGCTCGCTCCAGAGCGGGTGTCCGTCCGGCAGCGGCTCCGGGTCGGTCACGTCGAGTCCGGCCGCGGTGATCGCCCCGGAGCGCAGCGCGTCCACGAGAGCGTCGGTGTCGACGAGTCCCCCGCGCGCGATGTTCACCAGACGAGCGTGGTCGGGCATGATCGCGAACTGGTGCGCGCCGAGCAGCTTCGACGTGTCCGAGGTCATCGCCGCCGCGACCACGACCACGTCGGCGTCCGGCAGGACCGAGTCGAGCTGGTCGGTGGT
Source organism: Curtobacterium sp. MCBD17_030 (assembly GCF_003224255.1). Taxonomy (NCBI): domain Bacteria; kingdom Bacillati; phylum Actinomycetota; class Actinomycetes; order Micrococcales; family Microbacteriaceae; genus Curtobacterium; species Curtobacterium sp. MCBD17_030. The sequence goes on along the minus strand of NZ_QKLI01000004.1, from coordinate 209,997 downwards.
GACGGTCCGCGCTGCGCCGGGCACCGCCTCCGGCGACCGGCGGACGACGGTCACGCGGACGTCGAACGGTGCCACGAGCCGCAGGTACTCGAGCGCGATCCCGCCCGCGCCGATGAGCACCACGTGCCGCCCGTACAGCGACATGCCCTCGGGCTCCCGCGACCAGGTGGTGGTCCGGGCGCGCTTCTGCAGCACGCGGAGCGTCGCGAGGGTCAGGGCCAGCGCGTGCTCGGCGACCGGTTCCGCGTAAGCGCCCTTGGCCGAGGTGAAGAGCACGCGGTCGCCGTGCTCGGCGATCAGGTGCGCGAACGCGTCGACGCCCGCGAACGGCAGCTGCACCCAGGTCACCCCGGGCGTGGTCGTCAAGGCGGCCTGCAGCCCGTCCGGATCGCCGGCGTCGAGCCACACGATGCCGCGGGTGTCGTCGCCCAGGTCGGTCAGGGAGCCACCGGCGCGGCGCACGGCGTCCTCGTGCAGTGCGGTCGACGTCGGCAGGATCGTCACCGACCCGGGCGTCGGGGTGCCGACGGGCAACGGTCGCCCGGCGTCGGTCACCACCGCCCGGTGACCCCGTGCCTGCTGCTGCTCGCCCGCGCCTGCCGCACCGCTCATGTCTGTCACACCACTCATGCCTGTCGCACCGCTCATGCCTGTCGCACCGCTCATGCCTGTCGCACCGCTCATGCCTGTCGCACCGCTCATGCCTGCCGCACTCCTCCGCGTCCGGCCGTGGCCGGCTTGCGTTTCACCGGTCGCGACGCCGTCGCCGCGAGTGTCCTGACGTACGGGTCCAACGGGTTGTCGAGGACCTCGTCGAAGGGACCGAGCCCGACGAGTCGTCCCGCGCTCATGACCGCGACCCGGTCCGCCAGCGCCCGTGCTTCACGGAGGTCGCTCGAGACGACGATCGCCGAGAACTGGCGGCGCCGCTGGAGACCGGCCAGGGCCTCCAGGACGGACTGGCGGACGAGCACGTCGACGCCGCGGGCGGGTTCGTCCGCGACGAGCAGCTCCGGCTCGAGGACGAGCGCACGGGCCAGGGCGACGCGCTGGCGCTGCCCGCTGGACAGCTCCCACGTGTTGAGCCGGAGCACGCCGAGCGGCAGGTGGACGGCGTCGACCAGGCGGGCGACGATGAGGCCGGCCTCCTTCCGGTCGAACCGGCGGTCGCGGGCGTAGATCGGTTCCGCGATCGCCTCGCCGACGAGCAGGTCCGGCCGCAGCCGGTCCGCGCCGTCCTGCGGCAGGTAGCCGATCTGCCCGGTCAAGCGCGTGTAGCGCCGCGAGGACTGCCGGAGCCGACGTGTCGGCTGACCGAGCACACTGAGCTCCCCGCCGACGATCCGACGACGGTGCGCGCCCTCGCCCTCGCCGTGCGTGCCGAGCTGCCCGGCGACGGCGGCGGCGAAGGTGGACTTCCCCGAGCCGGACTCGCCGAGCACCGCGAGGATCTCACCCCACCCGAGCGTCAGGCTCACGCCGTCCACCGCGCGCATCGGGTTCTTCACCGGCCCGCCCCGGTACTCGATGCTGACGTCGTCCGCGACGACGGCCGGACCGTTCTCCCCGGTCATGGAACCCCTTCTCCTGCCGCGTGCGCCCTGCCGCGGTCCACACCGGACGGGAGGCCCGGACCATTCGTCCGCGCGACGTGCGTCGCGGACGTGGCCGGGCCTCCTGGCTGGTCGGGGTGCACCCGACGGTGTGTCACCGTCGGTCAGGCCCCGGCCTGCTCCAGTCGCTCCAGCGTACGCCGTCGCTCGGCCTGCTCCGTCGGGTCCGGCACCGGCAGCGAGGCGAGCAGCCGCCGCGTGTACGGGTGCTGCGGGGCGCCGAGCACCTCGGCCGTGGTGCCGGTCTCGACCAGGTCACCGCGGTACAGCACGGCGATCCGGTCGGACAGTGCACCGACGACGGCGAGGTCGTGGCTGATGAACAGCGACGCGAAGCCGAAGTCCTGCTGGAGCTCGAGGAACAGCTCCAGCACGCGCGCCTGGACCGACACGTCGAGCGCACTCGTCGGCTCGTCGGCGATGAGCAGCTTCGGCCGGAGCGCCAGCGACCGCGCGAGCGAGGCACGCTGCCGCTGTCCGCCGGAGAGCTCGTGCGGGTACCGGTCGCCGTACGCGGCGGGCAGCTGCACGGCCTCCATCAGCTCGTCCACCTGTTTGCGCGCGGCACGCGGCGACGAGGCGACCCCGTGCACGACGAGCGGCTCGGCGACGCACTCGGCGATCGTCAGCAGCGGGTTGAAGGAGGTCGCCGGGTCCTGGAAGACGAACCCGATGTCCTTCCGCAGCCGCTTGAAGTCACGCTCCTTGTACCCGAGCATCTCGGTGCCCAGGACGTTGAGCGAGCCGCCGGTGATCTTCGTCAGGCCGGCGATGGCGCGACCGATGGTGGTCTTGCCCGAGCCGGACTCCCCCACCAGGCCGAGGACCTCACCAGGCCGGATCACCAGGTCGACGCCCTTGACCGCGCGGAAGGCGGGTGAGCCGAGCCGCCCCGGGTACTCGATCTCGAGCCCCTTCGCGGACACGACCGGCTCGACGTCCTCGGTGATGAGGGCACGACGGGCCACGCCGGTCGATGCCTCGAGCCGGGGGACGGCAGCCAGCAGGCGCTTCGTGTAATCGGCCTGCGGGGCGGCGAAGAGCTGCTCCACGGGGGCCTCCTCGACGACCTCGCCCTGGTACATCACGGCGACGCGGTCGGCCAGGTCGGCGACCACGCCCATGTTGTGCGTGATGATGACGATCGCCGCGCCGAACTCGTCGCGGCAGCGGCGGAGCAGGTCGAGGATCTCGGCCTGCACCGTCACGTCGAGGGCGGTGGTCGGCTCGTCGGCGATGATCACGCTGGGCTCGAGGGCGAGCGCGCTGGCGATGACGACGCGCTGCTTCTGTCCGCCGGAGAACTGGTGCGGGTAGTGGTCGACGCGCGTCTCCGGGTCGGGGATGCCGACACGGCGCAGGTAGTCAATCGCCTTCGCGCGGGCCTCCTTCTTGGAGACACCGCCGTGTGCGCGCAGCCCCTCGGCGATCTGCCACCCGACCGTGAACACCGGGTTGAGCGCCGTGGACGGTTCCTGGAAGACCATCGCGCCGGCGGTGCCGCGCAACTCACGCAGCTTCTGAGAACCCACCGCGACGACGTCGGTGCCGTCGAGCAGGACCGCACCACCGAGCGTCGCGGTCTCGGGCATCAACCGGAGCATGCTCCGCGCCGTGACCGACTTGCCCGAGCCGGACTCGCCGACCAGCGCGAGGACCTCGCCGGGTCGGACGTCGATGCTGACGCCCTTGACCGCGTCCACGGCGCCGCCGTCGGTCGCGAAGGTGACGGTGAGGTCGTCGACGACGACGACCGGGTCGGCCGCGGTGCGGCCGGTGTCGGGCTGGAGGCCCGTGGATGCGTTGCTCATGCTGCTGCCCCTTCCGCGTTGGTCGCCTTGTCGCGCGTGGAGACCAGCTGCTTCAACCGCCGGCGTGCGCGCAGGCGGGGATCGGAGATGTCGTTGAGGCTCTCACCGATGAACGTCACACCGAGGACGAGCAGCACGATGGCGACACCGGGGAACACGCCGGTCCACCAGACGCCGCTCGCGACGTCGGACAGTGCACGGCTGAGGTCGTAGCCCCACTCGGCACCCTGGGTCGGGCCGATGCCGAACCCGAGGAAGCCGAGGCCGGCCAGGGTCAGCACCGCGTCACTTGCGTTCAGGGTGAGGATCAGCGGCAGCGACCGGGTCGAGTTCCGGAGCACGTGCCGCGTCATGATGCGCCACGGGTTCGTGCCGATGACCCGGGCGGACTCGACGAAGGCGTCGTTCTTCAGGCGCACGGCCTCGGCACGGACCACCCGGAAGTACTGCGGGATGTAGACGACGGTGATCGAGATCGCCGCCGCCGTGATGCCACCCCAGTAGTTCGAGTTTCCGCCGGAGACCACGATCGAGACGACGATGGCGAGCAGCAGCGACGGGAACGCGTAGATCGCGTCGGCGACGACCACGAGCACGCGGTCGAGCCAGCCGCCGATGTACCCGGAGACCATGCCGAGGACGACGCCGATCGCGATGGAGACCACCACCGCGACGATGACGACGAGCACCGCGGTGCGCGCGCCGTAGATGACGCGACTGAACACGTCGAGGCCGCCGACGGTGGTGCCCCAGATGTGCTCGGCGCTCGGGGCGCCGGTGCGGGGGAAGTTCACGCCGTCGGCACCCTGCTGGTCACCGAAGCCGTACGGCGCGATGAGCGGGGCGAAGACCGCGACGAGCAGGTAGAGGGCGCAGATGACCACGCCGACGATGAGCATGGCGCGTTGCCACCCGGTGCTCCGACGGAGCTGGACGACGACGGGGAGCCGCTTCCACAGCGGCTCGTGGCGGTCGACGAGGGTGATGTCGGACATCGTCAGAACCTCACTCTCGGGTCGATGAGCGCCGCGACGACGTCGACGACGAAGTTCGTGACGGCGACGATCACCGCCAGCATCGCGACGATGCCCTGCACGGCGACGAAGTCACGGGCGGACAGGTACTGGTTGAGCTCGAACCCGAGCCCCCGCCAGCCGAAGGTGGTCTCGGTGAGCACCGAGCCGCCGAGCAGCATGGCGATCTGCAGCCCCATCACGGTGATGATCGGCACGAGCGCCGGACGGAACGCGTGCGTCCGGACGAGCCGTGACTCGCGCACACCCCGGGAGCGGGCGGCGTCGACGTACTCGGACCCGAGGGAGCCGATCATGTTCGCCCGCACCAGTCGGAGGAAGATGCCGGCGGTCAGCAGGCCGAGCGTCAGCGCCGGCAGGACCGCGTGCTGCAGGACGTCGCTGATGATCTGGCCGTTGCCGGTGCGGATCGCGTCGATGAGGAACACCCCGGTGGGGTTCTCGATCCGGTCCAGGATGAGTTGCACCCGGGTCGAGGCCCGGTCGCCGAGCGGCAACCACCCGAGCCAGACCGAGAAGACGAGCTTGAGCAGCAGGCCGCCGAAGAACACCGGCGTGGCGTACGTCAGGATCGCGAGGGCACGGAGCAGCACGTCGGGCCACTTGTCGCGCAGGTAGGCGGCGAGCATGCCGAGCGGGATGCCGAGCACCAGGGCGACGATGAGGGCGTAGAACACCAGCTCCGCCGTGGCGCCGCCGTACTGCAGGATGATCTCGGTCACCGGGCGGTTGTCCGTGACGGACGAGCCGAAGTCACCTCGGACGATCTGGCCGAGGTACTCGATGTACTGGACGATCACCGGGCGGTCGTAACCGGCGGCGTGCAGGCGTTCCTGCAGCTGCGTGGGCGTGAGCCGCCCACCGACCGAGGCGGTGATCGGGTTCCCGACGACACGCATCAGGAAGAAGACCAGTGTCACCAGGATGAACACGGTCGGGAAGATCAGGAGGAAGCGGATGAGGATGTACCGGCCGAGTCCGCCGCCCTGTCCCTTGGCACGTCGCTGTGCCTGGGGTTTCGTGGGCTCGGTCTCGATCGCCTCGGGGTTCGTGAGGGTCACGGGGTCTGTGCCTTTCGCATGACGCCGAGAGGGGGCGCCCCTCGTGGGAGCGCCCCCTTCCGTCCGTCTGGTTACTTGGTGATGGTCCCGTAGCGGAACTTGAAGGACGCGTCGAGGGTGACACCCTTGACGTCCTTGCCGGCCACGGCGACCGACTTGCCCTGCAGGAGCGGGAGGGTCGAGATCTGCTCGGCCTCACGCTGCTGGGCCTTCTCGATGATCGCGGCACGCTTGTCGGCGTCCGACTCTTCCTGCTCGTCGGCGATCAGACCCTGGATGGTCGGGTCGTCGTAGTGGTTCTGCACGAAGTTGTCCTTCGTGAAGAACGGCGAGAGGTAGTTGTCGGCGTCCGAGAAGTCCGGGAACCAACCGAGCTGGTACAGCGGGTAGGCGTCCTTCGTGCGCTCCACGGCGTAGGTCGTGTAGACCGTCGACTGGATGTTCACGGTGAACAGGCCGGAGTCCTCGAGCTGGGTCTTCAGCGTGGCGTACTCGTCGTCCGAGGCCGAGCCGTAGTGGTCCGGCGAGTACTGGATGTCGAGCTCGATCTTGCCCGAGACACCGGCGTCGGCCAGCGTCTTCTTGGCCTTGTCGACGTCCGGCGCACCGTTGCCGTCACCGTAGAGCGACTTGAACGGCGTGGCGGCACCGGTCAGACCGTCCGGCACCATCGAGTAGACGGGCGTGTAGGTGTCGTTGTAGACCTCCTTGGCGAGCTCGTCACGGTCGACGACGTCCGCGACGGCCTGGCGCACGGCCAGGGCCTTCGCGTCGTCGGCGTCGCTCTGGCCGGTGCCGAAGGGCTGCGTCTTGAAGTTGAAGACCACGTAGCGGATCTCGCCGCCGGGGCCGTCGATGACCTGCAGCTTCGAGTCCTTGCGGAGCGACGAGATGTCGGTCGGGGTCAGGGAGCGGTACGCCACGTCGACGTCGCCCTTCTGGACCGCGAGCTTCAGGTCGGTCTCCTTGGTGAAGTACTGGGCGGTGACGTCCTTGGTCTTCGCCTTGTCGAGGACACCGTCGTACTTGTCGTTCGCCTCGTACGCGATCAGGTCGTTCTCCTTGTAGGAGGTGATCTTGTACTGGCCGGCGAAGGCGTTGCCCTTGACGATGTCGTCCGCGCTGGTGAGCTTCGTCGCCGAGAACACGTCCTCGTCGACGATCGGACCGGCGGGGCTGGAGAGCACCTGCGGCCAGGTCTGGTCGGCGTGGTCGAGGTGGAAGACGACCGTCGTGGCGTCCGGCGTGTCGATGCTCTTGAGGTTCGCGAGCAGCGACCACGGGCCGTTGTCGTTCTTGATCTTCAGGTCACGCTCGAACGAGAACTTGACGTCGCTCGAGGTGAGCTTGTTGCCGTTCGCGAACTCGAGACCCTTCTTCAGGGTGACCTCGTACGTGGTCGGGTCGGTGAACTCCGCCTTCGTGGCGATGTCCGGCTCGACGTCCGGGCTGCCCGTCGGGGTGTTCATGAGGAACGGGAACACCTGGTTCTGCACGGCGAACGAGCCGTTGTCGTACGAGCCGGCCGGGTCGAGCGACGTGATCTTGTCGGTCGTGCCGATGATCAGGCCGTCGAGGTCGCCGGAGCCACCGCTGGTGCCGCCTGCGCAGCCGGTGAGGACGAGCGCGGTCGCCGCGGCGCCGGCGCCGAGTGCGAGGGTGCGCTTGCCCCATGTGGAAACGGATGCCATGTCCGATTGCCTCTCTGATGTGGTTGCAGGAGTCCTGGGACCGAGTGGAACGGGCTGTGTCCGGTCGCAGGGACGTTCAATGGTCACACCATGCCAGACATCAGGAGGCACCGGGGACCGATTGTTTACACCGCTGTAACGCAGGATCGCGCCTGCGAGCGCATGATCGGAGGCGGTGTGTCCGGCGCGGCGCGCAGCTTCCTTGCGCCCCGACGTCGACTGTTGCGTGGGGCAACTCCTCGGTTCCGCGGGGATCGCGGGCGTCCCGAGCGCACCCGACGCTCCTCGGCAGGGTGCGGTGCCGTGGCGCGCTCAGGCGCCGGGAGTGTCCGCGCGGAGCCGCATCCGCTGGGCGTCGAGGTCCATCAGCTGGCGCTGCACATCTGCCCGACGCTCCTGGTCGGACGGGTCGGTGCGCTGCAGTTGTCCGAGCAGCGATGCCTTCCGCGCGAGCAGGTCGCGTTCCACCAGGGCGACCACGATGCCTCGGCAGTAGATCGCCAGGTCCTCGTCCGAGCGGGCCGGGATCGGTGCGAGTGCGAGCTCCTGCACGAGTGATCGGAACGGGGCCGGTACGTCGCCGAGCAGCTTGTCGAGCCACGCCCGGTCCCCCACCGCGTCGATGTTCGCGATGACGGCGTCACGGACGACCGAGAGCATGCGCGCCGAGAACGTCGCCGACGCCGCCAGCACGAGCAGTGGGACGCCGACGGACTGCGGCTGCTGCACCATCGCCATCACCGCGTCGCGCTCCATCCGCGCGATCGGGTCGTCCGGCAGCGACCGGATGCTCGCCTGCGGCTCCTCGGGCACGACCGGACCATCGCCGTTGTGTCCGGACCCGGTCTGCCCGGCGCCGGACGCGCCTCCCGCACGAGAGCCCTGCGCGCCGTCTGCCGGACGACGACGGACCGCGGCGACCGCACGGCGGACGTCCTCGATGTCCATCCCGAGCCACCCGGCGGTGTTCCGGATGTAGCCGTCGGCGAGTGCCCGGTCGCGGATGTCCGCGATGACGGGTGCGCACTCGCGGAGCCCGCCGACCCGGCCCTCTACCGTGTCCAGGTCGTGGCCGTCGAGCCGGCGGCGGATCATGAACTCGAACATCGGGCGGCGGTTCTCCACCAGGCGGCGGATCGCGTCGTCCCCGCGGGCCAGTCGGAGGTCGCACGGGTCGAGCCCGCCCGGAGCGACCGCGACGTACGTCTGCGAGGCGAAACGCTGCTCCTCGGCGAACGCGCGGGAGGCGGCGCGCTGCCCCGCCTCGTCCGGGTCGAACGTGAACACGATCTGCCCGAGCTGCGAGACGTGCTGTCCGGCGGAGTCGCCGAGCATCGGGCGGAGGACCTTGATGTGGTCGACGCCGAACGACGTGCCACAGGTGGCGACCGCGGTGGTGATGCCGGCGAGGTGGCACGCCATGACGTCGGTGTAGCCCTCGACGATGACGACCTGCTTGCCCTTCGCGATCTCCTTGCGGGCCAGGTCGAGCCCGTAGAGCACCTGGCTCTTGTGGTAGATCGGGGTCTCCGGCGTGTTCAGGTACTTCGGGCCCTTGTCGTCCTCGAGCAGGCGGCGGGCTCCGAACCCGATCGTCGCCCCGGTGACGTCGCGGATCGGCCACATCAGGCGTCCGCGGAACCGGTCGTACGGGGACCGGTCACCCTGGCTGACCAGACCGGCCGCGACGATCTCGTCGATGCTGAACCGCAGGCCGCGCAGGTGGTCCTTGAGTGCGTCGAACGACTTGGGGGCGAACCCGACGCCGAAGTGCTGCGCGGCCGCCGGGTCGAAGCCGCGCTCCCCGAGGAACCGGCGTGCCGGCTCGGCGGCAGCCGTGGTCAGCTGCGCGGTGAAGAACGCCAGCGCGGCCTCGTTCGCCGCGATCAGCCGGGCACGGGCGTTGTAGTCGGTGCGGGGGCCGTCGCCCTCTTCGTAGTGGAGCGTGAAGCCGATCTTCGCGGCCATCCGCTCGACGGCCTCCTGGAAGGTCGTGTGGTCCTGGGACATCAGGAAGCTGAAGACGTCGCCGTCCTCGCCACAGCCGAAGCAGTGGTACCGGCCGACCTGGGGGCGGACGTGGAACGACGGGGTGCGCTCGTCGTGGAAGGGGCACAGGCCCTTGAGCGAGCCGACGCCGGCGGACTTCAGCGTGACGTAATCGCCCACGACGTCGGCGATGTCGACGCGCGCGCGGACCTCGTCGATGTCGTTCCGCGCGATCAGCCCTGCCACCCGACGATTCTAGTTCGGCGCGCCGACGACGACCGACCGGCGTGGACGGCGGTGGTCGGCGACGGCTCAGACCGCGATGTGGACGGGCTCGCGCTCCCCCACGACCAGGCGCTTGTGCCACGCCAGGGCACCCTGGTCCGTGAGGCTGGCGACCTGGTCGACGACGGCCCGGAGTCGCCCGGCGTCGTCCCCGGCGGCGCGCCAGTCGGCGGCGAACCCGGGCTCGAGCGCCGAGTCCTCGCGCGCGGCTATCGCGTCGAGCAGCTCGGTCAGGATCCGCCGCTGGTCCTCGTAGACGGGCTGTCGGTCCCCCTGCGTCATCACGAATGCCGCGACGATGCCCTTGAGGACGGCGATCTCGCCGATGATCTCCGGCGGGGTGACCACGCTCGCCGCGAACCGGACGAGCGACCCGGAGGCGTACGCCTGCCGCGTGGCGGTCGTCGCGGTGCGGGCGAACCGCCCGATGAGCTGACTGGTCAGGTTCTTGAGACGGGCCTGGTCCTGCCGGGAGCCGTCGTAGGCGGTCATCCAGAGCGACATCCCACGCAGCCGGTCGAACGCCTCGAGCAGTTCGTCGCGGCTGAGGTCGTCGCCCACCCACGCGTGCATGGCGGTGACGATGTCGTTCTCGCCGACCCGGTCCCCGAGCGCTGCGACGTCGATGAAGCCCGCGACCACGGCGTCCTCGAAGTCGTGCACCGAGTACGCGATGTCGTCGGACAGGTCCATCACCTGGGCCTCGATGCAGCGCTGCCGACGGGGTGCGCCGGCACGGAGCCAGGCGAACGCCTCGTGGTCGTCGTCGTAGAAGCCGAACTTCGTGCGCCCGGACGATGCTTCGCCGACGCCCTGGGACGCCGGCCACGGGTACTTGCAGCTGGCGTCCAGGGAAGCGCGCGTCAGGTTCAGTCCGTAGGCGCGTCCGTCGTCGCCGTAGACCTTCGGCTCGAGCCGGGTGAGCAGTCGGAGGGTCTGCGCGTTGCCCTCGAACCCGCCGATGCCGACGGCCCAGGCGTTGACCGCGGTCTCGCCGTTGTGGCCGAACGGTGGGTGGCCGATGTCGTGCGCCAGGCATGCCGTGTCGACGACGTCCGGATCGAGCCCCAGGCTGTCGGCGAGCTCGCGCCCGACCTGGGCGACCTCGAGCGAGTGCGTCAGGCGGTTCCGGGCGAAGTCCAGGCCCGTCGTCGGGCTGAGCACCTGGGTCTTCGCGGCCAGGCGTCGCAGCGCACTGGAGTGCAGCAGGCGGGCACGGTCGCGGGCGAAGTCGCTCCGCCGGTTGCCGTGTTCCTCGGGGAACCAGCGGTCGGCGTCGGCCGGACCGTACGACGAGGTGGCGCTCATCCGCCGCTGTGGTGCATCTCGGCGGCGGCCAGGACCTTGCGGAACTCCGAGTCGACGTCGCGGCTCTCGAGCCAGCGGTCCGGCAGCGCGGTCCGCTTCGCGTGACCGGCACGACCACGCGGGCCCTCGACGTCGGCGCCGGGGTAGGGCGCGGCCCAGTCGAGCTGGCCGAGCAGGTCGTCGATCTCCTGCAGGCTGGAGGCCATCGCCAGGCCGGAGCGGACCTCGCCACCGATCGGGTAGCCCTTGAAGTACCAGGCCACGTGCTTCCGGATGTCCCGGCAACCGTGCTCTTCCGACTCGAAGAACTCGACGAGCAGTTCGGCATGCCGACGGAAGGCGACCGCGACGTCGCCGAGGCTCGGCGCCGCACGGAGGTCCTCGCCACGGAACGCCGCCGCGAGGTCGCCGAACAGCCACGGGCGGCCGAGGCACCCACGACCGACGACCACGCCGTCGCAGCCGGTCTCGTCGACCATCCGCAGGGCGTCGGCGGCGGACCAGATGTCCCCGTTGCCGAGGACCGGGATGTCGGTGATCGTCTCCTTGAGGGTCGCGATCGCCGACCAGTCGGCCTGCCCGGAGTAGTGCTCGTTGGCGGTGCGGGCATGCAGCGCGACGCTCGCGACACCGGCGTCGCGCGCGATGCGGGCGGCGTCGAGGTAGGTCAGGTGGTCACCGTCGATGCCCTTGCGCATCTTCACGGTGACCGGGACGTCGCCTGCGGCCTTGACGGTCTTCGTGACGAGGTCGCGGAACAGGTCGAGCTTCCACGGCAGTGCCGCTCCGCCGCCCTTCCGCGTGACCTTCGGCACCGGGCAGCCGAAGTTCAGGTCGATGTGGTCCGCGCGGTCTTCGCCGACCAGGATCGTGGCGGCTTCTGCGACGGTGTTCGGCTCGACGCCGTACAGCTGGATCGACCGCGGCGTCTCGGACTCGTGGTGCCGGATGAGCCGCATCGACTCGGGCGTCCGCTCGACCAGGGCACGGGACGTGATCATCTCGCACACGTACAACCCGGCGCCGTACTCACGGCAGAGGCGGCGGTACGCCATGTTCGTGATGCCGGCCATCGGGGCGAGCACGACGGGCGCATCGACCTGGATCGGGCCGATGCGCAGTGGTGCTGCTGCTGCTTGTGTGATCGTCATACGACACCCATTCTCCCACGTCGTCGCCCGCGGGTAGCGTTCTCCACATGACCGTTCCGGATGCCGTCACCCGCTTCGACTCCGACGCCGCCGCCCGCGGCCTCGACGTGCAGGTCGTCGAGCGTCCTGCCGCCGACTCGCTGGAGGGCGCCGCGGCACTGCTCGGCATCGATCCCGGCGACATCGTGAAGACCCTGGTCGTGAAGCGGCACGACGGTGGCTTCCTGCTGGCGCTCGTCCCCGGCGGGCGGAGCATCGCGTGGAAGAAGCTCCGCACGGTCGTCGGCGTGAACAAGCTCTCGATGCCCGATGCGGCGACCGCCCTCGATGCGAGCGGCTACGAGCGCGGCACCATCACCCCGATCGGCGCGACCGGTGACCTGCCCGTCTTCGCCGACGAGCGGGTGCTCGGGCGACGGATCGCCCTCGGTGCCGGGCGGCACGGCGCGAGCGCCTTCGTCGACGGCGATGCCCTCGTCGCCGCCTACGGCGCGACGGTCGCCGACATCACCGACGAGGAACCCGTCCGCCCTTGACGGGCGTCGCGCAGCGCGCGGGTCGCGCCCCACTGCGCACGTCGCACCGGTCGAGCCCCGCCGCGCACGTCGCACCGGTCGCGCACCCGTGCGCGCGTCGCGCCCCGTTCCGCACGTAGCGCCCCGTCGGAACAGGGCGCGATGTTCGTGACGGGGCGCCACGCCGCCGACGGCGGACACGGAACGGGGCGCGGCGACGCGGACGGTGACGGCGCGCACGGCACCGAGCGGGCCGCGCCGCCCCGTGACGGCAGGCGCCGTCAGTCCGGGACCTCGGACCAGTCCCCCTCGGCGCCCGGCACGAAGCACGAGTCGCCCTCGCAGACGGGGGCGCCGCCGGGCGTGACGAACGTCAGCAGTGCGGGTCGTCCCTCCAGGCCGGCCGGGAGGCCCGACCCGGCACCCAGCGGAACCGCCGCGCCCGTCATCGGGTCGCCTCGGCATCCGCTGCCGCGTCGTCCTCGGCGCGCTGGGCGGCCTCGGCCACCTCGGCGGGGGTGGCCTCACGGAGGGCGACCACCTGACGGAGGACCTGCTCGAACACCGCCGGGTCCTGTGCACCGGAGACGCCGTACTTGCCGTCGATGACGAAGAACGGGACGCCGTTGATGCCGTACGCCTGGGCCTGCTCCTGGTCGGCGCGGACGGCGGCGAGCTGGGCGTCGTCGCGGAGGGTGGCGAGGACCTCGTCGCGGTCGAGCCCGACCTCGGCGGCGAGGTCGGCCAGCGACTCGTCCTGCCCGACGTGCTCGCCGCGTTCGAAGTAGGCGGTGAAGAGCCGCTCGACCATCTCGAGCTGCTTGCCGTGCTGCTTCGCGACGTGGATGACCTGGTGCGCCTTGACGGTGTTCGTGTGCCGCAGGGCGTCGTAGTCGTAGTGCAGGTCGACCTGGGCGGCGATGCCGGCGACCTGGTCGATCATCTGCTGGGCTTGCTGCACCGGGAGGCCCTTGTGCTGCGAGAGGAACTCGGCCTCGGTGCCCTCGAAGTCGACGGGGGTGTCCGGGCTCAGCTCGAAGGAGTGGTACTCGACCTCGACCGGGCCGCCGAACGCGGAGACGCCCGCCTCGAACTTGCGCTTGCCGATGTAGCACCAGGGGCAGGCGATGTCCGACCAGACATCGACCTTCACGGAGTCGTCCATGCTGAGCCCAACGCGCGCCGGTGCCGCGCATTCCCGGCGCCGACACGGCGCTACGCCGGCACGGCGGCACGGCGTCGTCCGGCTGGGCACAACGGAAACCGCCCCGCGCCACGGGATCCCGTGGCGCGGGGCGGTTCCTGTTGGGCGAGTCCGACCGGCACCGCGCGGCCGTGACCGCGCCGCTACGCGCCGAGCAGCCGCTCGGCCAGGAAGCCCTGCAGGCGGTCGAGGCCGACGCGCTCCTGGCCCATCGTGTCGCGCTCGCGCACCGTGACGGCCTTGTCCTCGAGCGTGTCGAAGTCGACCGTGATGCAGAACGGCGTACCGATCTCGTCGTGGCGCCGGTAGCGACGGCCGATCGCGCCGGCGTCGTCGAAGTCCACGTTCCAGGTCTTGCGCAGGTCGTCGGCCAGGCCGCGGGCGACCGGCGACAGCTGCTCGTTGCGGGACAGCGGCAGGACCGCGGCCTTCACGGGCGCCAGGCGCGGGTCGAGGCGCAGCACGGTGCGCTTGTCGACGCCGCCCTTCGCGTTCGGGGCCTCGTCCTCGTGGTAGGAGTCGAGCAGGAACGCCATGAGCGCACGGGTCAGGCCGAAGGACGGCTCGATGACGTACGGCACGTACTTCTCGTTCGCGGCCTGGTCGAAGTAGCGGAGGTCCTGCCCCGACGCCTCGATGTGGTTCTTCAGGTCGAAGTCGGTGCGGTTCGCGACGCCCATGAGCTCGCCCCACTCGGTGCCGGCGAACCCGAAGCGGTACTCGATGTCGGCGGTCGCGTCGGAGTAGTGCGCCCGCTCGCCGTCCGGCACGTCGAAGCGGCGGAGGTTCTCCGGGTCGATGCCGAGGTCGGTGTAGAACGCGACGGCGTCGGCGATCCACTGCTCGTAGTGCTCCTGGGCCGAGGCCGGCGGGACGAAGTACTCGATCTCCATCTGCTCGAACTCGCGGGTGCGGAAGATGAAGTTGCCCGGCGTGATCTCGTTGCGGAACGCCTTGCCGACCTGACCGATGCCGAACGGGGGCTTCATGCGGCTGGTCGTGACCACCTGCGCGAAGTCGACGAAGATGCCCTGCGCCGTCTCCGGGCGCAGGAAGTTCAGGCCCTCCTCCGACTCGACCGGCCCGAGGTAGGTCTTGAGCATGCCGCTGAACTCGCGGGGCTCGGTCCACTCGCCGCGGGTGCCGCAGTTCGGGCAGGCGATCTCGGCCATGCCACCCTCGGGCGCGCGGCCCTTCTTCGCCTCGAACGCCTCGAGCAGGTGGTCCTCGCGGAAGCGGTGGTGGCAGTGCAGGCACTCGACGAGCGGGTCGGTGAAGGTCGCGACGTGCCCGGAGGCCTCCCACACCTTGCGGGGCAGGATGACGGCGGAGTCCAGGCCGACCATGTCACCGCGGCCGCGGACGAACCGCTGCCACCACTGGCGCTTGATGTTCTCCTTGAGCTCCACACCGAGGGGCCCGTAGTCCCATGCGGAGCGGGATCCGCCGTAGATCTCCCCCGACTGGAAGACGAACCCACGGCGCTTGGCCAGGGCGATGACGCTGTCGAGACGGGAGGGCTGTGCCACGTGGAGCTCCTGTGTTCGCCGAGCTGGGTGCTCGGTGTTGCGGGCGGACCCGGCAATGCTAGCGGCCCGGGAGGCCCATCCCGCCCCCGCCCGGACGCCTCACCTGCTCGACGCGCCCGGCTCCACCCCCGCCAGCGCCGCCGCCGCGGTGCGCACGTCGTCCTCGTCGTTCCACAGGTGGAACGCGATCCGCAGCCGTCCGGCCCGCCCCGAGGCGGTGAGTCCTGCGGCGGTGAGCGCACGCAGCCCGGTGCCGTCGGCGTCTGGGAAGGTGATGATCGCCTGCCCGCCCGAATGCTGCCCCTGCCGCGGCGCCCCCAGGGCGTCGCAGAGCCGGTCTGCGAGACCGGTGGCGTGCCTCCAGGTCGACTGCGCGTCGAGCGAGGTGGCGTGCCGGAGGGCGGCGACCGCGCCGGGCCACGCCTGCCAGGCCGGCGAGACGTCGAAGCGGCGGGCGTCGTCGGCCAGCCGCATGGCGGGCCCGTAGCAGGAGGACCAGACGTCCTGCCCCGCGTACCACCCGGCCTGCACGGGCCGCAGTCGGCCGAGCGCGGTGTCGGAGAGCGTCATGAAGGCGACCCCGCGGGGTGCGCAGAGCCACTTGTAGGCGTGGGTGATGGTGACGTCGAAGGGAGCGGCGGACACGGGGAGGACGCCGGCGGCCTGCGTGAGGTCGCACAGCGTGAGTGCTCCGACGCGTCGGGCCGCGGCGACGACCGGGTCGGGGTCGGTGACGACGCCGGTGGCGGACTGCACGGCTGACCAGGCGACGAGCGCGGTGTCCGGGCCGATCGACGCGGCGAGTTCGACGAGGGGGACGCTCCGGACCCGGACGCCGCGGTGCGCCTGCGCCAGGAAGGGGAAGACGACGGAGCTGAAGTCGCCGTCGGGGACGACCACCTCGGCGCCGTCGGGCAGGGCGTCGGCGACGACGGCGGCCATCACCGAGGTCTGCGATCCGGTCGCGACCCGCGCTGCCGGGACGTCGACCAGGTCCGCGAAGAGCGCGCGCCCCTCCTCGACGAGGGCGCCGTAGTGGGCCGGCGAGGTCTCGGCACGGGACCAGGCGTCGAGGTCTGCGCGTTGCGCGGCGAGGGTGCCGCTCGACGGGAGGCCGGCGGTGCACGCAGCGAGGTACCCGCGGCCGGCGGGGAACGAGTCCGTGGGGAACGAGTCCATGTCCGACAGGGTCCCTCCACCGGAGCCATCACGCCAGAGCAGCTTCGTTGTGCCACCGGTAACATCGCGTGATGGACGACATCGACCCGCAGCTGCTCCGAGTCCTCCGAGCCGTCGCCGACAGCGGGTCGATCACCCGCGCTGCCGTCGCGCTCGGGTCGAGCCAACCGGCCGTCAGTCAGCTGCTCACCCGGGCGGAACAGCGTCTCGGGCACGCGCTCGTCCTACGCGGTGCACGCGGCGCGACCCTCACACACGCCGGGCAGGTGCTCGCCGACCATGCCCTGCACGTGCAGGCCGCACTGACCGCCGCCCGCGAGGACCTCGACGCCGTCGGCGGGCTCACCCGTGGGCGCGTGCGGTTGGCCGGCTTCCCGAGTGCCTCGTCCGCCCTGGTGCCCGCGGTGCTCGCCCGGATGGCGGTGACGGCTCCGGGCGTGACGACCTCGTACGTCGAGGTCGAACCGCCCGAGGCGCTCGATCTGCTGCGTGGCGGCGAGGTCGACGTCGCACTCACCTTCACCTACGCCGGCGACGAGGTCGGGGCCGTCCCGGACCCGGGGCTCGTCACCCGTCCGCTCGGGCGTGACCCGCTCGCCCTGGTGACGCCGGTCGCTGCGGACGGTGGCGGCCTGCCGGGAGGCCCGGATGCCGTCCGCCCCGCCGGCTCCACCGCCGTGGACCTCGCGTCCCACCGCGACGCCCGCTGGATCGGCGGGTGCCCGCGGTGCCGCGGCCACCTGCTCGCCTCGTGCGCGACGGCGGGGTTCACGCCGGAGATCGTCCTCGAGACGGACAACGCGGCCGCGGTCGTGGGACTCGTCGCCGCCGGGCTCGGGGTGGCGCTGCTCCCCCGGCTCGCGCTCGCGACGACGGTCATCCCCGCCGGAGTGTCGGTCGACCCCGTGGACGACGACCTGGCTCGGCGCGTCGAGGTGGTCGTGGCCCGCGGGGCGGAGCGCGTGCCGAGCGTCCGGGCGGCGCTGGAAGCGGTGCGGTCGGCGGCACACCTCCTCGCCTGACGCGCGGCCGACTCCCGTGCCTACGCGGTCGGTGTGTCGACCGCGCCGCCGTAGCGGCGGTCGCGGCTGGCGTACTCCTCGATCGCACCCCAGAGGTCGGTGCGCCGGAAGTCGGGCCAGAGCCGGTCGAGGAACACCATCTCGGCGTACGCCGACTGCCAGAGCAGGAAGTTGCTCGTCCGCTGCTCACCCGAGCTGCGGAGGAACAGGTCGACGTCCGGCAACTCGGGCACGTACAACCGCTTCGCCAGGGTCTTCTCGGTGACCTGGCTCGGCTTCAGGCGCCCGGCCGCCACGTCGTCCGCGATCCCGCGCACCGCGTCGGCGATCTCGTTCCGACCGCCGTAGTTGACGCACATCGTGAGGGTCAGGACGTCGTTCGAGGCCGTCATCTCCTCGGCGGTCTGCAGCTCGTCGATGACGCTGCGCCAGAGCTTCGGGGTGCGACCGGCCCAGCGGACCCGCACGCCCCACTCGTCGAGCTGATCCCGACGACGGCGGATGACGTCGCGGTTGAAGCCCATCAGGAACCGGACCTCTTCGGGCGAACGCTTCCAGTTCTCGGTCGAGAACGCGTACGCGGAGACGTGCGTGACGCCGATCTGGATCGCGCCGGCGACGACGTCGAGCAGTGAGGCCTCACCGGCCTTGTGCCCCTCGATGCGGGTGAGCCCGCGCTGGTTCGCCCACCGGCCGTTGCCGTCCATCACGATCGCCACGTGGCCCGGGACGAAGCGCTTCGGGATCGCCGGGGGCTGCTCGCCCGTCCAGTCGACGGGCAGGAACGGACCCGGCTCGGCGGCGGGGCGAGGGCTCATGCGCGGGTTCCTCCGGGGACGGGGTCGTGGTCGTCGGGCGTCGGCACGTCGGGCGCCGGCACCGCTGCGACCGCCGCCGGCACACCACCGGGGTGCGGGGCGAGCGGCGACGGGTGCTCGGTGCGGTCGACGTGCGGCAACGAACGGAGCGATCGTTCCAGGTGCCACTGCGCGTACGCCGCGACCACGCCGGAGGCCCGTGATCTCGTCCGCTCATCGGTCACGTCGACACTGCCCCAGTCCCCCGCCAGCAGCTGCCCGAGGACGGCGAGCGTCGCCGGGTCCAGGCGCGGCGTGCCGGGAGGCGCGGCCGAGTCCGCCACGACCCCGCCGAGCTGCACGACGAACGCCGAGTGCGGTCCGGGCTCCCCGGTGACGGCGCAGTCGCTGAAGGACGGCGCCCACCCAGCGATGCTCATCGCGCGGAGCAGGTACGAGTCGAGGGTGGCACTCGGCTGGTGCTCACCGCGCGACAGTGACCGCAGTGCACCGACGAGCAGCAGGTACTGCTGCAGGCCGGCGTCCGCCTCGCTCAGTCGGTCGGCGGTCTCGACCATCGCGCTCGCGGCGGTGTACGCGCCGTAGTCGGCCACGATGCGGGCGCCGTACGCGCCGAGGGACTCCGCCTGCGTGACGATGTCGAGCGAGCGGCCCTCGTAGAACTGGGCGTCGACGACCATGAACGGTTCGAGGCGCGAGCCGAACTTCGACGCGGTGCGCCGGACGCCCTTCGCGACGGCGCGGATCTTGCCGTGCTCCCGGCTGAGCATCGTGACGATGCGGTCGGCCTCACCGAGCTTGTGGGTGCGCAACACGACGCACTCGTCCCGGTACAGCGGCATGCCCCCAGTATCCCCCGCGCCGCCGACAGCTCGCCCCGTGCGCGGGACACCGGTCTTCGTCCCGAACACCGCGCGATGCCGGTGCTCGGCAGACGAACACCGTTGTTCCGCCGGAAGGGCTACGCGGAGACGAGCTCCGGGGCGCCGGAGGCGGCGCCGGCGCGCACGGCGCGGTTCACCGCGGAGACGATCGCCTTGAGCGAGGCCGTCGCGATGTCGGCGTCGATCCCGACGCCCCACAGCCGGACGCCGTCGACGTCGAGCTCGACGTAGGACGCCGCCTGCGCGTCACCCGAGGCGCTCATCGTGTGCTCCGAGTAGTCGTACAGCGTGACCGCGACGCCCTGCTCCTTCATCACCGTGAGGAACGCGTCGATCGGACCGGTGCCGACGGCCTCGGACGTGATCGAGCCCTCGTCGACGCGCATCGCGACCGACAGCTTGGTCGTGCCGTCGAAGTCGCTCGACGTGGCGGTCTTCGTGATCTCGTACCGACCCCACTTGTCGTCATCGACGTGGGCGGGCAGGTACTCGTCGTGGAACAGGTCCCAGATCCGGTCAGAGGTGAACTCGCCGCCCTCCGCGTCGGTGCGCTGCTGCACGACCCCGCTGAACTCGATCTGCAGCTTGCGGGGCAGGTCGAGCGCGTGGTCGGTCTTCAGCAGGTACGCGACGCCGCCCTTGCCGGACTGCGAGTTGACGCGGATGACGGCCTCGTACGAGCGGCCGATGTCCTTCGGGTCGACCGGCAGGTACGGCACCGCCCAGACGACGTCGTCGACGCCGACACCCTCGACGGCTGCACGGGCCTCGAGGGCCTCGAGCCCCTTCTTGATGGCGTCCTGGTGCGAGCCGCTGAACGCCGTGTAGACGAGGTCACCCGCCCACGGCTGGCGCTCCGGCACCGGCAGCTGGTTGCAGTACTCGACCGTGCGCTTGACCTGGTCGATGTCCGAGAAGTCGATCTCCGGGTCGATGCCCTGCGTGAACAGGTTCATGCCCAGGGCGACGAGGTCGACGTTGCCGGTCCGCTCACCGTTGCCGAACAGGCAGCCCTCGATGCGGTCGGCACCGGCCATGTACCCCAGCTCGGCAGCGGCGACGGCGGTCCCGCGGTCGTTGTGCGGGTGCAGCGACAGGATGACGTCCTCGCGGTGGGCGAGGTTCCGCGACATCCACTCGATCGAGTCGGCGTAGACGTTCGGGGTCGCCATCTCGACGGTCGCGGGCAGGTTGATGATGACCTTGCGCTCGGGCGTCGGCGCGAAGACCTCGAGCACGGCGTTGCAGATCTGCACCGCGACCTCGAGCTCGGTGCCCGTGTAGGACTCCGGCGAGTACTCGTAGTAGACCGTCGTGTCGTGCTGCAGCCGGGCCTCCGCCGCCTTGCACATGTGCGCTCCGGCCACGGCGATGTCGACGACACCCTGCACGTCGGTGCGGAAGACGACCTCGCGCTGCACGATGCTCGTCGAGTTGTAGAGGTGCACGATGGCCTGCTTCGCCCCGTCGATTGCCTCGTACGTGCGGTCGATGAGGTGCTCGCGGGCCTGGGTCAGGACCTGGATCGTGACGTCGTCGGGGATCGCGTCCTCGTCGATCAGGCTGCGGACGAAGTCGAAGTCGGTCTGCGAGGCGCTGGGGAACCCGACCTCGATCTCCTTGTAGCCCATGCGCACGAGCAGGTCGAACATCGCCCGCTTGCGATCGGCGTCCATCGGGTCGATGAGCGCCTGGTTGCCGTCACGCAGGTCGACGGCGCACCAGCGCGGCGCACGGTCGATCTGCTTGGTCGGCCAGGTGCGGTCGGGCAGGTCGACGGTGATCTGTTCCGAGAAGGGGACGTACTTGTGGGTCGGCATCCCGGAGGGGCGCTGCGCGTTCTGCATCGGTTCGCTTTCGTCGGTGTGGTTGCGGTGCGGCCACGACGGACTCCGCGACGAGGTGGGCCGGTTGTCAGGCCTCGTCGCGGCGACGAAGGAGGAGGAGTGCCGAGTACATCGGGTTCACGGTAGCACCGTGGGCCTCGGGTGGCGCACAGTGTGACGGGAGCACGGACGGACGGGAGGCGCGGTGCCGGCTGGCACCGTCCCTCCCGTCCTTCCCGTCTCTCTCGTCCGACCGTCGTCACCGACGCGACCGCGTCAGTCCACCGCGAGCGCTTCCGTCGGCGGGACGCGCATCGCGCCGCGCACGGGCGCGACCGTCGCGACGACCGCGAGGACCAGGGCTCCGACGACCACGATCGCGATCGTCAGCGGCGGCAGGACCGGCGTGACCACGGAGCCCAGGATCCCGAGCAGCGTCTGCCCGCCCAGCCAGCCGTAGAACGTGCCGAGCACGAGTCCGGTGACCACGGCGGCGACGACCATCTGGACGGCCTCGGTGACGATCATCCGGCGGACCTGCGCCCCGGTCAGACCGAGGACGCGCAGCAGTCCGAGTTCCCGGCGGCGCTGCAGGACGCCGAGGGCGAGCGCGTTGACGACCCCGACGGCAGCGATCACGGCGGAGAAGCCGACCACGACGCTGACCACGGCGTTGAGCTGTGCGAAGAAGGTGCGCTGCTGCTCGAGCATGGCGGGCGTGATGCCGCTCTGGCCCGAGAGGGTGGACTCGGTGACGTGCTGCATGATCCCGAGTGCGACCGCGAAGGTGACGAGCAGGGTGACGCCGATGACGAGGCCGATCGTGGCGCGCGCGGACCGTGCCGGAGCGCGCATCGCGTTCCGCCCCGCGAGCAGGACGACCGGGTCGGCGGACCCGACGCGCCCGATGGCGTGCAGGACCGGCGGCATCACGATCGTGGCTCCGACCGAGACCCCGGCGAAGGACACGAACCCGCCGAGCGCTGCCGGGAAGACGGCGACCGGTGTGGTGCCGCTGAGCGCCAGCCCGAGCAGCGCGAGCAGCGCTCCCCCGGACATCAGGATGATCGCCCAGACCTTGCGCGCGGTGCCGGACCGGACGTCCTCGTGGCTGACCTCGACGCTCGAGGAGAGTGCCTGGAGCGGGGTCACCGTGAGCACGCGTCGCGAACCCGCTGCGAACGCACCCCAGGTGGCGAGGACGACAGCGACGACCGGCAGCACGAGCTCCCAGGGCAGCAGGGTGTACGAGCGGTCGGGCAGGAACCCGTTCCCGCGGAGCACGGCGACGAACACCGCCGAGAACCCGGTGCCGACGACCGCGCCGATGACC
Organism: Curtobacterium sp. MCBD17_030; assembly: GCF_003224255.1. Lineage (NCBI taxonomy): Bacteria > Bacillati > Actinomycetota > Actinomycetes > Micrococcales > Microbacteriaceae > Curtobacterium > Curtobacterium sp. MCBD17_030. The sequence goes on along the minus strand of NZ_QKLI01000004.1, from coordinate 187,744 downwards.
CCGCCGAGCAGGCCGACGACGAGCCCGGTCCGCGTGATCCGTGCCCGGAGCGAGGCACCGGTCGCGCCGACGAGCCGCTGCAGGGCGATCACCCGGGTCTGGCCGGCGATGAGCGTCGCACAGGTGTTGGCGGTGACGATCGCACCGACGTACAGGGCGATGCCGAGGAACAGCCAACCGATCACCGAGAGGACCGACTTGACCGATCGGAGGTCGTCGAGCCCCGTGGCGGCCATCGCCTCGGCGACGATGCCCGGGGCGATGACGAGCGCGGACCCGAAGGTCGTGCCGAGCGCTGCGACGAGGATCGTCGGTGCGAACTGCCGGACGCCGTTCACGGTGCCGATCACGCTGCCGCCTCCATGCCGAGCATCGTGGCGGAGATCTCGGCGGCACCCATGCGCGGCCGGTCGTCGACGACCCGGCCGTCGGCGAGGAACAGGATCCGGTCGGCGTTGGCGGCGGCGACGGGGTCGTGCGTCACCATCACGACGCTCTGGCCCCACTCCTCGACGGCGCCACGGAGGATGGCGAGCACGTCGCGTCCGGTCCGCGAGTCGAGCGCTCCGGTCGGTTCGTCGGCGACGACGACGGCGGGGCGCGAGGCGAGCGCCCGAGCGATCGCGACCCGCTGCTGCTGTCCGCCGGACAGCTCGTGCGGGCGGTGCGTGAGCCGGTTGCCGAGCCCGAGCATCTCGACCAGACGGTCGATCCACGCCGACTCCTCGCGGTCCGGTTTGTGCCCGCCGAGCAGGAACGGCAGCCGGATGTTCTCGCTGACGTCGAGCGTCGGGACGAGGTTGAACGACTGGAACACGAAGCCGAGCCGACGGCGACGGAGTTCGGTGAGCTCGCGGTCGCCGAGGCCGGTGATGTCGGTCCCGTCGATCGTGATGCGACCGGCGGACACCTGGTCGAGACCGGCGGCGACGTGCATGAGCGTCGACTTGCCGGAACCGGAGGGGCCCATCACGGCGGTGAACTCACCGGCGCCGATGTCGACGCTGACGTCATCGAGGGCGGTCACCCGGCGAGCGGCGTCGCCGTAGTGCTTGGACACGTGGTCGAGTCGGATGATCGGATCGTGGCTGGTCATGACTCCACGATCGCGTCCGGGAGGCACGTGCCGCGTCCGTCGACCGGCGCGCGTCCGTCATCCCATCGGTGCGGATCCGCGGCCGGTCTCCCTCTGGCGGATGATGTTTCAGTCGCCCCTGGTGACGAGGCCGTGCTCGTGCGCGAACACGACGAGCCGCACCCGGTCGCGCAGCTCGAGCTTCGTGAGGACCCGCGAGATGTGGGTCTTCACGGTCGCCTCGCTGACGTACTCGTGGGCCGCGATCTCGGCGTTGCTGAGCCCGCGCGCTGCGAGGTCGAAGATCTCGCGCTCTCGCGGGGTCAGGCCGGCGAAGGCCGGGGGCACCGTCGACCTGAGGTCGGCCGGGTCCTCGTAGCGCCGGAGCAGCTCGCGGGTCGCGGAGGCGGCGAACACCGTCGTGCCGGCATGCACGGTCCGGATCGCCGCGAGCAGGAACTCCGGGTCGGCGTCCTTGAGGACGAAGCCGCTCGCCCCGGCGCGGATGGCCTTCGCGGCCGCCTCGTCGAAGTCGAACGTGGTGAGGACGAGCACCTTCGCGTCGGAGCCGCTCGAGACGATGTCGGCGGTGGCGCTGATGCCGTCCTTGACGGGCATCCGGATGTCCATGAGCACGACGTCCGGGCGGTTCCGGCGGACGAGCTCGATCCCCTCGGCGCCGTCGCCGGCTTCTCCCACGAACTGCAGGTCCGGCTGGGAGCCGATCAGCATCCGGATGCCGGTGCGGAACAGCGCCTGGTCGTCGACCAGGGCGACGCGGATGCGCGCCGCCTCGGGAGTGCTCGTGTTCGTGCTCATGTCGGTCATCCCCTGCTCGTCGTCATCGGGTCGGGATCGTGTTCCGGGGCATCTGCCCGGTCGACGGCTGGGCGGGCATCCGGACCGCCACCGCGAAGTCCTCGCCCCGGGGTCCGGCCGTCATGCTCCCGCCGGACATCGTGGCACGCTCGCGCATCCCGACGAGTCCGTGACCGGTACCCGGGCCGGGTCGGCCGTCCTCCGAGCGCCGGTTCACCACGTCGATCTCGACGGTGTCCGGGCGGTAGGTCAAGCGGGCACGGACGGTCGAGCCGGGAGCCCCGTGCTTGTACGCGTTCGTCAGGCTCTCCTGCACGATCCGGTACACGGCGAGCTGGGTGGTGGTCGGCAGGGTGGACGGGTCGCCCTCACGCTCCACCTGCACCTCGAGCCCGACGTCGCGCATCTGCCCGACGAGCCGCTCGATGTCGTCGACGTCCGGGGTCGGAGCGGTGCCCTGCTCGTGCCGCAGTGCCCCGAGCAGCTCGCGGACGTCCCCGAGCGCGCGTCGGGCGGTCGAGCCGATCGTGTCGAGGGCCTCGTCGGCGACGCCCGGGTCGGCGCGGAGGGCGTACCTGGCACCGTCGGCCTGGGCGATCACGACCGCGAGCGAGTGCGCCACGATGTCGTGCATGTCGCGGGCGATCCGGACGCGCTCCTGCTCGATCGCGACGTTCCGGTCCGCTCGCGCGGCGTCCCGTTCGGCGAGGAGCTGCGCCTCCCGGCTCATCCGCGCCGAGCGGCGGGCCCGGACGGCCAGGCCGGCGAGCCAGGGCAGCAGCAGGACCGCGAGGACGACGACGAACAACATCGCGCCGTACTGCACGGCCTGGTTCAGGGTCTCCGGACCACCGACGCCCGGTACGCCGTAGATGCGGAAGCCCATGTAGGTGCCGGCGACGACCGAGCCCACGATCGCGGAGACCAGGCCGGCGACCCGGATGCGCCGGGTGCCGTAGACGCTCGTGGTGTAGAGCACTCCGGAGATGAACAGGTCGGCCATCCCGGCGGTCTGCATCGTCGCCATCTGGACGACGGCACCGATCCAGGCGATCCCGAGGGCGAGCCCCGGCGCGACCCGGCGGAGGGCGAGCGCCAGGGACAGGATCGCGGTCGTGACGAGGGCCGCGACGTCGTCCACCCCCTGCGCCGACAGGATCGCGACGAGCGCGCCGAGCAGGACCGCCGTGCCGATGTCGACGACGAGCTGGGTGCGGAGAACGGGACGGAACACCACCCCACGGTACGGCGCGCGCCTGCCCGGCGCGTCCGACCGTCGGATGACCCGGGTCAGAACCCCAGTCGGCCGAGCTGCTTCGGGTCGCGCTGCCACTCCTTGGCGACCTTCACGCGGATGTTCAGGTAGACGTGACGACCGAGCAGGCCCTCGATCTCGACCCGGGCGCGGGTGCCGACGTCCTTGAGCCGGCTGCCCTTGTGGCCGATGACGATCGACTTCTGGCTGTCGCGCTCGACGAACAGGTTGGCGAAGATGCGCAGCGGGCCGTTCGGGTCGTCGTCGGCGTCGGGTTCGACCATGTCCTCGATGACGACGGCCAACGAGTGCGGCAGCTCGTCGCGGACGCCCTCGAGCGCGGCCTCGCGGATGAGCTCGCCGACCCGCTCTTCGTCGGTCTCCTCGGTGACGGCGAGGTCGTCGTACAGCTGCGGTGACTCCGGCAGCAGCGACACGACCTCGTCGAGGAGGTCCTCGAGCTGCAGGCCCTCGGTACCCGAGGTCGGGATGATCGCGTCCCATTCGCGGAGCCGGGACACCGCGAGCAGCTGCTCGGCGATCTTCTCCTTGCCGGAGCGGTCGATCTTCGTGACGATCGCGACCTTCTTCGCCCGGGGGTACTGGTCGAGGGTGTCGTTGATGAAGCGGTCGCCCGGCCCGATCGGTTCGTTCGCGGGCACGCAGAACCCGATCACGTCGACGTCGCCGAGCGTGGACTGGACGAGGTCGTTGAGTCGCTCGCCGAGGAGGGTCCGCGGGCGGTGCACACCGGGGGTGTCGACGACGATGACCTGCCCGTGCGGACGGTGGACGATGCCGCGGATGGCCCGCCGGGTGGTCTGCGGCTTCGACGAGGTGATCGCGACCTTCTGGCCGACCAGGGCGTTGGTCAGCGTCGACTTGCCGACGTTCGGGCGACCGACGAAGGAGACGAAGCCCGCGCGGTAGGGGGTCGTCGCCTCGGGCGCGGTGTCGGGTCCGGAGTCGGTCATGTGGTTCGTGTTCCCGTCGTGGAGTGGTCGGAGTCGCCGAAGGCCTGCTCGGCGGACGCGAGGTCGGCGGTCCGTTCGGCGACCACGGTGATGAGGTGTCGGCGCTTGCCCTCGACGCGGTCCGCGGTGAGCAGGACCCCGGACACCGTGACGGCGTCCCCGGCGGAGGGCAGGTGCCCGAGCTCCTTCGTGAGCAGGCCACCGGCGGTGTCGACGTCGTCGTCGTCGAGTTCGATCCCGAACAGGTCACCGAGCTCGTCGATGGGCAATCGAGCCGAGATGCGCCAACGCCCCGGTTCGATCTCCGCGCGGTCGACCACGGCGCGGTCGTACTCGTCCGAGATGTCACCGACGAGTTCCTCGATGAGGTCCTCCATCGTGACGAGGCCCGCGACGCCGCCGTACTCGTCGACCACGAGCACCAGGTGGTTCTTCGCGAGCTGCATGTGCCGCAGGGTCTCGTCGGCGGGCTTCGACTCCGGCAGGAACTCGGCCGGCCGGAGCATCGTGCGCACCGGGCGGACGCCGACCTCGGGGCGCTCGTAGAGGCTCCGGGCCACGTCGCGCAGGTACGCCACCCCGAGCACGTCGTCGCTGTCCCGGCCGATGACCGGCATGCGGGACACGCCGGTGGCCAGGAACTGCTCCATGACCGCCGCGATCGTGTCGGCGGCGTCCGCGGTGACCATGTCGGTCCGGGGCACCATGACCTCGCGCACCAGGGTGTCGCTGAACGCGAAGACCGAGTGGATGAGTTCGCGGTCGTCCGCCTCGAGCACGTTGCTCTCGGTGGCTTCGTCGACCAGCGAGAGCAGCTGCTCCTCGCTCGAGACGCTGGACGCACTGCGGACGCGGCCCGGGGTGACCCGGTCGCCGATCGCGACGAGGAGGCCGGCGAGCGGCCCGAGCACGATGCGGACCCCGCGGACCAACCCCCCGGTGGCGGCGATGATGCCCTCGGCGTGGGCGCGTCCGACGCTGCGCGGGCTGGACCCGACGAGCACGAACGACACCGCGGTCATCACGGCCGCGGACACGATCAGGGCGACCCACCACGTGTCGAACACCGTCACGAGGGCGATCGTCACGAGCACCGCGGCGGCCGTCTCGGCGAGCACCCGGAAGAAGTTCAGGGCGTTGACGTGCGCACCCGGGTCGTCCGCCAGGGCCTCGATCGCACGGCGGCGCTTGCTGCCGCGGGCGATCTCCTCGAGGTCGGCGCGCGAGAGGACCGACAGCGCGGAGTCGGCGGCCGCGAGCAGTCCGCCGAGGACCACCAGCAGGAACGCCACCGCGAGCAGCCCGGCGACGAGCAGCACTGCGGTCACCGCCCCCGACGCGCGGCGGCGAAGGCGGTCAGGATCTCGCCCTGCAGACCGAACATCTCGGCCTTCTCCTCGGGCTCCGCGTGGTCGAAGCCGAGCAGGTGCAGGATTCCGTGGCAGGTCAGCAGCAGGATCTCGTCGAGCGTCGAGTGGCCGGCGGTCTTCGCCTGTTCCTCGGCGACCTGCGGGCAGACCACGATGTCTCCGAGGAGCCCGGCGGGCGTCGGCTCGTCCTCGGTTCCCGGACGCAGTTCGTCCATCGGGAAGCTCAGGACGTCGGTCGGGCCGGGCTCGTCCATCCACCGGATGTGCAGCTGCTCCATCGCGCCCTCGTCGACGAACACGATCGCGAGTTCGGCGTCCGCGTGCACGTGCATGGCGTCGAGTGCGAAGGCGGCGAGGCGCTGCACGACGTCCTCGTCCACCGCCACACCGGACTCGTTGTTGAGCTCGATGCTCACCGGGTGCCTCCTCGGCGGTCGTCCTGCTGGTGGGGGCGCTTCGCGGCCTGCTCGACGAGTCGTTCCTCGTCGTAGACGGTGTAGGCGTCGACGATCCGGCCGACCAGGGTGTGGCGCACCACGTCCTCGCTGCCGAGGCGGGCGAAGTGGATGTCGTCGACGTCCTGCAGGATCCGGGTCACCAGGCGCAGGCCGGAGACGTTGCCCGGCAGGTCGACCTGGGTGATGTCCCCCGTGATCACCATCTTCGAGCCGAAGCCCAGACGCGTCAGGAACATCTTCATCTGCTCGGGCGTGGTGTTCTGCGCCTCGTCGAGGACGACGAACGAGTCGTTGAGCGTCCGACCGCGCATGTAGGCGAGCGGAGCGACCTCGACCGTGCCGGCGGCCAGGAGCTTCGGGACCAGCTCGGGGTCCATCATCTCGTTGAGCGCGTCGTACAGCGGGCGGAGGTACGGGTCGATCTTGTCGGTGAGCGTGCCCGGGAGGAACCCGAGCCGCTCGCCGGCCTCGACCGCGGGACGGGTGAGGATGATGCGCGAGACCTCGCGTCGCTGCAGGGCCTGGACGGCCTTCGCCATCGCCAGGTAGGTCTTGCCGGTACCGGCCGGGCCGATGCCGAACGTGATCGTGTTCTCGTCGATGGCGTCGACGTACGCACGCTGCCCGTCGGTCTTCGGGCGCACCGACTTGCCGCGGCTCGAGACGATCGGGGTGCCGAACACGTTCGACGGGCTGCGCTCTTCGTCGATGATGCGCGCAGAGGTCGGGATGTCCGACTGCCCGATGTCCTGCCCGCGCCGGACCATCCCGACGAGTTCGTCGACCAGGGCCCGGGCACGCGTGACGTCGCGCTCCGGTCCGGACAGCGTGACCTGGTTGCCGCGCACCAGGACGCGGACGGACGGGTACTGGCGCTCGACGGTCTTCAGCAGGCGGTCCTGCGGGCCGAGCAACTGCACCATGGCGATGCCGTCGACGGTGAGTTCGGAGGTCGAGACGGAGTCCGGCTCGGTGGTGGCTGGTTCGTCAGCTGGCAAGGGTGCCTTCCTGCAGGTCTCCTGCGAGTACGTGCGCGTGCACGTGGAACACGGTCTGGCCGGCGGCTTCGCCGGTGTTGAACACGAGTCGGAACTGTCCGCCGGCGCGTTCGTCGGCGATGCGCTGCGCCGTCGTGACGACGTGCGCGAGCAGGTCGGGGTCGGCGGCCGCGAGCTCGCCCACGTTCGCGTACGCCTGGGTCTTCGGGACGACGAGCACGTGCACGGGTGCCTTGGGCGCGTTGTCCTCGAAGGCGATGACGCGGTCGTCCTCGGCGACGATGGTCGCCGGGATCTCGCGCGTGACGATCTTCGTGAAGACGCTGGGCTCGGTGCTGGTCATGGGCACCATCGTAGAACGCGCGACCGACGCCGCGCCTTCCCGATGTCTCCGGTGCTCCGATCCACGCCGTACGGACTCACCAGCGTCCGAGCCGCGACTGCAGGACGGCCAGGGCCGCCGGCCCGGCGGTGGAGGTCCGCAGCACGGTGCCGCCGAGTCGGACCCGCACCGCGCCGGCCGACTCCAGACGCTCGAGCTCCGACGGCTCGATCCCACCCTCCGGCCCGACGACCAGGGCGATCTCGTCGACGTCAGCCGGCGGCTCCCAGGTGGCGAGGCGCACCGAGGCGGTCGGTTCGAGCAGGACCAGCTGCCGGCGGGCCTCCTGGCCGTCCGCCGGTGCTGCCGCTCCTGCGCCGCCGGCGAGCTGCGCCGTCGTCACCGGCGCGACCACGTCGGGGACGCGCGAGCGCACCGCCTGTTTCGCTGCCTCGTGCGCGATGGCCGCCCACCGGGCGCGGCCCTTCTCGACCTTCGGGCCGTCCCAGCGCGAGACGCTGCGCGCGGCTGCCCACGGCACCACCCGGTCGACACCGATCTCGGTCGCGGCCTGCACGGCCATCTCGTCGCGGCCGCCCTTGGCGAGCGCCTGCACGAGGGTCAGGGACGGACGCGGAGCCGGTTCGACGCCGACGGTCGCGACGGTGAGCAGGAGCGAGTCCTTGCCGACCGACGCGACCGTCCCGGCGACCACGGTGCCGCGGCCGTCCGAGATCCGGAGCTCCTCCCCGACCCGGACACGCGACACCGTCACGGCGTGGCGCCCCTCGGCACCCTCGAGCGGCACCTGGCCGCCCACCGCGACGTCGTCGAGCGTGTCGACGAGGTAGAGCGAGGCCATCAGAAGTTGAAGAACCGGTCGCGGAGCTTCCCGAACATGCCCTGCTGGAAGCGGGACAGCTGCGGGGCACCGGCCTTGTGGGACTTCGCGAGCTGTTCGACCAGCTGCCGCTCCTTGTGCGAGAGCTTGCTCGGGGTGACGACCTGGATGCCGACCTTGAGGTCACCGCGGCCGGAACCGCGGAGCTTCGTGACGCCGCGGTCCTTGATGACCAGTACGTCGGCGCTCTGCACGCCCGGACGGAGCTCGAGCTCGACCGGACCGTCCAGGCCGTCGATCGTGGTCGTCGCACCGAGGATGGCGTCGGTCATCGGGACCTCGAGCGTCGCGAGGAGGTCGTCTCCGTCACGGCTGAAGACGTCGTGGTGGCGGACGCGCACCTCGAGGTACAGGTCACCGGCGGGTCCACCGGCCGGGCCGACCTCGCCCTGGCCGGGCATCTGCAGGCGGAGGCCCGAGTCGACGCCGGCAGGCACGTCCACCGGAACGGTGCGACGGGCCCGGACGCGGCCCTGACCCTGACAGGTGGGGCACGGGTTCGGGATGACGGTGCCGTAGCCGCGGCAGGTGCCACACGGAGCGCTCGTCACGACGTTGCCGAGGAGCGAGCGGACCTGGCGCTGGATGTGGCCGGTCCCGCCGCAGATGTCGCACGTCTGCGGGCTCGTGCCGGGCGCGCAACAGGAGCCACCGCACGTGTCGCAGAGCACGGCGGTGTCGACCTCGAGGTCCTTGTGCGTGCCGAAGACGACCTCGTCCAGGTCCACCTCGAGCCGGAGCAGGGCGTCGCCGCCGCGCTCGGCACGGCTGCGCGGACCGGTCCCACGGCCGCCACCGCCACCACCCCCGCCGAAGAAGGCGTCGAAGATGTCGCTGAAGCCGCCGGCGGCGGCACCGAACCCGCCGTCCTGGGGGCCGGCATCGAAGCGACGGCGCTGTTCCGGGTCGCTGAGGACGTCGTACGCGTGGGTGACGTCCTTGAAGCGCTCAGCGGCGTCGGGGCTCGGGTTCACGTCCGGGTGCAGTTCGCGAGCAAGCCGCCGGTACGCCTTCTTGATGTCGGCGTCGGAGGCGTCGCGCGGGACGCCGAGGACGTCGTAGTGGTCTGCCAAGTGTTCCTCAGGGGGTGCGTGGGTGGACGGGGTGGGGGTGTCCGGCGGGTCAGTTCTCGCCGAGCAGCCGGGACAGGTAGCGGGCGACCGCACGGACCGCGGCCATGTTCGTGCCGTAGTCCATCCTGGTCGGACCGAGGACGCCCAGTCGGGCGATCTCACCGCGGGCGGCCAAGTAGCCGCCGGCGACGATGCTCGTGGCGTCGAGACCGTACTCGGCGTTCTCACGTCCGATGCTCGCTGCCACGGCGATGTCGTCGACCTGCATCTCGCCGAACAACCGGAGCAGGGTGACCTGTTCCTCGATCGCCTCGAGCACGGGGAAGAGTCCGCCGGAGAAGTCCTGCTCGCTCTTCGCCAGGTTCGCGGCACCCGCCATCAGCAGGCGGTCCTGCCGGTTGGCGGCGACCTGCTCGACCAGGCTCGCGACCACGACGCCGGCGAGCGGCTGGACCGCGGGCCGGAGCTGGCCGGGGATCTCACGGAGCGCCGGCGGAGCGTCCTGCAGCAGCAGGCCCACGGTCGCGCCGTTGACGAGGGTGCGGAGTTCGGAGAGCGCGGACTCGTCGAACGGGACGTCCGTCTCGATGACGCGCTGCTCGACCCGGGCGGTGTCGGTGATGAGGACCACCATCAACCGGTTGTCCGCGAGGCGGACGAGTTCGACGTGCTGGACACGCGCGTGGCCCATCGTCGGGTACTGCACGAGCGCGACCTGGTTCGTCAACTGGCTGAGCAGCCGGACGGTGCGGGTGAGGACGTCGTCGAGGTCGTTCGAGGCGCCGAGGAAGGTCTCGATCGCCTGCCGCTGCGCGCCGGAGAGCGGACGCGCCGCCGCCAGGTGGTCGACGAACACCCGGTACCCCTTGTCCGTGGGCACACGGCCGGAGGAGGTGTGCGGGGCGATGATGAGCTGCTCGTCCTCGAGCTGAGCCATGTCGTTGCGGATCGTTGCGGCGCTGACCCCGAAGGCGTGGCGCTCGACGATGGTCTTCGAGCCGACGGGTTCGCGGGAGGCGACGTAGTCGCGCACGATCGCCTTGAGGACCTCGAGGCTCCGTTCGCTGACCATCGGTTCCCTCCGCTCGTGTCGATCCGTCCGGCTGGCACTCTCGCATGCCGAGTGCTGATCCTACGCCCGACCGCCGACGAGACGGGACTTCTCCACCGGTCGCTCGGTACGCTGCGGGCATGAGCGACGGACACGGACCCGGCGGCCCGGGCGACCAGTACCCGGGCGGGAAGCAGCCCGGCGGGCAGTACCCCGGCGGCCAGTACCCCGGCGGGCAGTACCCCGGTGGGCAGTACGGCGGCGGGCAGCAGCCCGGGCAGCAGTACCCGTCCGGCTACCGGCCCCCGCAGCCGATGACCCCCGAGGACCAGCGCCTCTGGGCGACCCTGACGCACGTCGGCGGGATCTTCTCGAACGTCCTGGTGCCGGTCATCGCCTACTTCGTCCTGCGGGACCGCGGCAACTTCGTCCGGGAGCACACCCGGGCGGCACTGAACTTCCACATCACGATGGCCATCGCCTACTTCGCCGGCATCCTGACGTCGGTGCTCGGCATCGGGTTCCTCGTGATCACGGCCACCGGGATCGTGTCGATCGTGTTCGGCATCCTGGCCGCCCTCGCTGCGAACCAGGGGCAGTTCTACCGGTACCCGCTCACCATCGAGTTCATCAAGCAGTAGCGAGCACGTACCGGGACCGACCGGTCAGTCGAGCAGGTCGCGGACCACGGCGTCGGCGAGCAGCCGTCCCGGCAGGGTCAGTTCCAGCGTCCCGCCGAGCGCTGCCCGGCCGTCCACGAGACCACGGGCGATGAGGCCGGCGACGCGGCCACGGGCCTCCCGGCGGAGCTCGTCGATCCGCAGCTCGCCGCGGACCCGCGCGGCGAGCAGGACCCGCTCGACGTAGCGCGTCTCGTCGTCCAGGGTCTCGCGCCCGGCGGCCGGGGACACGTCCTGCAGCACCTTGTTCGCGTAGGCGGCCGGGTGCTTGACGTTCCACCAGCGGGTGCCGGCGACGGCGGAGTGCGCGCCCGGGCCGATGCCCCACCAGTCGTGGCCCTTCCAGTAGGACAGGTTGTGCCGACTGGCGTGTCCGGCGCCGCGCGACCAGTTCGAGACCTCGTACCAGTCGTAGCCGGCGTCACGCAGCACCTGGTCGGCGAGCTCGTACATGTCCGCCGCCAGGTCGTCGTCCGGGGCGGGCAACTCCCCGCGGGACACGGCACGGCCCATCGCGGTCCCGTCCTCGACGATGAGCGAGTAGGCGGACACGTGGTCCGGAGCGCAGGCGATCGCCGCGTCGAGCGAGGTGCGCCAGTCGTCGAGCGACTCCCCCGGCGTCGAGTAGATGAGGTCCAGGCTGACGTCGAGACCCTGCTGCTTCGCGAGGTCGACGACCACCGGCACCCGCTCGGGGTCGTGCGTGCGGTCCAGGGTCGCCAGCACGTGCGGCACTGCCGACTGCATGCCGTAGCTCATCCGGGTGAAGCCGGCGCGCTGCAGCGTCGCGATCGACTCGGCGTCGACGGAGTCCGGGTTGGCCTCGGTCGTGACCTCGGCCCCGGGCAGGATCCCCCACGTGTCGTCGACCGCCCGCAGGATCATCGCCAGGTCGGACGCCGGCAGCATCGTCGGGGTGCCGCCGCCGAAGAACACCGTCGAGACCGGCCGCCGCGGGACGCCGGAGCGCTCGAGCACCTGGTCCGCGAACGCGATCTCACGGAGGGCGTGGCCGGCGTAGTCGTCACGCCGGACTCCGCGGAGCTCGGAGGCCGTGTACGTGTTGAAGTCGCAGTACCCACACCGCACCCGGCAGAAGGGCACGTGGACGTAGACGCCGAACGGCACCTGACCCGCTCCGGGTGCCGGTTCGACCAGTCCGTCCGACGGAGCGGGATCGGCGATCGGGAGAGCACTCGGCATGGAGTCCATTGTCCGTCATCATGGACGGCATGGAGCACCATCCGGTCACCACCACGGTCCTCTGGGACATCGACGGCACCCTCGTGCGCAACGCCGCGGCACCGGGGAACCTGTACCACCTGGCGCTGGAACGAGCGCTCGGCCGCGACCTCCCGCAGCTCGTCGGCCACCAGCACGGTCGGACCGACGCCGGCATCATCGTCGAGCACGTCCGCGCGCACCACCTGGGCGACGACCTGGTCCCCACCGTCAGCGGACACCTCCGCGACCTGTCCGAGGAACGGCACCGCTCTGGCGACCGACGCATCCCGGCACCCGGCGCGATCGACTTGGTCCGACGCTTCGCCGACCTCGGCTGGCGGAACGGCCTGCTCACCGGCAACTCCGCGTACCGAGCCCGCGTCAAGCTGCTCGGCGCGGGCTTCGACGTCGACGTCTTCGACTGGGAACACTCGTACTTCGGCGACACCGAGGTCGAGCGGGCCGGCATCACCGCCGTCGCCGCCGCAGCCCTGTCCGGCACCCGGGCGGTCATCGTCGGGGACACCCCGCGCGACGGCGAGGCGGCGGATGCGGTCGGGATCCCGTTCGTGGCGGTCGCGACCGGCGCGTACGACGTGGCGGCGCTCCAGGGGACGAGCGCGGTGGCCGTGGCGCGGGACTGCGTCCAGGACGCGGGGCTCATCGAGGACGCGATCGCGGGCCTGGCGCCGCTCGCCTGAGCAGACCGGTGGTCTGCCTGCTGGTCCCGGTCGGCCCCGTGGCCGCCGGGCGGCCCCGTTGCTGCCGGTCGGGCGCGGGGCTGCCGGTCGGGCGCGGGGCTGCCGGTCGGCGCCTGTCGGGCGCGGGGCGGGCCTCCCGGCCGGGAGGCACGTGACCGGTCTCCGGGACCGGTCACGTCGTCGGGTCAGTCGCCGCGCAGGGCGGCCAGGTACTTCTCCGCCATCACCCGCTGCTGGCGGCGCAGCAGCGGCGCGACGAAGCGCCACTTGCGGCTGGCCGGCTGCGAGAACTGGCGGACCTGCAGCCAGACCGAGCCGTCCGGGGTCCGCTCGACGACGAAGGACTCTTCACCCGAGAGCGGGTGGCCGTCGAGTGTGCCGTACGCGAAGCCCTTACGGTCGCGCTCGTCGATGATCGCGACGACCCGCACCGGCGCCTGGACGGTCTGCCCGAAGGCGTGCATCGTCAGCGTCGCCGTGGTGCCCGCCGTGATCAGCGGGGTGCCGTCGGGCGTGGTCTTCTCCACCCGCGGCGTGCCGATCGAGGCGGGGGCGATCGGGACGCCCTGTTCGTCGAACGTGACCGGGTTGTAGCGGACCTCGTCGTCCTCGGGCGTGTCCTCGACGCGGACCCCCATCCCGCTGCGCTCCTGGATCTGCCAGGTGAGCGCCTGCATGACGGCGGTCTCGAAGCGCTGGTCGCCGTGCCCGATGCGGGCGCGGGACTCGGCCGGTACGAAGCCCTCCGGCGGGTACGTCATGAGGTCCGACGCCTGGGTCGCGCCGACGGCGCCGTACGTCAACGCCGTGCGGTGCTGGTGTCCGCGGCTCACTTCTTCTTCTCTTCCACGTCGCCGGAGAGTGCGGCGATGAAGGCCTCCTGCGGGACCTCGACCCGGCCGATCGTCTTCATGCGCTTCTTGCCCTCCTTCTGCTTCTCGAGGAGCTTGCGCTTGCGGGTGATGTCACCGCCGTAGCACTTCGCCAGGACGTCCTTGCGCATGGCACGGATGCTCTCACGGGCGATGATGCGGGCGCCGATCGCGGCCTGGATCGGGACCTCGAACTGCTGGCGCGGGATGAGCTTGCGCAGTCGCTCGGTCATCAGCGTGCCGTAGGCGTACGCCTTCTCGCGGTGCACGATGGCGCTGAACGCGTCGACCTGGTCACCCTGCAGCAGGATGTCGACCTTCACGAGGTCAGCGGCCTGGTCACCGACGGGCTCGTAGTCCAGGCTGGCGTAGCCCTGCGTCTTGCTCTTCAGCTGGTCGAAGAAGTCGAACACGATCTCGCCGAGGGGCATCTCGTAGCGGATCTCGACGCGGTCCTCGCCGAGGTACTCCATACCGAGCAGTGAGCCGCGCCGCTGCTGGCAGAGCTCCATGATCGCGCCGACGTAGTCCTTGGGCGCCAGGATCGCAGCGCGGACCATCGGCTCGCGGACCTCGAGGATGCGGCCGGTCGGGAACTCGGACGGGTTCGTGACCTCGGTGACCTCGTTGTCCTCGGTCGTGACCTCGTAGACCACGCTCGGGGCGGTGGTGATGAGGTCGAGGTCGAACTCGCGCCGCAGTCGCTCGGTGATGATCTCGAGGTGCAGCAGGCCGAGGAACCCGCAGCGGAAGCCGAAGCCCAGCGCCACGGACGTCTCCGGCTCGTAGACCAGGGCCGCGTCGGACAGCTTGAGCTTGTCGAGCGCTTCGCGGAGCACCGGGTAGTCGCTGCCGTCGATCGGGTACAAACCCGAGAAGACCATCGGCTTCGGGTCCGTGTAGCCGGCCAGCGCGTCGGTCGCCGGACGCTGCGCGCTCGTGACCGTGTCGCCGACCTTGGACTGGCGGACGTCCTTGACGCCGGTGATGAGGTACCCGACCTCGCCGACGGAGAGCCCCTTCGTCGGGGTCGGCTCCGGGCTCGACACCCCGATCTCCAGGATCTCGTGCGTCGACTTGGTCGACATCATCTGGACCTTCTCGCGCGGCTTGATCGAGCCGTCGATCATGCGCACGTAGGTCACGACACCGCGGTAGCTGTCGTACACCGAGTCGAAGATCATCGCGCGGGGTGCGGCGTCGACCGTACCGACGGGAGCGGGCACGGTGCGGACGACCCGGTCGAGCAGCTCGGCGACGCCCTCGCCGGTCTTGCCGGAGACCCGCAGGACGTCCTCCGGCTTGCCCCCGATGAGCTGCGCGAGCTCGGCGGCGTACTTCTCCGGCTCGGCGGCCGGCAGGTCGATCTTGTTGAGGACCGGGATGATCTCGAGGTCGTTCTCGAGCGCCAGGTACAGGTTCGCGAGCGTCTGGGCCTCGATGCCCTGCGCGGCGTCGACGAGCAGGATCGCTCCCTCGCACGCGGCCAGGGAGCGAGAGACCTCGTACGAGAAGTCGACGTGCCCGGGGGTGTCGATCATGTTCAGCGCGAAGGTCTCGCCGTCGAGCTCCCACGGCATGCGGACGGCCTGGGACTTGATCGTGATGCCGCGCTCACGCTCGATGTCCATCCGGTCGAGGTACTGCGCACGCATCGCCCGGTCCTCGACGATGCCGGTGATCGACAGCATGCGGTCAGCCAGCGTGGACTTGCCGTGGTCGATGTGCGCGATGATGCAGAAGTTGCGGATCGCGGCGGCCGGTGTCGAGGCGGGCTCGAGCGGCGCAGATGCTTGTGGGCTCACGGTTCCTCGGGGTGGGTCGGACGGTCCGTCGATTGTCCCATGCTCACGCCCCGACAGCGCGCACCGGGCGGGTCCGGCTCTGGTCAGGCGTCGGTCGCGTGCGTGCCCGCGGTCGGGACCGGCAGCGCGCCGAGTCCTCGGCGCAGGTCCTCCGCCGACGCCGCGAGGCACACCCGGATCCACCCCTCACCCGTCCGGCCGAACGCGCTGCCCGGCGCGACCGCCACCCGCTCGCGCTGGAGGAACGCCAGGGCCCACTCCGCGACGTCGCCCCGGGCCGCGTGCGAGACGTCGATCCACAGGTAGAACGCTCCTCGAGGATCGAGGTAGCGGATGCCGGCGGCGTCCAGGACCCCCGTCGCGATCTCGAGGTTCTCGCGGTAGTGCTCGCGGGCGTCCTGCACCGACGAGTGGTCGCCGACGATCGCCGCGAGGGCCGCCCACTGGTCGGGCTCCGCGACACAGCTGATGATCGACTCCTGGACGGTCCGCATCGTCGGGCCGAGGCCCTTGGGCGTGACGAGGTAGCCGACCCGCACGCCGGTCATCGCGTACGTCTTGCTCAGCGAGAACGCCGAGAAGACGCGGTCGTCCTCGTCGAGGGACGCCAGGCTCAGGTGCCGTGTGCCGTAGGTGAAGTACTCGTAGACCTCGTCGCTGATCACCCAGAGGTCGTGGCGCTTCGCCAGCGCCAACAGGTCACGCAGCGTCTGCTCGCCGAAGACGGTGCCGAGCGGGTTGGACGGGGAGTTCACGATGATGGCGCGCGTGCGGTCGGTGATCCGCGCCTCCAATGCGGCGAGGTCGGGCTCGAACCCGTGCGCCGGCGACAGCTGGTACGGCACCGGGTCCGCGCCGATGATGTGGGCGTTCATCGTGAAGGTCGTGTAGCCGGGGTCCGGTACCAGGACCTCGTCACCGGGCGAGAGCACGAGCGTCATCGCCGTGAACAGCGCCTGCGTCGCACCGACGGTGACCCAGACCTGCTCGAGGTCGACGTCCATCCGGTTCTCGCGGCGGAGCTTGTCCTGGATCGCCTGCCGCAGCTGCGGGATGCCGCCGTTGGGCCCGTAGTCGGTGCGGTCCTCGGCCCACGCACGACGTGCGGCGTCACCGATGTGCTTGGCGACGGGGACGTCCGGCTCACCGATCACGAGCATCGTCACGTCGTCGAGGAGGGCCGCCTGCTCGAACACCCGGCGGATGCCCGACGGTGGGACGGTGTCGATGCGGGGTGCGACGGACGGCATGTCGACACCGTATCCGCTCGGGATCGCGCGCCCGTCTCGTCGCCACACGACCCGTGTCGGGCTTTGGTCCGGACGGGTCGACCTGGTAACGTCAGTCGCTGGCTTACGCGTTCCGTCGCCCACGGGTGGAACGCGATGCGACGAAGGGCCCCTCTACCCGGGATCGCAACCACCCGTCCGAGACGAAACCAGGAGCAACACGCATGGCGAACATCAAGTCGCAGCTCAAGCGCATCAAGACCAACCAGAAGGCCACCGACCGCAACAAGGCGTACAAGTCGGAGCTCAAGACGTACATCCGTCACACCAACGAGGCGATCGCCACGGGCGACAAGGACAAGGCCGTTGCCGCCCTGTCGCTCGCGTCGAAGAAGCTCGACAAGGCCGTGAGCAAGGGTGTCATCCACAAGAACCAGGCCGCGAACCGCAAGTCGGCCATCGCGAAGAAGGTCTCCGCGCTCTGATCTGAGCGTCTGACCGTCTCGAAGGCCCTGCACCGTTCGGTGCGGGGCCTTCGTCGTTCCCGGGTGCGGGGCCGGGGCAGGCCGCGTGCGGGGCCGCGGCCGGTGCCGCGGGTCGGCGCGGCGGGTCGGTGCCGTTCAGCTGCGCCCAACAGCAACCGTTCCGAACCGCGGGATGCTGCGGTTCGATCCGGACCCGGTTGGGCGGAGCCGATCGGAACCACGGGCGCGGCCGGACACTGGCCGGGCACCGGACGGGCACCGGACGGGCGTCATCGCGCACGCCGGCAGCGGAGCGTCCCCAGCAGCGGCTCCGCCGACGGCCGGGAGGCCCGGTGCCGGTCAGCGCTCCTCGCCGCGTCGTGCGATGGTGCGGACCATCACCTCGAGCGCGAAGTGGGCGTCGCGGGACCCGCCCTTCACCGCGGCGTCGGCGGCCGCGATGCTCGTGATCGCGTTCGCGAGGCCTGCTTCGCTCCAGCCGGCGACGTCCCGCTGGGCACGCTGGACCTGCCACGGCGCCATGCCGAGCGCCGAGGCCGCCTGCCCGCTCGACCCGCGGAAGGAGCTGACCTTCGCCATCGTGCGGATCTTGCTCGCGAACGCGGCGACGATCGGTACGGGCGCCTCTCCCGTTGCCAGCGCGTGCCGGAGTTCGACGATCGCCGGTGCGGACCGGCCGGCCAGGGCGATGTCGGCGACCTTGAACGCGTTCGTCTCGACCCGGCCGCCGTAGTACTTGTCGACGGTCCGGTCGGTGATCTCCGCGGCCTCGTCGGCCAGGAGCTGTCGGCAGGCGGCGGCGAGTTCGGCGAGGTCGTCCGCGAACGCGGCCACCAGGGTCCGGACGGCGGAGGGTGCGATCTTCCGCCGTGCAGCACGGAACTCGGCGTTGACGAAGTCGATCCGGTCGGTGTCGCGCTTGATCTCGTCGCACTGCACCTCGATGCCGCCGCCGACCCCGCTGCGGATCGTGTCGAGGAGCTTCTTGCCCCGGACTCCACCACCGTGCTGGAGCACCAGGGTGACGTCGTCGGCCGGGTTCTGCAGGTACGAGATCGTCTCGGTGATGAAGGCGTCGGTGCACTTCTCGACGTTCGTGACACGGACCAGTCGGGGTTCACCGAAGAGGGACGGGCTCGCCAGCGTCGACAGCAGCCCGGGGGCGTACTGGTCCGCCTCGAGGTCGTGCACCTCGAGCGCCGGGTCCTCGCCGACGAGCAGGTCGCGGAGCATGCCGATCGCCCGCTCCGCCAGGAACGTCTCGGCACCGGTGACCAGGACGACCGGGGCCGGGCGGATCGCCGACCACGGGATCTGGTCGATCTTCGCTGCGGCGCGCGCGGGCTTCTTGGCGGGCATGCGGGTCCTTCCGGTGGTGCTGGGCGACGACGACGTCCGGGCCCGTGCATCGGCGGCGCAGTGCCGGTCGGCGTCGCACCGATCCTACGGGCGGCAGCCGACGCCCCGGCGTCGCGCTCGGTCCACACCGCGACCGGTGCCCGGCTCTGGGCACCGGAGTCCCCACCCGCCTCCGCGCCCGCATCGTCGCTCTCACCGCGCACCACGACCGTCCCCGACCGGTCCGTGCGGTACGCCACCGTCCCGGCGGCGGCGAGCATCCGCAGGGCGCTCGGTGTCGGGTGCCCGTAGTCGTTGTCCGCGCCGACCCCGATGAGGCCGACCCGGGCTGCGAGCTGCCGGTAGAGCTCCGGGTCCTGGTCCGCGGACCCGTGGTGCGCGACCTTCACGACGTCCACGGGCGTCAGCGTCTCCGGCGGCGCGGTCCGCAGCAGCCGACGCTGCGCGTCCTCGCCCAGGTCGCCGAGGAGCACCGCGCTGACGCAACCCGGGCAGGGTCGCTCCCGTGCAGGATCGACCCGGAGGACGATGCTCGCGGCGTTGCCCGCACGCTCCTCGCCGTCCGGCGGCCACAGCACCCGCCAGCGGAGGTCCCCGAGCAGGCCGCTGGTCCGATCGGCTGCCCGCCGGACCGCCACCCCCGCGCTCCGGAGGTCCCGGACCACCCGGTCGTCCGCGGGCCGGCCGACCGGACCGACCAGGGCGGTCTCCACCCGTGTCGCGACCGAGGCCACGGCGCCGACGTGGTCGCGGTCGAAGTGGGTCAGGACGAGCAGGTCGATCCGGTCGACGCCGAGGAGGGCCAGACAGGAGACCAGACGCTCGGCATCGTCCCCGGTGTCGACGAGCGCCGTGCGTCCACCGCTCCGGAGCAGGGTGGCGTCGCCCTGCCCGACGTCGCACATCGCGACGGTCCATCCGGTCGGGACACTGCCCCGGACGAGGACCGCGGGCACCGCGACCGACCCGACTCCCCCGACGAGCACGAGCACGGCCACTCCGAGCGCCACCCGACGCAGGCGTCGGCGAACGAGCACCCCGACCGCGAGGGCTGCGCTCACGACCCCGGCGGCGATGACCCCGCCCGCCCCGGACGGCCACGGTGCCGAGGCGGTCGGCAGGCCGGCGGCCCCGTGTGCGATGAGTCCGATCCCGGCAGCGGGCACCCAACCGACGGTCGCGAGAAGCCCGGCGCCCACCGGCCACACCGGCGCGAGCAGGCACGCGGCGAGACCGACGACGGTGGCGACCGGTGCCAGGACCTCGGCGAGCAGGTTCGCCGGCACCGCGTACGTCGGCAGGGCGGCGGAGAGCGGGATCGTGACCGGCCAGCAGGCGACCTGCGCGGCGACCGGCACCGCGACCGCGGTCGCGACGGGCCTCCCGACCCGCCGCGCGAGCAGGTCGGTCACGGGCGCAGCGAGGACCACGATCCCGGTGGTCGCGAGCACCGACAGCGCGAAGGCGAACGAGCGGGCCGCCCACGGGTCGACGACGAGCATGCCGACGGCGGCGAGGGCGATCAGCGGTACGCCGCGCACCGGCCGTCCGGTCAGGTGCACGACGAGGACCACGATCGCCATCACGGTCGCGCGGGTGATCGACGGGTCCGGACGGACGAGGACGACGAACCCGAGCAGCACGACCACGGCCACGGCGGCACGCAGCGCCCGTGGGGCCCCGATCGCCCGTCCGAGCAGCACCACGAGGCCGACGAGGACCGCACAGTTCGACCCGGAGACCGCGGTCAGGTGGGTCAGCGCCGAGGTCTCCATCGCCTGCTCCGTCTCGGCGTCGAGCCCGGAGCGGTCCCCGATCGCCAGCCCGCGGAGGAGCGCCGCACCCGGCTCCGGCAGGTCGGCGGTGACGTCGACGAACGCCGCCCGTGCGACTGCACTGGCGCCGAGCAGCCCGGTCGGACCCGCCTGCGGCGTGACGGCTCCGCGGGCGAAGAGCACGACGCTGGTCGGCGATCCGGGGTCCTCGACCAGCAGCTGTCCGCGGACGACGACGACCGATCCGGCCGACAGCACGGTCCGCCGCGGTTCGTCGGGGGCCGGTACGAGCCGGACCGGCACGCGCAGGCCGTCCTGACGGGAGGCTCGCACCACGACCGCCTCGAGCGTCCCGATCACGGACCGGTCGGCGGGGGCGAGGTCGCGATCCAACCGGACACGGGCCTCCAGGCTGTGGCCGGCCGTCTGCCGCACGATCGACGGGGCCCGGTGCACCTGCCCGGCTGTGACCGCTGCGGCCGTCAGGGCGACCAGCAGGGCCGTCGTCAGCACCAGTGCCGCGATCGCCCGGACGAGGACGGACACCCCGCGCCAGAGGAGCACGCCGAGCGACGCCAGACCGAGGACGACCGCGCCGACGGCCACCCCGCCGGCGAGTCGGGGGACGCCGACGAGCACCGCGACGACGATCCACGTCACCGCGACCGGTCCAGCGAGCCGGAGGTCGACCAGCGACGCCCGCAGCGCGCTGCCGTGCGCCGCGCCGGACGCGCTCCGAGCGGGAGCCGACAGCACCGGGCCGCTCACACCCGCACCCGGTCCTGCAGCTCGGCGAAGCGGCCCTCGCCGATGCCGCTGACTTCGAGCAGGTCCTCGACCGAGCGGAACCCGCCGTGCTCGTCGCGCCAGGAGAGGATCCGCTCCGCCAGCGCCGGCCCGATGCCGGGGAGCGTCTCGAGCGCGGCGGCGTCTGCGGTGTTGAGGTCCACGACGTCCGGCACGGCCCCCGCACCGCTGCCCGCACCCGACGAGCCCGTGGTCCCGGAGGCCGAGCCACCGGGACCAGCACCCGCTCCCGCGGGCAGCTCGGCCGGGACGTCCGTCTCGCCGACGCGGGGCACGTACAGCCGCTCGCCGTCGACGACCGGCCGCGCCAGGTTCAGCCGCGACAGGTCGGCGTCCGCCACCGCTCCCCCGGCTGCGACCAGCGCATCCGCGACACGGGCGTCGGCGCCCACCGTGACGACCCCCGGGTGCTCGACCGCCCCGACGACGTAGAGCACTGCGGTCGCCGGCACCGCGGACGCAGTGGGAGCAGCGGTCGACGACGGGACGGGCACGGCCGCCGACGGCTCCGGGACACCGACCGTCGGCGCCCCCGACACGACCGCGACGCCGGACCCCGACTCCTCGCCCCCGCGACCGCCGCCCCACCACCCGGCGACGACGACCCCGAGCGCGAGCACCGCCACGACGCCCACCAGCAGGAGGGCGGCACGGGGTGACAGCGTGAACCGGGACATGTCCCGAGACGCTACGGAGCCCGGTCTGTCGACCGGGCCCCACGCAGACCACCTGTGGACGGAGCCCGCGCGCCGCCCCCTGTGGAGGGACCGGCCCCGGAGGGACCGGCCCCGGAGGGACCGGCCCCGGAGGGACCGGCCCCGGAGGGACCGGCCCCGGAGGGATCGGCCCCGGAGGGATCGGCCCCGGAGGGATCGGCCCCGGACGGACCAGGTCCGGAGGACCCGGCCCCGGAGCAACTAGCCCTTGATGGCGATGTTGACGAGCTTCGGTGCCCGGACGATGACCTTCACGATCTCGCGGTCGCCGATGTACCGCTGCACCGCCGCCGACGACCGGGCGAGCTGCTCGAGTTCGTCGGCCTCGATCGACTTCGACACCTCGAACGAGTCCCGCACCTTGCCGTTGACCTGCACGACCGCGGTCAGCGTCTCCTGCACGAGCAGCGTCGGGTCAGCCTTCCGCCAGCCGAACGTGGCGACCGACGAGTCGTAGCCGAGCGTCTGCCACATCTCCTCGCCGGTGTACGGCGCGAAGACGCTGAGCCCGAGGGCGATCGTCTCCGCGGCCTCACGCACGGCGGGGTCCGCGGCACCGGGTCCGCTGTCGATCGCCTTGCGGGTCACGTTCACCAGGTCCATGAGTCGTGCGATCACGACGTTGAACTTGAACGACTCCATCAGCCCCGGAGCGTCCGCCAGGAAGCGGTGCGTGGCCTGTCGGACGCCGCGGTCACCGGTGGACCAGACGGCGTCGGGCGTCGAGGTGACGTCGACGGCGATGCGGTACGCGCGTGCCAGGAAGCGTGCGGAGGCCGCGGGCGAGACGTCCTCCCAGTTGATGTCGTCCTCGGGCGGGCCGGCGAAGCCCATCACCAGGCGGATCGCGTCGACGCCGTGCGCGTCGAGCTCGTCACCGAGCGAGACGCCGCCCTTCGACTTCGACATCTTCGAGCCGCCGGAGAGCACCATGCCCTGGTTGAGCAGCGCCGAGAACGGTTCGGTGAAGTCGAGGTAGCCGAGGTCGAACAGCACCTTCGTGACGAAGCGCGCGTAGAGCAGGTGCAGGATCGCGTGCTCGACACCGCCGATGTACTGGTCGACCGGCGCCCACTTGTTGACGAGTGCCGGGTCGAACGCCTGCGTCTCGTCCTGCGGGGACAGGAAGCGCAGGAAGTACCAGGACGAGTCGACGAACGTGTCCATGGTGTCCGGGTCGCGGCGGGCCGGGCTGCCGTCGACCGGGTTCGGCACGTTCACCCACTCCGTCGCACCACCGAGGGGCGAGGTGCCCTTCGGCTTGAGGTCGAGGCCCTCGGTGTCGGGCAGGACCACGGGGAGCTGGTCCTCGGGCACCGGGTACTGGGTGCCGTCCTCGCCGTGGATGATCGGGATCGGGGTGCCCCAGAAACGCTGTCGCGAGATGAGCCAGTCGCGCAGGCGGTAGGTCTTGGCGGCACGACCGGTGCCGCGCTCCTCGAGCAGGCTGATCGCCGCGGTGATGGCGTGCTGCTTGCTCATCCCGTCGAGCGAACCGGAGTTGATCATCCGCCCCTGTCCGGTGAGGGCTTCGCCGGTGGTCGTCGGGTCGATCGAGGGCAGTTCGGTCTCGTCGGTGATCACGGGGATCGCACCGGTGACCGGCTGGTTCGTGTCGACGACGACCTTCACCGGCAGGTCGAAGGCCCGGGCGAAGTCCAGGTCGCGCTGGTCGTGCGCGGGCACGGCCATCACGGCGCCGTGCCCGTAGTCGGCGAGGACGTAGTCGGCAGCCCACAGCGGCAGGCGCTCCCCGGTCAGCGGGTGGATCGCCGAACGGCCGAGCGGGACGCCGGTCTTCGGGCGGTCGGCGTTCTGCCGGTCGATGTCCGAGGCCTTCTGCGTGGCGACCAGGTAGTCCTGGAACGCGGCGCGGGTGGCATCGTCGACGGACGGGTCGGCGACGAGCTCGGCGGCCAGGTCGGAGTCCGGTGCGACGACCAGGAAGGTCACGCCGTGGATGGTGTCCGGGCGCGTGGTGAACACGGTGACGGGCTCGTCACGGCCCTCGATGACGAAGTCGACGTCAGCACCGACCGAGCGGCCGATCCAGTTGCGCTGCATCGCGATGACCTTCGACGGCCATCGGCCCTCGAGCTGGTTGAGGTCGTCGAGCAGCCGGTCCGCGTAGTCCGTGATCTTGAAGTACCACTGCGTCAGCTTCTTCTTGACGACGACGGCGCCGGAGCGGTCCGAGGTGCCGTCGGGCAGGACCTGCTCGTTGGCCAGGACGGTCTGGTCCACCGGGTCCCAGTTGACCCAGCTGTCCTTCCGGTACGCCAGCCCCTTCTCGTACATCTTCAGGAACAGCCACTGGTTCCACTTGTAGTACTCGGGGTCGGAGGTGTGGATCTCGGTCGACCAGTCGAACGACGGCGCGTAGCGCTTGAAGGACGCCTTCTGCTGCGCGATGTTCGCGTAGGTCCAGTCCTTCGGGTCGACGCCGCGCTTGATGGCGGCGTTCTCGGCGGGCAGGCCGAACGAGTCCCAGCCGATCGGGTGCAGCACGTTGAAGCCCTGCTGGCGCCAGTAGCGCGCGACGAAGTCCCCGAGCGCCCAGTTCTCGGCGTGCCCCATGTGCAGGTCGCCGGAGGGGTAGGGGAACATCTCGAGGATGTACTTGCGCGGGCGCTTGTCGTCGGGGTCGGCGGTGAAGAGGCCGAGCTCTTCCCACCGCGCCTGCCACTTCTGCTGGATGCGCCGGAAGTCGTAGGCGTGCGGGTCCTCGACGTGCTGCTCGATGGTCACGGTCGTCAACGATACAAGCCGTCAGGACCGTCTCGCGTCCGTGCGCCGGGTCACCGCGTGAGCAGGCGTCCGTCCCGCATCCGCAGGGTCCGGTCGACGAGGTCGGCCGGCACCGGTACGTGCGACACGACGAGCAGGGAGCGTCCGGCCGCGCGGGCGGTCGTCACGAGGTCGCGCAGCACGTCGTCACCGAGGTCGGGGTCGATGTCGGCGGTCGGCTCGTCGAGCACCAGGACCGGGAACTCGTGCAGGAGGGCCCGCGCCAGGGCCAACCGGTGGGCCTGGCCCCCGGACACGAGCGAACCGCGCTCCCCCACGGCGGCGCCGAGTCCTCCACGACGCCGGATCCAGTCCCCCAGTCCGACCCGGACGAGCACGGCGAGCAGTTCGTCGTCGGTCGCGGTCTCCCGCGCGAAGAGCAGGTTCTGCCGGACCGACTGGTCGAAGACGAACGGGTCCTGCTCGATCAGACCGATGCGGGCGCGGACCGCGTCGGGGTGCATCGTCCGTACGTCCGTCCCGTCCAGGGTGACGCTGCCGGTGTGGTCGACGAACCGGACGAGGGCGTCCACCAGCGTCGACTTGCCGGCGCCGCTCGGCCCGCTGAGCACGACGACCTCGCCCGGGTGCAGGTCGAACGAGACCCCGTCGACCGCGGGGGTCTGCGCGCCCGGCCAGCGGACGGACAGGTCACGGACCCGGACGGTGACGGCGGCCGGCGCCACGAGGGCCTCCGGGCTGGCGGCGTCCTCGGGTTCGGGCACCAGTCCGACCGGCAGCTCCGCGGGGACGACCCGTTCGACGCGGTATGCGGCGGCCCGGACCCGACGGAGTGTGAGGACGGCGAGCGGGACACCACCGACGACCTCGAACAGCGCGAGCGGGACGAACACCGCCAGTGCCCAGAGCGGGCCGTCCAGGGCACCACGGACGACTGCCGGCGCGCCCACGGCCAGCGTCCCGATGACCGCAGCCCCGCCGACCAGGCCGACGAGCGCGCCGACGAGTGACTCGACGGCGCCGCGGCGGCGGACGGCCCGCGTGACGCGGTGGTCGAGCCGCGCGATGTGGGTGAGTCGTTCCTCCAGCGTGCCGTAGGCCACGAACACGTCGAGCGTCCGGACGGTGTCGAGCACCAGGTCCGCGACGCGTCCGCGGTCGGCGGCGGTCACCGCGTCGGAGCGGCGGGCGACCGCGGCGGTCACGACGGTCCCGACCAGGGCTGCCGTGCCGAGGGCCGACAGCAGCACGAGGGCGGCTGGCAGGGACACGAACGCGACGGCGACGACCGAGAGGAACGCGGTGACGCCGGCCGAGACGAGCGGCCCGACCACCCGGATCGGCAGGTCCTGCAGCCGGTCGGTGTCGGTGACGAGCCGCGTCATGAGGTCGCCGCGCCCGGTCGATCCGAGCCCGGCGGGAGCGACGGAGGCGAGCCGACGGTACATCTCGGTCCGGACGACGGCGAGCTGGCGGAACGACGCGTCGTGTCCGGCGAGCCGGTCCACGTAGCGGAACACCGCGCGCCCGAGGGCGAAGGCGCGGACGCCGACCATGACGAGCGTCAGGTAGAGGATCGGCGGGTGCTCGGCGGCTCGCGTGATCAGGTACCCGCTGGCGGCGAGCAGGGCCACTCCGCAGAGCGCGCTGAGCACGCCCGCGGCGACGGCCTTCGCCCAACCCCGCCCACGGGGCAGGGCGAGTCGGAGGACGGACCGGGTGCGGGCCTCCCGGCCGTCGGGGCGGCTCACGCGGGTGCTGCTCGCGCGGGTGCTGCTCATGCGGACACCTCCTGTGGCGACCGCTGCGACGAGACCGTGACGGATCCGGAGGCGCGGATCGCGACGACGACGTCGGCAGCGGCCACGACGGCGGGTCGGTGGCTCGCGACGACGACGACCGCCCCCGCGTCCGCCAGTCGGCGGAGGGCGGCGACGACCTGCGCCTCGGACTCCGCGTCGAGGGCCGACGTCGGCTCGTCGAGGAGCACCAGCGGCGTCTCGAGCCGCGCCGCACGGTACAGCCCGCGCGCGACGGCGACACGCTGCGCCTGCCCGCCGGACAGCCCGGACCCGCCACTGCCGACCGGGAGGCCCGGCTCGACTCCCAGCCCCACCGCACCGAGCGCGGTCCGCACGTCCGCCGTGTCCGGCTGGGCGCTGAGGGCGACGTTCTCGGCGACCGTGCCGCGCACCAGTCGCGGACGCTGGTCGACCCAGGTGGTGCGGTCGAGGACCGGCAGGTCGGCACGCCCGGGCACCGTGACCGTGCCGTCGGCGGGGAGGACCCCGCGGATCGCGGCGATCAGGCTGGACTTGCCGGAGCCGCTCGGGCCGGAGAGGGCGACGACGGTCCCGGTCGGGGCGGTGAGGTCGACCGGGCCGACGACCGTGTCGGAGCGGTGCACGGTGAGCCCGGCGAGCACCAGGGCCGGCGCCGGGACGTCCACCCCGGCGGCGGCGACGGTGTCCGGCGCAGCTGGTACCGGGACGTCGGGGTCGTCGAGCACGTCGAGGACGGCCTGGGACGCCTGCACCCCGTCCTGGGCCGCGTGGAAGTCGGCGCCGACCTGCCGGAGCGGGGCGAACGCCTCCGGGGCGAGGACCAGGACGAACATCGCCGCGCCGAGGCCGAGCGAGCCGTCGACCAGCCGGATCCCGATCGACACCGCGACGAGCGCGACGGACAGGCTCGCAGCCAGCTCGAGGGCGAAGCCGCTGACGAAGGACAGCCGCAGCACACCGATGGTGCCCTGGCGGTACTCGTCCGTGACCTGCCCGATGCGGCCGACCTGGCGGCGGGCACGACCGAACACCTTGAGGGTCGCGAGCCCCTCGACGGCCTCGGTGAACGCCCCACCGAGCCGGGCGAGCGCGTCGGCCTGCCGCTGCTGCAGCGACCGGGTGGCCAAACCGATGAGGGCCATGAACACCGGGATGACGGGCATCGCGCAGACGATGACGACAGCACTCGTCAGGTCGCCGAAGCCGATCGCGACGAGCAGCAGCGGGGTGGCGACGGCGGTGAGCGCGAGCTGCGGCAGGTACCGGCCGAAGTAAGCGTCCAGCGCGTCGAGCCCGGGGCCGAGCGTGGCGGCGAAACCGGCGCTCGACCGGCCGGCGAGCCACCCGGGGCCCCGGTCGGCCGCGCGCCGGAGCACGGAGGCGCGGAGTTCGCTCTTCACGCGGGCACCGGCGCGGGCGGCGAGGTCGTCGGTCGCCCAGGCCGCGACCGCGCGGAGCAGGAACGCGCCGCCGAGCAGGGCGAGCGTGCCGGCGAACGTCGCGGGGACGGCACCGGCGGGGACCGCGTCGACGACCTGGGTCACCGCGGCCGCGATCCCCCAGGCGATCGCGATGGTCGCGATGGTGCGTACCGCGCCGGTGCCGGCGGCGGCCACGACGAAGCCGCGCGCCGTCCGGGACAGACGGAGCAGGCGGGGATCGAGCGGCTTCACACGTGCCTCCTGCTCAGTGCGCGGCTTGCGCGACGGTGGCGCGCGAGACCCGCTTGCGGAAGACCCAGTACGTCCACGCCTGGTAGGCCAGCACGAGCGGGATGCAGACCAGGGCGACCCAGCTCATGACCGTCAGCGTGTACGTGCCGGACGAGGCGTTGGCGACGGTCAGGCTGTTCGCCGGGTCGTTCGTGGCGGGCATCACGTCCGGGAACACCGCGGTGAACATCGCCAGGACGACCGCCGCGATGGTGACGGCCATCAGGGTGAAGGCGCGACCCTCCCGACCGCGTGCGGCACAGAGGACCGCGACGACCAGGGCCACGGCACCGACGGCCGACAGCACGAGCGACGTCGGGGAGGACCGGACGAGCGCCATCGTGACCAGGAACACGGCGGCGACCACGATCGTGACCACTCCGGCCCGCTTCGCCAGGCGCATCGCCCGCTCGCGCATCTCACCCTCGGTCTTCAGTGCCACGAACACGACGCCGTGGGTGAAGAAGACCAGCAGGGTGGTGGCACCGGCGAGCAGTGCGAACGGGTTGAGCAGGTCGAACAGCGTGCCGGTGTAGTTGTGTCCGGAGTCCATCGGGATCCCCCGGACGACGTTGCCGAACGCGACGCCCCAGAGGAACGACGGCACCGCGCTGCCGACCACGATCATCAGGTCGAACCGGCGCTTCCATGCCCGGTGCTTGTCCTGGTGCCGGTACTCGAACGACACCCCGCGCAGGATCAGTGCGGCGAGGATGAGCAGCAGTGCCAGGTAGAAGCCGGAGAACATCGTCGCGTACCACTCGGGGAAGGCGGCGAACAGGCAGGCTCCCGCCACGATCACCCAGGTCTCGTTGAGGTCCCAGACCGGGCCGATGGTGTTGATGAGCACACGGCGGTCGGTGTCGTCCCTGCCGAGGAACGGCAGGGACATGCCGACGCCGAAGTCGAACCCGTCGAGCACGAAGTACCCGACGAAGAAGAGTCCGACGATCGCGAACCACAGAACGGGCAGGTCCATCTCAGGCAGCTTCCATCTCTAGTAGACCGTCACTTCGTGCTTGACCTCGCCGCTCTCCGCGTCGACCTCGGCCGGGGCGGCCGGGCCCTCCTGGGCGACCTTCTTGATCAGTCGGAACTCGACCACCGCGAGGGATCCGTAGATGAGGGTGAACACGACGAGCGAGACGAGGACTTCGAGGCCCGTCACGTTCGGGGAGACGCCGTCGGCCGTCTTGAGCAGGCCGAACACGAGCCAGGGCTGGCGGCCCATCTCGGTGAAGACCCAGCCGACGACCATCGCGGCCATCGGCAGCGGCACGGCCCAGATCGCGATGCGCCAGACCCACCGCTGCTGCGGGAAGCGGCCCTTGCGCGTCAGCCAGAGTCCGGCGAGCGAGACCATCACGGCGCCGACCCCGAGGGCGATCATCCAGCGGAAGGACCAGTAGGTCACCCAGATGATCGGCTTGTAGTCGCCCGGCCCGTAGACCTGCGTGTACTGCGCCTGCAGGTCGTTGATGCCCTCGACCGTGCCGGAGAAGGTGTGCGTCGACAGGAAGGACAGCAGGTACGGCACCCGGATCGAGAAGAGTTCGGTGACACCGTCGGGCGTGCCGAGCGTGAAGATCGAGAACGAGGCGTCCTTGCCGGTCGCGGTGTTGTACAGCGCCTCGGCCGCGGCCATCTTCATCGGCTGCGTGTCGACCATGGTGAGACCGAGCTGGTCACCGGTGAGGACCGTGAGGGCGCCGGCCGCGACCATCGTCCAGAGGCCGAACTTCAGCGCCGGCATCATCGTCTCGAGGTTCTGGTTGCGCGCCAGGTGGTACGCGGCGACCGAGATGATCACGCCGGCGGCGACCATGAAGCACGCGAAGACCGTGTGCGGGAAGGCGGCGAGGGCGACCTTGTTGCCGAGGACGGCCCAGATGTCGGTGAGTTCGGCGCGACCCTTCGCCTCGTTGATCGCGTAGCCCACGGGGTGCTGCATGAACGCGTTCGCGGCGATGATGAAGTACGCCGACATGATCGTGCCTGCGCTGACGCACCAGATGCTCGCCAGGTGCAGCTTCTGGGGAAGGCGGTCCCAGCCGAAGATCCAGACGCCGATGAACGCCGCCTCGAAGAAGAACGCCAGGATGCCCTCGAGCGCGAGCGGGGCGCCGAAGACGTCGCCGACGAAGCGCGAGTAGTCCGACCAGTTCATGCCGAACTGGAACTCCTGCACGATGCCGGTGACGACCCCCATCGCGAAGTTGATGAGGAAGATCCGTCCGAAGAACCGCGTCAGCTGCAGGTAGTGCGCACGACCGGTCCGGACCCAGGCGGTCTGGAACACCGCGACGACGACGGCCATGCCGATCGTCAGCGGGACGAAGAGGAAGTGGTAGATCGTCGTCAGACCGAACTGCCACCGCGACAGCAGGAGCGGGTCCAGGAGGTCGTTCATGCTTCGACGGTACTGTCGAGCGTCCCGGTTCGACAAGTTGTAGAGGGGCCTCCTGCACGAACGTGCACAGCCGGTGCACGGCACAACCGTGCGGAACATGTGTCACGCACGGCTGACCCCGGAACGCCGACAGGCGCCGGGCTCGATGCCCGACGCCTGTCGGCGAGATCCCCGCGCAACGACGCGGGGACCGGGTGTCCGTGGGACCTAGAGCAGCCCCTCGTCGGTCAGGAAGTCCTTCGCGATGGTCGAGGCCTTCTCCTTGTCGACGGTGCTCTTGGTGTTGAGCTCGATGAGCGCCTCGGTCGTCAGGACCTTGCTCACCTCGTCGATGTCGGCCGCCGCCTTGTCGTCGACCTTGCTCGAGACCACCGGGGTGACGTTCTGCGGAACGATCAGGTTCTTCGGGTCCTCGAGCGTCACGAAGTCGTTCGCCTTGATGCTCGGGTCGGCGGTGTAGATGTCCGCGAGCTGCACGGTGCCGTCCTTCAGCGCCTTGACCGTCAGGGCCCCGCCGGAGTCCTCGATCGCCTTGGACTGGACCGTCACGCCGTAGACCGACTTCAGACCCTTCGGACCGTACGGGCGGGTCTGGTTCTCCGAGTTCGCGCCGACGGTCAGGGTGCCCTTGACCTTCGACAGGTCGGCGAGGCTCGTCACGTCGTTCTCCTCGGAGAACTCCTTCGTGACGGTGTAGCTGTCCTGGTCGGTGGCCTCGGCGGCGTCCAGGGCACGGAGCCCCTTCGGCAGGGAGCTCTTCAGGCCGGCCGTGATCTCGGACTCGGACTTCGCGGTCGAGTCCTTGTCGAAGTACTGCAGCAGGTTGCCGCCGTACTCGGGCATGACGTCGATCGCGCCCTTCTCGAGCTGCGGGAGGTAGACCTCGCGCTGCCCGATGTTGAAGTTCCGCTTCACCTGGAAGCCGTCCTTCTCGAGGACCTGGGCGTAGAGCTCGGCGATGATCTCGTTCGAGTAGTACTGCTGCGACCCGACGACGATCGTCTTCGAGTCCGAGGACGAGCTGGAGCCGCTGTCGAGCGGGCTGCTGGAGGAGCAGCCGGCGAGGGCGGCGGCCACGCCGACGGCGACCGCGGCGGCGATGCCGGCGCGGAGCTTGGGTGCTGTGATCACGAGGGGGTT
This sequence comes from Curtobacterium sp. MCBD17_030, assembly GCF_003224255.1. Lineage (NCBI taxonomy): Bacteria > Bacillati > Actinomycetota > Actinomycetes > Micrococcales > Microbacteriaceae > Curtobacterium > Curtobacterium sp. MCBD17_030. The sequence continues at coordinate 156,001 of NZ_QKLI01000004.1, read as the reverse complement.
CCTTCCGGGATGGGGGTGTGGGGCCGCTCACGCGATCCCGAGCGTCGCCGCGTCGGGCGGTCGGCGATGCCCGCGGGCACCACCGCCCGCTGGAGCACGGAGAAGACGATCTCGAACGCGATCGCGAGTGCGATCACGAGGATGGAGGCGCCGAGCATCATGGCGTAGTCCTGGGTCTTGAGCCCGAGGAACACGTACCCGCCGAGCCCACCCGATCCGACGTAGGCGGCGAGGGTCGCGGTGGCGACGACCTGGAGCACGGCGGCGCGGACACCGCCGACCAACAGCGGCAGTCCGAGCGGGATCTCGACCTTGGTCAGGATCTGCCACCCGGTCATGCCCTGCGCGCGGGCAGCGTCGACGGTGACCGGTTCGACGGACTCGATGCCGGCGTACGCACCGGCGAGCACCGACGGGATCGCGAGCACGACGAGTGCGAACAGCGGCGCCTGCAGGTTCGCGCCGAGCAGGAGGCCCACCAGGGTGAGCACACCGAGCGTCGGCAGGGCGCGGATGCCGCCGGAGAGGGCGATCGCGAAGCCCCGTGCCTTGCCGGTGTGGCCGATCGCGTAGCCGATCGGGATCGCGATCACCGACGCGATGACGACGGCGAGCAGCGAGATCCAGACGTGTTCCCACAGTCGCTCGGAGACACCGTCGGGACCGGCGTAGTTCGCCGGGTCGAAGACCCAGCCGAAGGCCTGTCCGATGATCATGCCGTGAGCTCCGCAGACTGGAGCACACGGCGGGCCGCACGCTTCGAGGGCGCCGATGGACGCGTCCACGGCATCACGATCCGACCGAGCAGCACGAGCAACCCGTCGGTCGCGAACGCCAGGACGAGGACCATCACGACACCCGCGACGATCTCCTCCGGGATGTTCCGGCCGATGCCGTCGGTGAAGAGCGATCCGAGGCTCTGGACACCGAGCACCGCACCGACCGTGGTCAGCGAGATCGTGGACACCGAGACGACCCGGAGGCCCGCGAGCAGCACCGGACCGGAGAGCGGCAGGTCGACGCGGAAGAACCGCTGCGCTCCGGAGTACCCCATCGCGGTCGCCGCCGACGTGGTGGCCGGGTCGACCGAACCGAGGCCGTCCACGGTGGACCGGACCATGAGGGCGAGGCCGTAGAGCGTCAGGCCGATGACGATGTTCACGGGGTCCTGCAGCCCGGTGCCGATGAGGCCCGGCAGCGCGATGAACAGCGGCAGCGACGGGACGGCGTAGAGCAGCCCGGCGAACGTGACGATGCCTCCGCCTACCCCGCTGCTGAGCCGGCGTGCGCCGGGTCGCCGGAGTCGGACGACGAGCCACCCGATCGGGATCGACAGCAGGAAGGCGATGATGATCGGCGGGATCGCGATCGCCAGGTGCGCGACCGTGTCGTCCCCGATCGTGTCGAGGTTCGACAGCACCCACTTCACCGCGTGCTCCCACCCTGCGCCGCAGCACCCGGGACGCTGGGCGTCCCGGCCTCGGAGCGGACAGCGGCAGCGGCGTCGACGACGCCAACGGGGCTGGTGAGGACGCCGGCGGCACGGCCGTCACCGTCCACGACGACCGGACCGGTCGGGGTCTGCTCGACCCGGAGGGACCGGCGGCCCCGTCTGACGCCGATGAAGTTCGCGACGAAGTCGTCCGCCGGCGCGGACAGGATCTCCGCCGGCGTCCCCTGCTGGGCGATCTCGCCGCCCTTCTTCAGGATGACGACCTGGTCGCCGAGTTTGAAGGCCTCGTCGATGTCGTGCGTCACGAACACGACCGTCTTGCCCAGCTCACGCTGCAGCCGGATCAGTTCGTCCTGCAGGTCGTTGCGGACGAGCGGGTCGACGGCGCCGAACGGCTCGTCCATGAGCAGGATGTTCGGGTCGACCGCGAGACCGCGAGCGACGCCGACCCGCTGCTGTTGCCCGCCGGACAGCTGCGACGGGTAACGATCGGCGAGCGACCGGTCGAGGCCGACCGTGTCCATCAGCTCGAGCGCGCGCTTCCGCGCGTCGGCCTTCGAGACGCCGGTGAGCAACGGCACCGTCGCGATGTTGTCCGCGACCCTGCGGTGCGGCAGCAGACCGGCGTTCTGCATGACGTAGCCGATCCGACGGCGGAGCTGCACCGGGTCGACGCCCGCGATGTCCTCACCGTCGATCTCGACGGACCCCGAGGTCGGGTCGATCATCCTGTTGATCATCCGGAGGAGCGTGGTCTTGCCACAACCGCTCGAGCCGACGAACACCGTCGTGGTCCGCGAGGGGATCACGAGGTCGAACGACTCGACAGCGTTCGTGCCGTCCGGGTAGGTCTTGCGCACCGAGCGGAACTCGATCATGGGTGCCCTTCTTGGTGGAGGTAGCCCGACTCCGGACGACAGTACAGGGCGGAGCCCATAGCGGTTCGGTCGTGACGGCGCATGACGCCTGGCGGACATCGACCCCAGGTCCGCGCACTTCGGACACGAACGCCCGCCCCTCCGCGACGGAGGGACGGGCGTCCGAGGTGGGTCAGCGGTCAGGAGGCCCCGATCACCGACTCCAGGTACGGCCGGCTCATCGCGCGGTACGCCGCGATCAGCTCGGTGTCCGGGTTCTCGCGGTCCACGTGCGCACGGGCGAGGACCGCGTGCGCGGACTCGGCCAGCACGACCCAGGCCCGGTTGATCGCCTCGGACTGAGGCAGGTCGAAGCGCTCGCGCATCACGGTGCCGACGGCTCCGCCGAGTGCGGCGAGTCGGTCGGCGTCCTCGTCACCGGACGTGGTGTCGATGTCGGCGAAGCGGATCGCCCGGAAGCCGGGCTCGGTGCGGTACATCTCCGCGGTCATGTCGACGAGCGCGTCGCAGCCCTCCTGCCACGTCGTGGCGCCGGAGGCATCGAGCGTCTCGACGAACCGGGCGGCGAGGCGCTGCGTGCACCGGACGGCCAGGGCCTCGACCACGGCGATCCGGTCCGGGAAGTACCGGTAGACCGTGCCGATCGACGCACCGGCACGCTCGGCGACCATGGCCGTCGTGAGCCGCTCGAAGCCGATCTCGTCGATGACCGCGGCCGCCGCGTCGAGCAGACCTGCGAGGCGCGCCGAGCTGCGGGCCTGGACCGGCTCGTTCCTGAGCAGTGATGATCCCCCCGGCAGTGCGTTCGAAACCTCGGTGACGAGCACGTGAACTCCTTCTCGCGGTGACCGCGGGCTGACTGACTGAGACGGCAACTCTCGCAGACGCCGCCTTGGTCTTGGCTGCGATTCCCCGGGTGTCGGGTCCATGACCCCGTTGCGGGACCACCCCGCATGGGATGATGGTGCGATGCCCGAGTCGACGCCTCCGGACCCTGCCGCGCCCCGGGCAACCACCCCGCAGCGGGACGCACGGTCAGTGGAACGCGAGCACGACCGCCGCGAACAGTCGCCCTGGGGCATCCAGCAGTGGGAGACCGCGATCCCGGAGCCGATCCTGCACCGGGCCGCCCGCATCGAGGACGCCGTGCAGGAGTACCGCGAACAGCACGCCCGGAAGCGCGGCCAGGTCCCGACCGTCATCCCGTACACGGGCTACGGCGCCCCGGGGTGGGTTCGCGTGCTCTGCCGGGTGCTGCTGACCCGCCGCGGCCTGGCGTCCGACGTCTCGTACACGGGCGTCCGCGGGTGGCGCAGCTTCACGAGCGTGGCCGTCGACCACGCCGAGGTCACCATCTCGGCCGGCGGCAGCACGCACACCGTCCAGAGCGACCGCGGTGGTGTGGTCGACGCGATCGTCCCGATCGACCTCGAGCCGGGCTGGCAGACGATCCGACTGTCCGCCGGCGGCATGCGCGACGTGGACGCCGACGTCTTCGTGGTGCATCCGGACACCCGCTTCGGCCTGCTGTCGGACATCGACGACACCGTGATGGTGACGAGCCTCCCCCGCCCGATGCTCGCCGCCTGGAACTCGTTCGTGCTCACCGAACACGCCCGCCGTCCCGTGCCGGGGATGTCGGTCCTCTACGAACGGATCCTCGCGCAGCACCCGGGCGCGGCGACCGTGTACCTCTCCACCGGTGCGTGGAACGTGGCGCCGACCCTGCAGCGCTTCCTGACCCGGAACATGTACCCGTCCGGCACCCTGCTGCTCACGGACTGGGGCCCGACCCACGACCGCTTCTTCCGGAGCGGACAGCAGCACAAGCAGGACAACCTGCGGCGCCTCGCGCGGGACTTCCCGGACATCCAGTGGCTGCTCGTCGGTGACGACGGACAGCACGACGAGCACCTCTACGGCGAGTTCGCCCGCGAGCACCCCGAGAACGTCGCCGCGGTCGCGATCCGACAGCTGTCGACGAGCGAGGCCGTCCTCGCCGGTGGTCGATCGCGCGCCCAGGAGCGCACCCGGGACTCCACCGTGCCGTGGGTCTACGCCCCGGACGGCGCCGGCCTCTGGACCGAGCTCGGACGCGTCGGGATCGCCGACCTCGACTGACCCGGGCTCTCGACCGACCCGGGCTGCTGTCGGCTGTCGGCCGCGCCGCCGAAGTCATGCCGGGAGCGATCTGAACGCACCTTCAGCGCAGCCGCGTCCGGGGTGCGGGTGGTTCGATCAGGGCATGGCTCAGCGCATCGAGGACCACGCCCTCATCGGGGACTGTCACACGGCCGCACTCGTCACCCGGGACGGTGACGTCGACTGGGCGTGCCTGCCCCGCTTCGACAGTGCGTCGACGTTCGCGGCACTGCTCGGCGACGAGCACGACGGTCAGTGGTCGCTCCGCCCCGCCGACCCCGACGCGACCCCGGTCCGCCGACACGACGGCGACTCCCTCGTGCTCTCGACCGTGTGGACCACCACGACCGGCGTCGTCGAGGTCACCGACTTCATGCCGGTCGACGCGCACCGGGCCACCATCGTCCGGCGGGTCCGCGGGCTCACCGGGACGGTCGAGATGCGCCAGGTCCTGCGCATCCGCTTCGGCTACGGGGACGTCCTGCCCTGGATCCGTCAGGTGGGCAACGACGACGAACCGGTCCTCGTCGCGACCGCCGGTCCGGACGCCGTCGTCGTCCGGGGCCCGCGCTTCCGGGCGGACGACCACCGGCACACCGCCACCACGACCATCGCGGACGGCGACGTCCTCGACACCGTCCTCACCTGGTACCCCTCCCACCGTGAGCCCCCGGAGCCGTTCGACGTCGGCGCCGCCCTGCACCACACCCGCGACTGGTGGCACGACTGGACCTCCCGCACCCGTGCCGAGGGCAGGTACGCGTCCGCCGTCCGCAGCTCGCTGATGTACCTGCGCGCCATGACCCACGCCGAGACCGGGGGTGTCGTGGCGGCCGCGACCACGAGCCTCCCGGAGGACCCCGGCGGTGAACGCAACTGGGACTACCGCTTCGTGTGGCTGCGTGACGCGTCGATGGCGCTCGCGTCCCTGATCGCCCACGGGTACCGCGACGAGGCGTCACACTGGCGGGCGTGGCTGCTCCGCGCGATCGCGGGTGACCCCGACGACGTGCAGATCATGTACGGCATCGCCGGCGAACGGGACCTGCCGGAACGGACGCTCGACCACCTGGCCGGGTACGCGGACTCGAAGCCGGTGCGGGTCGGCAACGGCGCGTACACGCAGTACCAGGGCGACGTGTTCGGAGAGGTCCTGGCAGCGCTGCACGACGCCCGCGAGCTCGGCGTCGAGGAGAGCGGCGCCTCGTGGTCCCTGCAGCGTGCGCTCCTCAGCCACGTCGAGGAGCACTGGCAGGAGCCCGACAACGGCATCTGGGAGATGCGCGGACCGCGGCGACACTTCACCCACTCACGCGCGATGATCTGGGCCGCGTTCGACCGCGGGGTCGCCGCGTGCGAGGAATTCGGCCTCGAGGGGCCCGTCGAGCGCTGGCGGACCCTGCGCGACCAGGTGCGCGCGGAGATCGAGGAACACGGATGGAACGCCGAGCGCGGCGCCTACCGGCAGCACTACGACACCGACGAGGTCGACGCGAGCCTGCTCGTCCTGCCACAGATCGGCTACTGCAAGCCGGACGACCCGCGGATGCTCGGCACGGTCGCGGCCATCGAGCAGGACCTCCGCGTCGGCGACGACGGGCTCCTGCTCCGGTACCGGACGTCCTCCGGCTTCGACGGTCTCAGCGGCGCGGAACACCCGTTCCTGGCCTGCTCGTTCTGGCTCGTCGAGCAGTACGCCGGGTCCGGTCGGATCGCGGACGCCGAACGACTCATGGACGTCCTGGTCGGCTTCGCGAACGACGTCGGCATGCTGTCGGAGGAGATCGACGTCGCGACCGGACACCACATCGGCAACACCCCGCAGGCGCTCTCGCACCTGACCCTCGTGACCGCGGCCGATGCGATCGCACGTGCACGGGGAGCGGCCGCCGGCCACCGGACGCGGTCGGCGCAGCGCGACGGCGGGACGTGGAGCGTCACCGGCGCGGGCGAGCGGGCCGGACGGCCGGCCTGACACGACCGGGCCCACCGTTGGACTCTGCCGACGGTGCGCCCGCACGGACGGGAGGCCCGGTGCCAGCTGGCACCGGGCCTCCCGTCATGCGGTTCTCGCGTCGGTCAGGAGGAGCTGACCCACTCGGCAGGGCCGCGCGAACCGGCGCGGTACTCCTCGAGCGGGACTGCTCCGGACTTCCATGCGGAGACGACCGGCTCGACGATCTCCCAGCAGCGCTCCGCGACGTCGCCGCGGATGGACAGCAGCGGGTCGTCGTGGAAGATGCCGTTCAGCACCTCACCGTAGGGGGTGAGCTCGCCGTCGTCGAACGAGGACGACAGGGTGACCTGCCCCATCTCGAACGGGTTGCCGCCGCCGTTGGCCGAGACCGACAGCTCGATCTCGTCCGGGTTGAGGACGATGCGCAGCGTGTCGGCCTTCGGCCGCCCGGTCAGACCGGAGGGCAGGCGCGTCACGGGCTTGAAGGTGATGAGCACCTCTTTCCGGCTGGCGCCGAGCGCCTTGCCGGAGCGGAGGGTGAAGGGGACGCCGGCCCAGCGGGCGGTGTCGACCTCGACCTCGATCTCGGCCAGCGTCTCGGTCCCGCGCGACGGGTCGACCCCGTCCTCCTGCTGGTACGACGGCAGTTCCTTGCCGTCGATCGTGCCGGCTGTGTAGACCGCGCGGCGGGAGGCGATGGTCGCGTCGTCGCCCTTGAGGCGGGTCGAGCGGAGGACCCGGGCGAGCGAGGAGCGGAACTCGACGGAATCGATCGCCGCCGGGGCGTCCATCGTGACGAGCGCCAGGATCTGGAGCAGGTGCGACTGGATCATGTCGACCAGGGCGCCGGCCTCGTCGTAGTACTGCGCGCGGTTCTCGAGGCCCAGGGTCTCGTCGTAGAAGACGTCGACCTTCTCGATGTTGTCGGCGTTCCAGATCGGCTCGAACAGGCGGTTCGCGAAGCGCAGACCGATGATGTTGAGGACCGTCGTGCGGCCGAGGAAGTGGTCGGTGCGGTGCACGCGCTCCTCGGGGACGAGCTCGAGGACCGTCTTGTTGAGTGCCTCGGCACTGGCGACGTCGGTGCCGAAGGGCTTCTCGAACGCCAGCGTCGTGCCCTCGGGGAGCTCGACGTGCTGCAGCGCCTCGCAGATGTCGGAGGCGATCTGCGGCGGCAGCGCGAAGTACAGGATCGGCTCGGCCTCGGCCGCGTCGAGCAGGGCCTTCAGGTGTTCCGGGTCGGTGGGGTCGCCCTGGATGAACTTCGTCGACCCGATGGTCGCGTCGACCTCCGGGCCGGCCACGTCCTGCGACGCGAACGACTTCGTGACGACGTCCTTCCACTGCTCCTCGCTGCGGGCGCTGCGGCCCGTGCCGATGAGCTGGACCGGGACGGAACGGCCGCTCTGCAGGAAGGTGCCGAGACCCGGCAGGAGGAGGCGGGAGGCGAGGTCGCCGGTCGCGCCGAAGATGATGAGCGTGCGCTTGTCAGTCACCGGAGGTGACTCCTTTCGCTTGTGGACGGTCCGCAGGACCTGCGGCCGCGGTCATGCGGTCCTCAGGAGCCAAGGTCCATCGTGCCCGGGAGATTCCCGGGCCGTTCCAGATGGTGGTCGGACGTGTTCTTGTTCGGTGCGTGCATCCGGTGGCGGCGGTCCGCCTGCCCCGGACGCAGTTCGGGCGGCACCGAGATGGTGCCGCCCGAAGCGTGTGTGGCGTGGGTCAGTGCCCGAAGTTGCCGCGGTAGTACTCGTAGACCCAGCCGACGAGCGTGATCGCGACGAGCACGAGTCCGATCGGCACGATCCAGAGGCCGGCGGCGACCCCGAGGAACACGAGCGCGATCGCTGCCGCGAGGAACAGCGGCCACCACGACCACGGGCTGAAGTGCCCGAGCTCGGCGTCGCCGTCCTCGATGTTGGCGTCCTGGCGGTCCTCCGGCAGCACCCCGCCCTGGGCCGACATGACGCGACCCAGGTAGAAGGCGATGAAGGCGGACATGATGCCGGTCAGACCGATCGACAGGGTGCCGACCCACTCGACCGAGCCGTAGTAGATCATCGACCAGATCGTGTACGCGGCGTCCGCGAGCACGAAGAAGACGAACAGGATCCAGAACAGATTGGTGTTGGCGCGCATGGTGGCTACTTCACCTCGCCCTTCGCGGCGTCGTAGGTCGGAGCGTCAGGTGCGTCCTTCGCCGGGCCCACGCCGACCGGCACGCCGGCCTCGGGGTGGTTCAGGTCGAACGCCGGGGACTCGGAACGGATCCGCGGGATCGAGGTGAAGTTGTGACGCGGCGGCGGGCAGGAGGTCGCCCACTCGAGCGAGCGGCCGTAGCCCCACGGGTCGTTGACGGCCACCTTCGGAGCGTTCCGCGCGGTGACGTAGACGTTGAAGATGAACGGCAGGAACGAGATGCCGAGGATCATCGAGCCGATCGTCGACACCTGGTTCATCCAGGTGAAGCCGTCGTTCGGCAGGTAGGTCGCGTACCGACGGGGCATGCCCACGACGCCCAGCCAGTGCTGGATGAGGAACGTGGTGTGGAACCCGACGAACAGCAGCCAGAAGTGGATCTTGCCGAGGCGCTCGTTCAGCATCTTGCCGGTGAACTTCGGCCACCAGAAGTAGAAGCCGGAGAACATCGCGAACACGACGGTGCCGAAGACCACGTAGTGGAAGTGCGCCACGACGAAGTACGTGTCGGACACGTGGAAGTCGAGCGGCGGGGACGCCAGGATCACGCCGGTGAGACCACCGAAGGTGAACGTCACGAGGAACCCGATGGCCCAGAGGATCGGCGTCTCGAACGTCACCGAACCGCGCCACATGGTGCCGACCCAGTTGAAGATCTTCACGCCGGTCGGGACCGCGATGAGCATCGTCATCAGCGAGAACCACGGCAGGAGGACGCCACCGGTGACGTACATGTGGTGCGCCCACACCGTGACCGAGAGGGCCGCGATGGTGATGGTCGCGTAGACCAGGGTCTTGTAGCCGAAGATCGGCTTGCGGCTGAACACCGGGAAGACCTCGGACACGATGCCGAAGAACGGCAGCGCGATGATGTAGACCTCGGGGTGGCCGAAGAACCAGAACAGGTGCTGCCAGAGCAGGGCACCGCCGTTGGCCGGGTTGAAGATCTGGGCGTCGAAGACACGGTCGAGACCGAGGCCGAACAGCGCGGCGGCGAGGACCGGGAAGGCCATCAGCACGAGGAGGCTCGTGACGAGCACGTTCCACGTGAAGATCGACATGCGGAACATCGTCATGCCCGGGGCACGCATCGTGATGATCGTGGTGATGAAGTTGACCGCACCGAGGATCGTCGAGAAGCCCGTCATGCCGAGCCCGAAGACCCACAGAGTCCCGCCGAGCCCTGGTGTGAACGTCGTGTCACTCAGTGGCGCGTAGGCGAACCACCCGAACGAGGCTGCACCCTGCGGGGTGAGGAAGCCACCGACGGCGATCGCGCTGCCGAAGAAGTACATCCAGAAGGCCAGGCCGTTCAGACGCGGGAACGCGACGTCCGGTGCACCGATCTGGAGCGGCATGATCGCGTTCGCGAAGCCGGAGAACAGCGGCGTCGCGAACATCAGCAGCATGATCGTGCCGTGCATCGTGAAGAGCTGGTTGTACTGCTCCTTGGTCGCGACGACCTGGAGCCCCGGCTCGAACAGCTGCGCGCGGATGACGAGCGCCATGATGCCGGCCAGCAGGAAGTAGAGGAACGAGGTGATCAGGTACATGTACCCGATCGTCTTGTGGTCGGTGGACGTCGCCCACCGAACGATGATGTTGCCCTTGCGGCCGACCTTCGACGCCTGGAAGTCCGGCGTCGAAGGCCTGGTGGTCGCCTGGCCGACGAATGACGTTGTCATTGAGACGCGCCCTTACTTCTTCTCGCTGGACGCCTCGGCAGGCGCCTCGTTGTTCGGCTGGTTCGTGTTGGTGTCGTACTCGTTGCCGAGCAGACCGACCTTGCCCTGGTCCTTGAGGGACGAGAGGTAGTCGTCGTACTTCGCCTGCGACACGACCTTCACCTGGAAGAGCATGAGGGAGTGGTACTCACCGCAGAGCTCGGCGCACTTGCCCTGGTAGGTGCCTTCCTTCTCCGGGATGAAGTACTCGTAGTTCGTACGACCCGGCAGCATGTCCTTCTTGTAGAGGAAGTCGATGACCCAGAAGGAGTGGTTGACGTCGCGAGAGCTGAGCTCGATCTCGACCTTCTTGCCCACCGGCAGGTACAGCGTCGGGAGGAGCGACTCGTCGATGGCGCCGCCACCGTTCTCCTCTTCCTGGGCCTGGATGCCCTGGTAGTAGACGCTTTCCTTCGGGTTGTCCTTGTTGATGTAGTTAAAGTCCCAGCCCCAGCGCTTGCCGTACACGTGCACGGTGGCATCGGGCTGCGCGAACGGCTTCTCGATCGCTTCCTGGTCCTTCGCGGTGAAGGCGAAGAAGCCGAGGACGAGGATCAGCGGCACGATCGTGTAGAAGATCTCGAGCGGCATGTTGTACCGCATCTGCACCGGCAGGCCGGTCTGGCCCTTCCGGCGGCGGTACACGATCGCGGCCCAGATGATCAGGCCCCAGACGATCAGACCCACGGCCAACAGGACGATCCAGCTCGTCGTCCACAGGCCGACGATGCGGCTCGTGTGGTTGGTGACGTCCTTCGTCTGCTCCGTGCCCGGGAGCCATCCGTTCATCTGCTGCTGCGTGCAGCCAGCCAGTGCGATGACCAGACCGACGGCCACCGGCACGGCCGCCCAACGTATACGGCGATTCGAACGCACTGTTACCTCTCGGAAAGACGTGGCCCGGGAACCGGTCGTCGTGCGACCGGCGCCGACGGTGACCCCGTCGACGAGCACCGAGGTCAGCCGCAGGGCTGACGCGTGGGTGACTCCCAGCTTGGTTGGAACACTCCTAGCCTACTCGCAGCCATCGACACCGAGCGCACAACCGACACGCGTTGTGGACGGAAACGGCGCTGCGAGGGGCGGTTTCCCCTGGTCATCTGCGTCGGCGGTGATGTCCGTGACGATCGAGATGCGGGAACGCGAACGGGGAGCGGCCGTCTCGGCCGCTCCCCGTTCGCGTGTCGTCGCTCCCCCGCGTGTTCCGCGGCCCAGCGACCAGCCCGTCCGGTGATCAGTGGAAGCTGTCACCACACGCGCAGGAGCCCTGCGCGTTCGGGTTGTCGATCGTGAAGCCCTGCTTCTGGATCGTGTCTTCGAAGTCGATCGTGGCGCCGTCGAGGTACGGGACGCTCATCTTGTCGACGACCACTTCCACCCCGTCGAACTCGGCCGTGGCGTCACCGTCGAGGAGTCGCTCGTCGAAGTAGAGCTGGTAGATGAGACCCGAGCAGCCGCCGGGCTGGACGGCGAGGCGGAGGCGCAGGTCGTCGCGGCCTTCCTGCTCGAGCAGGCTGGCGACCTTCGCCGAGGCCGCGTCGCTCAGCAGCACACCGTGCGACTTGGCGTCGGTCGCTGCTTCGGTCGTGATGGTGTCGCTCATCGACGTCTCCCTTGCTGGCGGTGTCGTTCACCGGCCGTCGCGTCGATTCTAAGCACGTGCACCGACGAGCGGGGTCCCGATCCAGGACCTGTGGAGGACGGGGGTCACCCGCGACCCTGCAGCCGTGCCAGGAGGATCGCCTCCGAGACGATCGCGCGGTGCAGCACGCCGAGGTGCTGGGACTCGTTCGGGCTGTGCGCCCGCGTGTCGGGGTCCTCGACACCGGTGACCAGGATCTGGGCCTCGGGGAACTCCGCCGCCAGGTCCGACACGAACGGGATCGACCCACCGATGCCCTGCTCCACCGGGGCCGCGCCCCAGCCCTCGGACATGGCCGTGCGGGCCTCCTGGACGGCCCAGCCGGTCGCGTCGACCAGGAACCCGTCGCCGGCGTCGACCTCGGTGATCTCCATGCGGGCACCGAAGGGGACGTGCGCACGCAGGTGGGCCTCCACCGCGGCGAAGGCCTCCGTCGCGGCCTGGCCCGGGGCGACGCGGACCGACACACGCGCCGCGACCGTCGGGATCAGCGTGTTCGAGGCGTTCGCGACGCTCGGGACGTCGAGGCCCGTCACCGTGATCGACGGCTGGAACCACATCCGCGACAGCACCGGACCGCTGCCCACGGGCTGGGCACCGTCGACCAGGGCGGCCTCGGTCGCGAAGTCCGACTCGGACCGCTCGGGCACCGGGGCGTCGTGCGCCGTCAGACCGGACACGGCGACCGCGCCGTCGTCGTCGTGCAGCGAGGCCAGCAGGCGCACCATCGGCATCATCGCGTCCGGGGCGGCGCCGCCGTACATGCCGCTGTGGCTGGCGTGCTCGAGCGTCGTCACGGTGAGCTTGAACGTCGTGTTGCCACGGAGCGACACCGTGATCGCCGGCACCTCGGTCGACCAGTTGTCACTGTCGGCCACGACGATGACGTCCGCGGCCAGGTGCTCGCGCTGCTCGCGCAGGAAGGTGCGGAACGAGCGGGAGCCGAACTCCTCCTCCCCCTCGATGAACAGCACGATGCCGACGTCCAGGTCCTCGCCGAACTGGGCGTGCACGGCCCGGAGTGCGGCGACGTGGGTCATCACGCCGGCCTTGTCGTCCGAGGCACCGCGCCCGTAGAGCCGGTCGCCGCGCAGGGTCGGCTCGAACGGCGGCGTCTCCCACAGCGCGTCGTCGCCCTGGGGCTGCACGTCGTGGTGGGCGTAGAGCATCACCGTCGCCTTGCCGTTCCGGGCCGGCCGCACCGCCAGGACCGCCGGCTGCCCGAGCTCGACGGACTCGTCGCCCGGTGCCACCGTGTCCGCGTCGGCGGGCGTGTCGCCCCCGACCGCGGAGCGCACGATCCGGACCTCGTCGAACACCTGGGTCGAGCGCACCAGCTCGGCCACGGCCTCCGCGTTCCGGCGCACGTGCGCCGGGTCGAACGCCGACCACGACACCGACGGGATGCGCACGAGTGCGGACAGGTCGGCGATCGTGGCGGGCAGCGCGCCGTGCACGTGCTCGCGCAGCGCCGCCAGCAGAACGGGGTCGGTCGCGGGCGCCTGGGGCCCCGCTGCGGAGGTGTGCTTCTCGGTGTCGGTCATGGCCGGTAATCTAGAGGACGTCCAGCACGCAGAGCGCCGTTAGGAACGACCGTGGCGAAGGCAACCCCCAAGACCAACGTGACCGTGAACCCGGCCGACGACGAGCTCGTCGCGCACGGCAAGGGTCGCCCCACGCCCTCGCGCCGCGAACGTGAAGCCGCCAACAAGCGCCCGATCGTCGGCAACAGCCCGGCGGACAAGAAGGCCGCTCGCTCGCGTCTGAACGGTGATCGCGAACGTGCCCGCGTCGGCATGGCGAACGGCGAAGAGCGCTACCTGCCGGCCAAGGACCGCGGCGAGCAGCGCCGGTTCATCCGCAACTACATCGACGCCCGCTGGAACGTGGGCGAGGTCATGATGCCGGTGCTCATCCTGTTCCTGCTCGTCGGGTTCCTCGCGGCGCAGACCGCTGCTGCCTCGTACTCCCTGCTGTTCGTCTGGGCGTTCGTGCTGCTGTTCGTCCTCGACTGCGCCGTGCTGTGGTTCGCGCTGCGCCGGAAGTTCGCCGCGACCGGGCAGGAGTTCCAGCGTGGGAACTTCCTCTACATCCTGACCCGTGCGTGGCAGCTCCGGTTCCTCCGCCTGCCGAAGCCGCAGGTCAAGCGCGGGCAGTACCCGACGCTCTGACCTCGTTCCGTTCGAGCGCCGCAGCGCCGTCGACCTCCGGGTCGGCGGCGCTGCGTCGTGTGGGGCCGGCGGTGCGGCCCGGCCTCCCGGCCGAGACGCCGCCGAGTGCGTGAGACGCCGCCGAAATCCGCGGCGTCTCACGCGGAAGGCGGCGTCTCGCCGAGACGCCGGCGCCGCGACGCGCCGCACGAAGCCACTTGCCAGGCGCGGCCTCAGCGTCGCCGCAGGCGCTTCCGCCGCAACCGGTTGATGCGCATCGCCCAGGTCGGCCCCTCGTAGAGGAACGCCGTGTAGCCCTGCACCAGCGTGGCACCGGCGGCGATCCGGGCCTGGACGTCGGCCTCGGAGGTGACGCCACCGACCGCGATGACGCAGAACCCGGCGGGCACCGCAGCGCGCACGCGACGCAGGACCTCGAGGGAGCGGGCACCGAGCGGCGCTCCGGAGAGTCCCCCGGTACCCATCGCCTGCACGTCCGCATCGGGCGTGGTGAGGCCCGTGCGCTCGATCGTCGTGTTCGTCGCGATGACCCCGGACAGCCCGAGCTCGACCGCGAGTCCGGCGATGGCGTCGATCTGCTCGTCGGTCAGGTCCGGGGCGATCTTCACCAGGACCGGCGTCCGGCCGGCGGCGTCGTGCACCGCGGCGAGCAGCGGTCGGAGTTGGTCGAGTTCCTGCAGGCCGCGGAGGCCCGGGGTGTTCGGCGAGCTGACGTTGACGGCCAAGTAGTCGGCGAAGGGGGCGAGCAGCCGCGCGGACTCGAGGTAGTCCTCGACCGCGTCGTCGACGGAGACGACGCGGCTCTTGCCGATGTTGACGCCGATCACCGGTCGGCCCGGGTTGCGGCGCGCACGCTCGAGTCGGCCGGCGGCCTTGACGGCACCGTGGTTGTTGAACCCCATCCGGTTGATCAGCGCCCGGTCCGGGATGAGTCGGAACAGCCGGGGTCGTTCATTGCCCGGCTGGGGGCGCGCCGTGATGGTGCCGACCTCGACGTGCCCGAAGCCCAGGACGCCGAGTCCGGCGATACCACGGGCGTCCTTGTCGAACCCGGCGGCCAGACCGAAGCGGGACGGGAAGTGGATCCCCATCGTGGTGATGCCGTCCTCGGCGGAGGGCCTGGCGTACCGCTCCACGGCACCACCGATGACGGGCACGTGCGGGAGGAGCCGGATGACGCTGAACGCCAGGTGGTGCGCGCGCTCGGGGTCCATCTTTGCGAAGACGTTCCGGAAGACCATCCCGTACCCGGCGCGGACGAGGGACTCCAGGCCGCTCACGCGCTGGCGCCGTCCGCGGGACGATCCGCACCGGACGCGCTGTGGTGGTCGATGCGCAGCTGGCCGATGGCGTCCTCGAAGTCCTCGAGGGAGTCGAACGCCTGGTAGACGCTGGCGTACCGCAGGTAGGCGACCTCGTCGAGTTCGCGCAGCGGGCCGAGGATCGCCAGACCGATGTCGTTCGCCTCGATCTGGCTCGCGCCGGAGGACCGGACGATCTCCTCCACACGCTGCGCGAGCACCGCGAGGTCCGAGTCGGTGACGGGTCGACCCTGGCAGGCCTTCCGCACGCCCGAGATGATCTTCTCGCGGCTGAAGGGCTCGAGGACACCGTTGCGCTTCACCACGTTCAGTGAGGCGGTCTCGGTGGTCGAGAACCGTCGTCCGCAGTTCGGGCACTGGCGGCGTCGGCGGATGGAGGTTCCGTCGTCGCTCGTCCGGGAGTCGACGACGCGGGAGTCCGGGTGGCGGCAGAAGGGGCAGAACATGGCGCCCTCAGGTTAGCGGTTCGTGCGCTCGGACACGGCGGCACCGTGCGCCGGCAGCTGCTCTTCGCTCGAGAGCGCGACGATGTGCGGCGCGACCTCGGCCAGGGCGGCCGCCGTGTACCGGATCACCTGCTGCGGGCGCAGGAAGGTCGATGCGGACAGCCCGGCCCCGAAGCGCGCCTGGCCGCCGGTCGGCAGGACGTGGTTCGACCCGGCGAGGTAGTCGCCCAGGCTGACGGGGGTGTCCGGTCCGACGAACACCGCACCGGCGGCGTCGATGTCGGCGAGCACCGCGTCGTCGTCCGCTGTCTGGATCTCGAGGTGCTCCGGCCCGTAGGCGTTGCTCACGGTCGCGGCGTCGGTGAGCGAGTCGACCAGGACGATCGCCGACTGCGGTCCGTCCAGGGCGGTCTGGAGGCGCGCAGCCGTCCCGAGCACCGCCGTCCGTTCCGGGATCGCTGCCTCCACCGCGTCGGCGAACGCGGACGACGTCGTCACGAGGACGCTGCCGGCCTGCTCGTCGTGCTCGGCCTGGCTGATGAGGTCTGCTGCGACGTTCCCGGCGTCGGCGGTGTCGTCGGCGATGACGAGGATCTCCGAGGCGCCGGCTTCGGAGTCGATGCCGACGATGCCGCGCACGAGGCGCTTGGCGGCTGCGACGTAGTTGTTGCCCGGACCGGTCACCAGGTCGACGGGCTCGAGGCCGATCTCCGACACGCCGTGGGCCAGCGCCCCGATCGCGCCGGCGCCGCCCATCGCGTAGACCTCCTGCACGCCGAGGAGCCCCGCCGCAGCGAGGATCGTCGGGTGCACCGCGCCGCCGTGGTCGCGCTGCGGCGGGGACACGAGCGCGATCGACCCGACACCGGCGACCTGGGCGGGCACGACGTTCATGACGACGCTCGAGGGGTAGACCGCCTTGCCACCGGGCACGTAGAGCCCGACACGACGCATCGGCTGCCAGCGCTGGTGGACCTCCGCACCGTCCGCGAGGGTGGTCACCGACGGCGACGGCACCTGCGCGGCACTCGCGGCGCGGACGCGGCGGATCGCCTCGTCGAGCGCGGCGCGGAGCTCGGGGGTGAGTCCGGCGACGGCGGCGTCGATCTCGGCGGCCGGCACCCGGACGTGCTCGGGTGCTCCCCCGTCGAACCGTTCGGCCTGCTCCCGGAGCGCGTCGGCACCGCGGTCGCGGACGTCGTCGACGAGCACCCGTGCGGCGTCCACCGCATGCCCGACGTCGCCTGCGGCACGCGGCATGAGTCGGAGGAGTTCGGCACGGCCGGGGAGCCCGCCACGGAGGTCGATTCGCTGCATCATGAGGGCTCCGAGTCTAGTGATCCGGCCATGACCGGGCCGGATCCCCGGGCGGCGGGACCGTCCCGGTAACGTGAGCGTCGATGAACTTCGAGAAGGCCCGTCGGCTCGTCGCCGACCTGGTCCGTGTGAACGAGCGCTACGCCCGCGACGGGCACTACCGCAACGACGTCCGGGAACGGCTCGGGCGGACCGCCTCCCGGATCGACGTCGGCGTCGCCCGCCGCGAGCGCGACCGCGCTCCCCGCGCGGCTCGCCCGTACGAGGGGCTGGTCGAGACGAGCCTGGCCCTGGCCGGCATCCGCACCGCCGCCCGCGAGCCCGAGGTCGTGCTCGTCGTCGACGAGTTGCGCGACGGGGCTGCCTTCGCCGGCGTGCAGACCGCCCTCGCCGTCGCGATCGCGCTCGGGGACCGCCTGGGCCGGCGCGTCCGGGTCGTCATGGTCCGCTGGACGACGCCGGGCAACAGCGTCGCAGCGGCCGAGGCCCTCGTCGCCGACCGCTTCCCCGACACCCGGGTCGACGGACGCCCGGGTGTGCGCGTCGTCCGCCGCGAGGACGTGCTCGACACGGTGTTCGGGACGCAGGACATCTGGCTGGCCACGCACTGGAAGACGGCGCACCCGCTCGACGTCGCCGCGACGGCGGGTGTCGTCGCCCGCGAACGGGTCGTGTACCTCGTGCAGGACTACGAGCCGGGCTTCAGCGCGTGGTCCACCGACTACGCCGTCGCCGCGTCGACCTACCGTGCCGGCTTCCGGATGCTCGTGAACTCGGAGCCCCTGCGTCGGTACCTGGCGGACGTCGAGGGTATCGACATCGCCTCGGCCGCGACGTTCGCGCCGCACCTGGACGTCGAGCTGCTGGAACGGGTCGCCGCCGCCCGACGCCCGGTCGCCGAGGACGGCGGGGTCGTCCGCGTCCTCTTCTACGGGCGACCGAGCAAGCACCGCAACCTCTTCCGCCTCGGCGTGGCCGCGCTCCGGATCGCCGTGCAGGAGCTGGCTCCGGACGGCATCCGGGTCGAGTTCCACTCCGCCGGTGAACAGCACTCGGACGTCGAGCTCGACGGGGGCGCCGGTGACGTCAAGCTGGTCTCGCACGGCACGATGCCGTGGGATGACTACTTCCGGTTCATCGCCTCCACCGGGGTGGTGCTCTCGCTGCAGCACAGCCCGCACCCGAGCCACCCGCCGTTCGACGGCGCGATCTCCGGGGCACGGGTCGTGACCAACGAGTTCCGGGGCACGCGCGCCGGGCTGCACCCGAACCTCCAGGCCGTCCCCACCGACGCCCGCTCGCTCGGCCTCGCGGTGGCCGACGCCGTCCGGCGGGTCGCCGCGGACGGGCCGACCGGGTTCGTCCCGCTCGCCGACGGCGCCCTCGGCGGGCCGCTGGACGCCGCCGTCGACGCGCTCGGCGCCGCACTCGAGACCGAGGAGGAGAACCGATGACCCGCACCACCCTCGTCGTCGTCCCCGTGTACGGCGACCTCGAGTCGCTGCTGCGCTGCGTGGACGGGCTGCTCGAGCACCTCGACACCACGGTGCACCGGGTGCTCCTCGTGAACGACTGCGGCCCGGACGCGGACGCCATCGAGCGCGCCCTGCTGGACGGCATCGGCGAGCGCCCCGGGTTCCGGTACGAGCGCAACGACCGGAACCTGGGCTTCGTCGGGACGTGCAACCGTGCCGTCACCGAGCTCGACACCGGCGGTGACGCCGTCCTGTTGCTCAACAGCGACGCGGTGCCGACCGCCGGGTTCCTCGACGCCATGCTCGCGGTCCTCGACGAGGACCGCACCGGTGTCGTGACGGCCCGCAGTGACAACGCCACGATCGCGAGCATCCCGTACCGCCTGGCGAACCGTGGCGCGGCCCGGACCGAAGCCCGGACGCGTGCCGTCTGGGGTGCCCTCGCCCCGCTGCTGCCGGTGTCCCAGGTGATGCCCGTCGCGATGGGCTTCTGCTTCCTGACCCGTCGCGAGCTCGTCGCGGAGCACGGGCTCTTCGACGAGGCCTTCGCCCCCGGTTACGGGGAGGAGAACGACTACTGCCTGCGCATCGCGGAGCACGGCTGGCTCGCCAAGATCGCGAACCGGGCGCTCGTCCTGCACGCCGGCGGCAAGAGCTTCTCCGGCAACCGCAACGCCCTCCGTGCGGCACACCAGCGCGAGCTGGAACGGCGGTACCCCTTCCTGCCGGACGCGGTCGCCGCGTACCAGCGACACGGCATGACCGCGACGGAGCGGTTCGCCGACGCGCTCGTGCCGAGCGGTTCGACGCCACGCCTCGCGGTCGACCTGCGGCACGTCGCGGACGCCGGGGCACTGGTCCGCGACGTCGACGCGGCCTTCGGGGACGGTTTCGCCCTGGAGGCACGGCTCCCCGCCGGCACGACGGCTCCCGCCACGTGGACCGTCACCACGGACCCTCCGTCGGCCGACGACCTCGTCGCCGTCGCCGTGCTCGTGGACCCGACGCCGGCCGAGGTCGTCGCCGCGAACCGTCGCGCGCTGCACCTCGTCGTCGTCCGGTCCGCTCCCCCGGCGCTCCCGTGGTCCTCGCGGCGACACCGGACCGGTGCCGACACCGTCGCGGCCGTCGTCGACCGGTTCGCCGAGGTCGTCGCTCCCGGCGGGCTCGCCGGGGCGCGGGCGGGCCTCGACGCCCGGATCGCCGCTCCGCTCGCGGACCGTTCGGCGGTGCTCGAGGAACGGTGGTCGGCCCTGCTGCCCCTCGACGTCACCGCCGCCGACGTCGTCGCGGACAGCGCCTCCGACGAGGTCGGACGACTGCGCCGCGAGCTCGACGACCTGCGCGGCAGCCGGTCGTTCCGCACCGGCCAGGCGATCGCCAAGGTCGCCTCGCGTCTGCCGGGTCGCCGCTGATGGCCGACCGTGGGGGCATCGGCCGGGTCGCACGGCGGTTCGCCCGGCAGCTGCGGGGCCCCGAGAAGCCCCTGACCGTCGCCGACCGACTCGACCGCTGGGCACGACGCATCGCCGAGTTCGGCGTGCTCGACCGCGAGTACCTCGAGGCGCAGACGGGACGGACCTTCGCGACCGACGAGGAAGCGACCGCCTTCTACGTCCACAACGACGGGCAGCGGGGTCTGTCGCTCAGCCCGCTCATCGAGCACGAGTGGATGCGCGAGCACCAGCCGGCACCCGCGATGTCCTGGTACGACGCGCTGCACCAGGAGGGACCGGAGCTCTTCCAGACCGGACCGCTCTTCGACGCCGGCGTGTACGCCGCCTCGGTGCCGGCGCCGCACCGCCCGGCGTCCACCCTCGATGCACTGCGTCAGTTCCTGCGGAACGCGACGGACGCGACCGCGCTCCCCGTGCCTCCCGGCCGTCGTGGCCCGGCACCGACCTGGGGAGCCGCACGCGCCGCCGCGCTGCAGGGTGCCCGCGACTTCGCCGCCGCCCAGCACCGGACGCGCCGTCGCTACCGGTCGTCCTGGGACGGGCCCGAGACGCTCGACCTGTCGGCGCGCTACCCGCGCGGGAACGCCCGACGCGACGCCGAGCAGCCGCTCGTCTCCGTCGTGCTGCCGGTGTACCGACGGGCCGACGTCGTCGGCGCAGCGATCGCCTCGGTCCTCGCCCAGGAGCACACCGCCTGGGAGCTCCTGGTCGTCGACGACGGGTCGGGCGACGACACCGTCGACGTCGTCCGCGCCCGTGCCGCCGGCGATGCGCGCATCCGGCTGCTGGAGCGGGAGAACGGCGGAGCCGCCGCGGCACGGAACACCGGACTGGCCGCCGCGTCCGGCTCGTTCATCGCCTTCCTCGACGCCGACAACACCTGGCGACCGCAGCACCTCAGCGCCGCCCTCGCGGCCCTGCTCGAGGGCGACGCGCCCGGCGTGTACACGGGGCTCCGGATGACCGGGGCGAACAACGCCGATGACGCCACCGCCCCGGTCGAGACCTTCCGCGGCGAGGACGGCACCCGCGAAGACCTGCTCGCCGGCAACTTCATCGACCTCAACGCCCTGGTGGTGCGTCGTGACGTCGCCGACGCCGTCGGCCCCTTCGACGAGGACCTGCGCCGCTGGATCGACTGGGAGTGGCTGCTCCGCATCGCAGCACACGCCGCCGTCCCCGAGTACGTCCCGGTGATCGGGGTGGACTACGACAACGTCCGCGACCCCCGCCGTGTCTCGTCGGGCCAGCCAGCCTCGTGGCAGGAGGTCGCGCTCGCGCGGCACCGCATCGACTGGGACGCCCTCGCCACGGCCGCCCCCGACCGGGCGCGCGACCGGGTGTCGGTCGTGATGCCGGTCTTCCGCGACTGGACGATGACCCGGCGGGCCGTCGACACCGTGCTCGGCGCCGCCGACCACGACGGCGACGACGTCGAGGTGGTGGTCGTCGACAACGGCTCACCGCGCTCGGTCTCCGCCGTCCTCGACGCCTGGTTCCGCGGCGACCCGCGGGTGGTGCTCCAGCGGGAGGACCGGAACCGCAACTTCGCGCTCGGCAGCGACCTCGGACTCGCACGCACCACCGGCGCGACCGTCGTGATGCTCAACAACGACACCGAGGTGACACCCGGCTGGCTCCGACCCCTCGTCGCGGCGCTCGACGACCCGACGGTCCTCGGTGTCCAACCGCTCCTCGTCTACCCGGACGGTGTCGTGCAGGCCGCCGGCACCGTCTTCGGCGGCGACAAGGTCCTGCCGTGGCACTTCCTCGCCGACCACCCGCGGTACGACGCGGACCGTGCGTTCCGGACCCCGGCCTCCCGGCGGTTCACGGCGATCACCGCGGCGGCCGCGGCCTTCCGGGCCGACGACCTGATCCGCTGGCACGGCTTCGACCCCGTCTACGCGAACGGGCTGGAGGACGTGGACCTGTGTCTGCGCGCCCTCGCCACCGCCGAGCCGGGGGCCGCGTTCGTCGTCGAACCGGCCTCGGTCGTCGTCCACCACGAGAGCCGGACACCGGGACGGGACGACGCGCGGATCGAGAACCGCCGCGTGTTCGACGAGCGGTGGCGCGGGCGCTACCCGGACGCCGATGCGGCCGACCGGTACGAGGGCGCCGGGCTCCGGTACCTCGGAGTCGAGCCGGGCCTACCCAAGGGACACGCCGTGATGGTGCGGTCGTCGCGGCCGGTCGTCGTCCGCGAGGCGGGCGCCACGGGCCTCCGGGTCGCGCTGAAGCACGACGGGACCCGACCCGCGGACGTGACCGCGCTCGTCGGTGCGCTGGAGAGCGCGGGACATGCCGTGCAGGTCGACATGCCGACGTCCTGGTACCGGGAGGCCAGCGGACTCGACGACGTGACCGTGCTCGTCGCCGGGAGCGATTCGTCCTGGGTACCGCAGCCGGGGGCTCGCAACGCCGTGTGGCTCGCCGCGGGGCAGCGTGTGGCGGACGGGGACTTCGCGGTCGTCGTGGCGGGATCCAGCGCGGAGGCGGTCGTCACGGCACTGTCACCCGTCCCCTGAACGCGGGCTTGTCAGACGTTCACCGCGTTCCGAGGACTCTGATGTCTCCCGTTCACCTCGGGCGCGCATCATCGAAGCATGTCGCTCCTCTCCGATGTGATCCGGTCGAACTCCACGACCCAGTGCGTCGTCTGCGGTGCGGTCATCAGCAAGCGCGATGCACTCGGCCTCGACGGACTGGCGTTCTGCTCGGTCCTGCACGAAGCCGAACACATCGTCGCCACGCTCGACTGACCGTCGCCCGTAGGATCGGGCGGTGTCCGATCGCCAGCTCGCGGTGTTCCCCGCCTACCGCGACAACCCCTACCTGAACCTCATGCTGCTCGCGCCCCGCGCGCGGAGGTGGCACGTCCTCGAGAGCCTCCGGCTCGAGGTGCTCGAGCAGCACCTCGGCCGACTCGGCGCCGGCGACGTCTTCCACATGCACTGGACCGCGCCGATCGCGCAGCGTGCCGACGACGACCTCGACGCAGCACGGGTCCGGCTCGACCGCTTCCGCTCCGCAGTCGACGCGGCGCGCGAACGTGGCACCCGGCTCGTCTGGACCGTGCACAACATCCTGCCCCACGACGCCCGGCACCTCGACCTCGAAGTCGAGCTGGATCGGTACCTGGCCGAGGTCGCCGACGCCGTGCACGTGATGAACGTCGCGACCGCTGCGGCGGTGGCACCGCACTACTCGCTCGACCCGGCTCGAGTCGTGCACATCCCGCACCCGAGCTACCAGGGCGTCTACCCGAGTTCGATGACGCGGGACGACGCTCGCGCGTCGTTCGGCCTCGGCCCCGACGACCACGCCGTCCTGGCGTTCGGGCAGATGCGCCCCTACAAGGGCCTCGACGTGCTGGTCGACGCCGTCCGACGCCTGCCCGCCGACCAGCGCCCCGTGCTGCTGCTCGCAGGCCGGACGTCGGACGAGGATCGGGTCGAGATCGACCGGCTCCTCGGCGACGACCTCCGCGCCGTCCGCGAGCACGACCACGTCGACGACGTCGACGTCCAGCGATGGTTTCGCGCGGCGGACGTCGCCGTGCTCCCCTACCGGCGCGTGCTCAACTCCGGCAGCCTGCACCTGGCGGCGTCGTTCGGCGTCCCCGCGGTGCTGCCGGACGAGGCGCACCTGCGGGCGGAGTTCGGGGACGAGGGGTGGATCCGGTGGTTCGACACGGGTGATGCGGCGGGGTCGCTGGCTGCGTTGCTCCGTGAGCCCGGTGTCAGTTCCGAGGGAACTGCGGAGTTCAGCCAGCGGCTGGCGCCGTTCGCACGGTCAAGGCGGTACGCGGAGTTGCTCGACGACGTCTGCGCTGCTGCTTCAGCCTCGCGCTGACAACATCGGCCGGATCTGCAGGATGATCCGGCGGAAGGACTCCCCGAGGACAGCGTATTGTTCGGGGCCCGCGGGGTGCATGCCGTCCACACTGAATCCCTCGACCCAGTCATCACCATCGCGGGCACCACGCCACGGGTCAGCCCACATCCAACCGTGGTCCTCCGTGAAGGCCCGGAGGGCGGTGTTGTAAGCGAGAGCGGCGGGCTCATGCGTCCGGTACGGCGGGATCGCCGACACGAGCACCGCCCCCGGCCGGATCGTCGATGCAATCTGGTCGTAGTAGGTCGCTTCCTCGGCCATCGTCTTCCCTGTCCGCACGGCGTTCGTTCCCGCCAGGATCACGAGGACGTCGACACCGGCGATGGGTTGCACTGCCGACGCCATCTGGCCGGGAAGAGCACCCGAGCGAGCCCATCCGCCGACGAACTCGATCCCGTCGCCTTCGGCGTACGTCATCCAAGACTCGTCGTCCAGTCCGTTCCCGAGGAACAGCGATCGCCCAGCGCTGAGTGAATCGCCCACGACGGCGACTCGCAGCGGCTCAGCCCGGGCCCGGTCCGCGGCCCGCGGTTCGGCTTGCGGCGGGTCGAACACCGGAAGAACGTCACCGGCCAGGAGCAATGTCACGAGGACGACGAAGGCGGAGCCGAAAGTCAGGAAACGCCGCACGTGACCATTGTGGGACACGCAGCTGACCAGTGCGCCACGTCACCTGAGTTTGCGACCCGCCCGTGCGAGTAAGGATGCGAGACCTCGGCGACGAGGAATGCGTCGATCCACGAGGAATCGCCAGCCGTTCTTCCGGTCGGCGAGCGGTTGTATCGGGAATGCCTCCCCGATCGGCGGAAGCGGCATGCGTCCGGTCACGACCGGGAACTCGACCTCGATTCCGGCGGCCCCGACGCCGACGGTCCAGCGGCCGCTTCCCAGCCGCCCGGCCTCGATCGTCGCACGCCACGAACCGGATGTCGTCATCACGGGTACGGAGAGTTCCTCCGGACCGGCTTGGAGCACGAGTGAGAATTGTGGGACCGCTCGATCAGCCGGTAGGTCGCCGCCCACTTCCAACCCGGTCTCGGTGGGCGTGGCGTACCGCACGGTGAGTGGCACGAAGTGTCGGAGACCTGACACCGCTGCGACGGTCTCGACGTCTCCTCGGGCGACTGCGTCCGCCATGGCCGATAGGAGACCTGGTTCCGTGCGGGCGGACGGTAGTGTCCGAAGCTCTTGCACGGCTTGTTCGAGCCAATTTCGCGGTACTGCGTCGGCATCGTTCACGAGAGTCGACATCAGGCCCTGTTCCACCAACGAGCCGAGCGTCGTGTGTGGGGATGCATCGTTCCGGAGCGTCAACAGCGCGCTGCGCCAGGCATCAAGGCGACGGAGTCCGTCCCCGGACTGGACCGCGATGACGAACTCACTGGCCGCGCTCCATTGTCCGGAGAGGACGAGATCCCACAGCAGCCGCCGGGCGGGAGCTGCCTTCGCCAGGGCGGTGCCCGGCAGGGCCTGGACGAGTCCCGTCAAAGCGGCGTCCACCGCCGCGATGTCGACGTCAGACGGGCCAGATGCGACGAAGCGGGCGAGATGTGCCCAGCCGTCCGCGTCGAACACCATCTCGGCGTGTTGCTGCCTGACCGCCGGTCGATTCTCCACGAGTCGCGCACAGGCGAGTTCCTGCTCCAGGTAGAGAACCGTCGCGTGAGCGTCCGCGTTCTGGGAGATGGACGAACCGTCGCTTCGATCCCGGTACAAGTACACCTGATCGGGCACGACGTCTACACGACTCGCGTTCACGAATGCCCGCGTCATCGGTTCGATGTCGTCCACGCTTGCGATCTCGGGGAAGCACAGCCCGACTCGGTCCCAGAACGTTCGCCGGATCATGCGGTTCCAGCAAGCCCGGCCGGTGAGGAGCGCGGTTGCGTCGTCAGGCAACACAGCAGTACGCAGGCCGTCGAACGCTTGCCACCGTGCCGTCGGGCTCCACGTCGCCGTTGGCGAGAACTTCAGGTGGTCCCCGATCACCATGTCCGAGCCACTCGCGTCCAGCGCATCGAGCATCACCTGGTACGCACCATCGGGAACGATGTCGTCCGAGTCGGCGAACACCAGGTACTCGCCCGACGCAGCAGCGATCCCTTCGTTCCGCGCAGCTCCGGCAGAGGTGGCATCAGACTGCACGAGGCGGACGCGGCTGTCGGCGGCGGCGAACTGCGTCACCAGCTCCGCTGTGCCGTCAGTTGAACCGTTGTCAACGACGAGGACCTCGCAATCGACGATGCCTTGCGCGAGCACGCTCTCGAGCAGTTCGCCCACCCAGGGCGCGGCGTCACGACTGGGGACGACGACCGACAGCTTCTTGTTCACACCACTCCTCGATGACTCGCGTGGAACCCCGCCCAACCTTAGGATGTGCTGGGTCTTGGGTCTGCCGAGCACCGCGCACTCGTCCGAACTCTGCAGCAAAGGCGCAACTCGTCGATGGTCGAACTCCAAGCCGCCACTGGGTCTCGAGTGGAGCGGTTCTCCCTGTTGGACGGGCTCCGCTTCGCCGCGGCTCTCGCGGTGGTCGCCTACCACTACCTGGCCTTCCCTGAACCGGGCCTCGGTGCGCCCGTCAGCAGCGTCGGCCCGGAGGTCTTCCGCTTCGCCAAGTACGGAGCCTTCGGAGTCGACCTCTTCTTCGTGATCAGTGGGTTCGTGATCCTGATGAGTGGACTCGGACGAAGCGCTGGTGCATTCGTCGCTTCCCGGATCAGTCGGCTCTACCCCGCTTACTGGCTCGGCGTGCTCTCGACGGCCGTCGTCGTGGCTGTTGCGGCGCCCGGGCACCCGGTCGACCTGCGGCAAGTCCTCGTCAACCTGACGATGCTGCACCCGGCTTTCGGCGTCGGGGACGTCGATCCCGTGTACTGGACCCTGTGGATCGAGCTGCACTTCTACGTCATCGTCGGCGTACTCCTGCTCTTCAAGCCCGCCCCCTCGGTCCTCCTCGCGTTCGCTCTCGCTTGGCCGGTCGTTGCCGCCCTTGCGCAGCTCACCGGTTCAGATCTCCTCGCCACGACGTTGATCGCACCACACGCACCGTTGTTCGCAGCCGGGATGGCCGTCTTCTGCATCTACAGGTACGGGTCGAACTCGATCGCGTGGCTGGTGCTCGCGTTCGACACCGCCTTCGCGGTCGCGGTCTCGACACCGAACATCGGCGCCAGCATCGCGCGGAACACCGACTCATCGATGTCCTCGACGGCCGAGACCGTCATGGGGTTGGCTTGCGTGGGCGTGGTGGTTCTGGTCACACTCACTCCGCTGAGTCGCGTCAGCGGGCGCTGGCTCACCACGCTCGGCGCGCTGACGTACCCGCTCTACCTCCTGCACCAGAACATCGGGGTCCTGATGATCCACGCGATGGAGCCAGTCGAGGGAAGGTGGGCAGCCACGGGGGTCACCACCGTTCTCCTCTGCGGAGTGGCATACGTCGTGAGCCGCTACGTCGAGCGACCGGTGGGCCGGGCCCTACGGCGTCGACTCGAAGGAGACCTCGGTGCCCTGGCCGGCGCCACACGACGGCGCTCACGACGAGCGGCCTGAGGATGGCGTCCGTCCCGCTCGCCGACTGCGATCGACGGGCGGGTCAGGCGAGCACCCGTCCGATGACTCGACGTTTCAGTCGCCGAGCGCACGCATCGCGTCGACGACGCGCTCGCTGGAGCGCCCGTCACGTGTCGTGAACGTCTCAGCCGTGCGCTGGCGGTACTCGACGGGCGACTCGTACGCCTCGTTGCTGAGGTGGGTGAGGGCATCGATGACATCGTCCACGCCTCGGACGACAGGTCCGAAGCCGTGAGCGTCGTAATCGAAGTACCCCGGGCGTCCGACGTGCTGCCCGTCGAAGAACGCCTCCTTGTCGAACTGGAAGTACGCGAGTGGGATGTCCAGGAAAGCGGCGTCGAAAGCGAGTGACGAGTAATCCGTGACGAACGCCGCCGTCCGGGCCAGGACGTCCTGCACCCCGTCCTTGGAGAAGTCGAGGAGACGGACATGATCGGGCAGATCGAACTCGGCGAGGTACACGCGCATGTTGGGGTGCGGCATGAACGCGAGGGTCTTCCCGGACTCGCGGGCGAGTGCCTCGAGCCGAGGAGATCCGAGGAGCGCCCGGTACTGCTCTGCGTACTCACTGTTCCGGAAATTCGCGAGCTTCTTCCGCTCGTTCGAGCCTTCCACGCGTTCCCCGAGCAGGTTCTGCCGCCAAGTCGGCATCACCAGGATGATGTCCCGGTCCGCCGCCCCCACCGCCCGCCGTTTCGCGAGCAAGCTGTCGTGCCGAGGGAGTCCGGTCAGTGCGACCTCGTGGGATGAGAACGAGTAAGGCCCCGGTCCGGCGATCGCCCGGTACTCCGCCGGGGTCGTCGTGACGAGTACGTCGATCTGCTTCCAGCTCAGCCACCGAGAGAGGTCGTTGTGGATGACGCCGTGCTGCAGGAAGGTGTACTTGAAGCGTGAACGTCCGTACCGGCGCTGCGGAAGCGGCTGCGTCACGTAGACGTCGGCATGAGACGACGCCAGGTGATCGGCGTGCAACATCAGGAGCTTCCACTCCCACGTGCCGTGCGCGACGAGCCGGAACCCCTCCCGTTCCAGGCGGTCCCAGTCGTTCGAGTCCCTCTTGAGGACGAACCACGCGTTGATCTCCGGCCGGTTCTCACGCACCCATCGGTACAGGTGCTCCGCGTTGTCGTTCGCGTCCGTGTCGCGGTCCATGAACGCCCAGGCGTGGAGGTACTTCCTCCGAGTCGATCGGCTCCGAAGGGCGAACTCGAGCGCCTCGTCGTACAGGTTCGTCTTGCCGACGGCGACCCGGGCACGACGCAGGCTGGCGCGGGCTCGACCCTTCGCATGAGCGAGGAGCCCGTCTTCATCAGGAGCGTACCGCGCGCTCACATGCCTCCGCTGGCGCATGATGAGCGGGTTGATCTGGCGATTCGACAACCCCTCGGGATGCCCGAGGTCGTCGCCGCGCGCGACGCGCATCATGACTCCGTCGAGGATGATCTTGGTCCGGAGTCCCCGAGCGAGCCAGATGTGACGCTCCCGGATGAGCACACGACCGTAGAACTCGTAGTCGCGCACAGTCTCATGCTGCGCACTTGCCTCGACTCCGTCCACTTCGAAGTGTTCCGTCGGCAGATTCCCGGAGAACCAGTACGAGATCTTGACCAGCTGTCGACCTTCGTCGACCCCGGACAAGCGGACGTAGTCGTGTCGGATCGGAGCGGGCTCGTAGCCTCGGCGGAACGCCTCGCGGACGGGGAAGTCGACCCACATGAGGTCGAAACTGCGGATGGCGTCGTCATCGAGCAGGGAGCGGATGCGCTGTGCGAGTTCATGGAACCGCGGGAGCACTTCCACTGGCGCGCTCGCCGAGAGCGATTGCACGGCGAGTTGTTCCTTGTAGTACCAGAACAAGTCGTACAGCACGGTGTTCTGCAGCCACCGTGGGATGGAACCGAGCTGTGCTTGAGCTGTTTCGAGCGCGTCCAGGTAGCCGTACTCGAGGACGTTCGTGTACTTCTCGCGCAGACGGAAGCTCTTCTCGATGAGGGACGTCCCGTCGCCCCTCACTCGGTAGAGGTACTTCGCGGACGCCATGAGTCCCATGTGGTTGCTCTTGGTGGCCAACATGTACTTCGCGATGAAGTGACCGTCCTCGAAGTTCGGGCGCACCCGGTCGTCGAACCGAAGGCCGTGTTCGCGGACGAACTCCGTCCGCATGAACGAGCTGTTCACGCTGAGCTGGATGATCGGATCGGCGTGGAGGTTGACGATCCGAGACCCGAGGCCGAACTTGCGCCGCTGGGGATGGTTGTCCCGGATCTCACCATCCTCCATCAACCGCATCTGGTGAGCAGCGAGCAGGTTCACGGGGTCCTCCCGCTGAGCATCGCCGTAGAGGCCGATGAACTTCGCGACCTCGCTGAAGTAGTCCGGCTCCAGGACGTCGTCCGGATCGGTGAACGTCACCCATTCGCCGCGGACCCGCTCCAGACCAGTGTTCCGGGCCTCGGCGACCCAGGCGTTCGGCTGCGTGAGTACCTCGACGTGGCCAGGACGGCTGGCGGCCCACTCATGCAGCACCGCGAGGCCGTTGTCGGTCGAGCCGTCGTCGACCAGGATCAGCTGGACGTTCTCGACGCCGAACGTCTGGGTCTCGAGAGAACGGAGGAACGCCGGCAGGTACCGCTCGACGTTGTACACCGCGACGACCGCGCTGATCAGGAACTCATGATTCTCGCTCTGCCCTGCGGACATCGAGGTACCTCCATTGGTCGGGCGTGGTGGCACGCCGCCGATCTCGTGGATCGGGTCAGACAGTTTCGTTGTAAGCGGCCACGACGTCCTCCGTCTTGCCGATCTGCTGGAGCTCGCCCTCGTTCAGCCAGGCGACCTCGTCGCACATGTCCTTCACGGTCGCCATCGAGTGGGAGACGAGGATGACCGTGCGGCCCTCTGCCTTCATCTCCTTGAACTTCGTGCGGCACCGCTTCTGGAACGTCGCGTCCCCGACCGCCAGGACCTCGTCGACGACCAGGACGTCCGGCGTGACGGCGACGGCGACGGAGAACCCGAGTCGGACGTACATGCCCGAGGAGTAGTTCTTCACCGGCTGGTCGATGAAGTGGCCGACGCCCGAGAACGACACGATCTCGTCGAACTTCCGCGTCACTTCCTTCCGGCTCATCCCGAGGATCGAACCGTTGAGGAAGACGTTCTCCCGGCCGGAGAGCTCCGGGTGGAAGCCGGAGCCGACCTCGAGCAGCGACGCCTGCTTGCCGCGGGCGGTGATCGAGCCCTCCTCCGGCCACAGGATCTTCGCCAGGCACTTCAGCAGGGTCGACTTGCCGGACCCGTTCTTGCCGATGAGGCCGAAGGTCGTGCCCTGCGGCACTTCGAACGAGACGTCCTTGAGTGCCCAGAAGTCCTCGTGCACGGACTTCTTGCCACGCATGACCATGCTCTTCAGCGAGTCGTTCCGCTCGTGGTACATCCGGAAGCGCTTGGAGACGTTCTCGACGGTGACAGCAGCATCGTTCACAGGAGTTCGGCCAACTTCTTCTCGTTGCGGGAGAAGACGACGTAGCCGATCGCGAGCGAGACGCACCCGGCGAGTGCGCACGCGACCAGGTCGCCCCATTCCGGCAGTCGGTTGTCGTACATGAGGTTGCGGAAGACCTCGGAGAACCGCT
Source organism: Curtobacterium sp. MCBD17_030 (assembly GCF_003224255.1). Lineage (NCBI taxonomy): Bacteria > Bacillati > Actinomycetota > Actinomycetes > Micrococcales > Microbacteriaceae > Curtobacterium > Curtobacterium sp. MCBD17_030. The sequence goes on along the minus strand of NZ_QKLI01000004.1, from coordinate 124,707 downwards.
CGATCGGGTTGAGCTTGTAGACCGTGATGATCCACGGGTGCCCGGCCTTGTCCGCAGCGTTCTGGACGAGCGACAGGGGGTAGATGATCGGCGACAGGTACATCCACATCTGCAGGCCGATGCCCACCAGGTGCTGCATGTCGCGGAAGTGGACGTTGACGATCGAGAGGATGAGTCCGATCCCGGCGGAGAACATGGCGAGGAAGACCATGGTCAGGGCGATGACGGGCAGGAACACGAACCACTTCGATCCGAAGACCGCCAGTGCGATGAGCAGGACGCCCATCTCGACGAGCCACGTGAACCCGAATGAACCGACGGCTGCGAGCGGCAGCGTCATCCGCGGGAAGTAGACCTTCTTGATGAGCGAGCCGTTCGCGACGATCGACGTCATCCCGGCGTTGATCACGTTGCGGGCGAAGATCCACGGGAGCAGTCCGCACATGAGCCAGAGCGGGTAGATCTGCAGACCGCTCGGGTCCCCGACCTCGAGCCGTGCCCGGAAGATGAACGAGTACACGATCGTGTAGATCAGCATCGTCGCGAGCGGGTTGATCAATGACCACAGCTGCCCGAAGACGGTGCGCCGGTACTTGCCCTTGACCTCGCGTGCGGTGAGGTTGGCCAGCAGTTCGCGCGACGCCATCAGGTCGTTGAAGTACGTCATGCTTCGGTTGCTGACTCCTCCGGGGCGCAACGGAGCGCTCCTGGTGCAGGTTCGGGGACGAGACATTCTCGCACAGTGCCGCAGACAGACCCGATCGGGCACGGATCGCAATGCCGGCGGAACGGCGATCTGATGGATTCCTGAAGAACTGTCGGTGAATCCAGTAGTGTCGACAGGTGCTCGTCAGCTTCGCCAACCACTCCACCGCGCCGGTGAACCTCGGCGGCGCAGAGCGGTCCCTCCTCCGTTTCGTCGAGGACTGGGCGGCGACCGACCCCGACTTCACCCCGCACTTCGTCACGAAGGCACCCCGCGGCAAGTTCATCGAGGCGCTCGACGAACGCGGCTGGCAGTACGACGCCTTCCGGTACCGCGGGTGGGCCGTGCCGAGCCCGCAACCGGCCCCCGCGGCCGAACGTGCCGCGTTCGCGACCGTCGACTACGCGGCGGTGAGCGCGATCATCCGCCACTACGAGCGTCAGCGACCGGACCTGGTCGTCACCAACACCCTGGTCGCGCCGTGGGCCTCCTTCGCCGCCGCCGTGCTCGGGATCCCCCAGGCCTGGTTCGTCCGCGAGTACGGCGACCTCGACCACGGTCTGCACTTCCAGACCGGACGGGCCGCGACCCTCGGCGACATCGGCCTGCTCGCCGGCGCGGTCGTGACGAACTCCGGCGCCATGCGTGACCACCTGGCCCGCTACATGCCCGCAGAGGAGATCTCGATCGCGTACCCGTCGGTCGACGTCGCCCGGCTCGACGCCACGCGCGCTGCCGAGCCGTCCGTGCAGCCGTTCCCCCAGGCCGACCCGGGCCTCCGCATCGTCGTCGTCGGCCGCGTGGAGCCATCGAAGGGCCAGCACCGGGTGATCGAGGCGCTCGGCCTGCTCCGTGACCGCGACATCACCGCGAGCGTCTGCTTCGTCGGCAGTTGGAAGCAGCCCGGCGAGGACCAGCGATTGACGGCACGCGCGCGCGAACTCGGCGTCGCCGACCACGTCGTCTTCACCGGCGAGCAGAACGCGCCGGCCCCCTACATCGACGCAGCTGACGTGTGCGTGACGGCGTCGACGATCGAGGCCTTCGGTCGGACCACGGCCGAGTACATGGCCCTCGGCAAGCCCGTGATCGCGACACGGGAGGGCGGGAGCGCCGAGCTCGTCGACCCCGGCGTCACCGGCGCCCTGTTCGATGCTGACGACACCGCCGGGCTGGCCGCGGCACTGGCCGACTACGCGTCGGACCCCGCCACGGCCAGGAGGCACGGTGCGGCTGCCCCGGACCGGCTCGCCGCCGTCACGGGCTCCGGACACGACAACGCCGCCGCGATCGCCCGGCTCACCGCCCTGGTGGGCACGGAGGGCTACCGGCTCCCCCAGGTGGCCCGCTACTGGTTCGAGTTGCCCGCTGCGTACTCGTCCCTCGGCGCGACGAGCGCCCGTGCTGCCGCTGGCCTGCTGGCCTCCCGCCTCCGGAGCCGCTCCGGCGCCGTCGGTCGACTGCTGTCCCGACCGGCCGCGGTGGTGCGCAGGGTGACCGGCCGATGAGCGAGCACCGCCGACCGGTGACGATCGTCGTCCCGGTCTACGACGACCTGCCCGGCCTCGAACGCTGCATCGAGGCCCTGCTCGACACGGTCGACTTCGAGCGCGACCGTGTGCTGCTCGCGAACGACGTCGGACCGAACGTCGACGCCGTCGAACGACGCCTGCTGGAGCTCGTCGGCGACCACCCCGGCTTCGAGTACGTCCGGAACGAAGCGAACCTGGGCTTCGTCGGGAACTGCAACCGCGCCGTCCTGGAACTCGACCGGACCGGCAACGACGTGCTGCTCCTCAACAGTGACACCGTGCCGATGCCCGGCTTCCTCGACGAGATGACCGCCGTCCTCGGCTCGGACGACACGATCGGCGTCGTCTGCGCTCGGAGCGACAACGCGACGATCGCGTCCTACCCGTTCGCCCGCCGCAACCCCCGGTCGACGATCGCTCCACGGCGGACCCGCGAGCTCCACGGCCGGACGAAGTACCTCCTGCCCCGCTTCACCGTCGCCCCCGTGGCGATGGGGTTCTGCTTCCTCATCCGTCGGGAGATGGTCGACCGGTTCGGGCTCTTCGACGAGGTGTTCTCCCCCGGCTACGGCGAGGAGAACGACTTCTGTCTCCGCATCAACGAGCACGGCTTCACCGCGGTGCTCGCCAACCGAGCACTCGTCCTGCACGCCGGGTCGACGAGCTTCAGCGGCGACCGAGGACCGTCGCTCCGACTCGAACACGAGCGGATCCTGCTCGAGCGGTACCCGTTCTACGCCGGCGCCCTCGCACTGTTCCTGGCGCGGTACCGTGACGCCGTGGACGTCTTCGCCGACACGTTCCTGCCCGACGACGACGTCGTCCGCGTCGCGCTGCACGTCCCCCTGGACCTCTCCGACGAGGTGCTCGCACGCGTCCGCGCGGTGCTCGCCGCCGCCCCCGACCACGTGGTCGTCACCGTGGTCGTGTCGTCGAAGCAGATCCGTCGAGCACGTCAGGAACTCCCCGGCGTGGCGATCGCGGTCGGCGGTCGACCCCGCCAGGTGTTCGACATCGCCGTGGCCCTCGGCGCGCTGACGACGTTCGCTCAGCTCTCAGCGCTGAACGCGAATGCGCCACGGTGGCTCCTCGTCGACCCGGTGGCCCAGGACGCCCGGTGGGCGCATGCGGTCGAGAACCACCGTGCCTCGGCCCTCGACCGGCTGCTGCGCCGCTACGAGAACCGCAGCACCGCCTGGACCGGTGCCGCGGACCTGGTGCGTCTCGTCGAGGTGGTCGCCGAGACCGAGATCGACCCTTCCGCCCTGCGCGCGCGCTGGCAGGCGGTGACCGACATCGCGGAGGCCACGGGCTTGCTGGTGCACCGTTCCACGGTGTCGTTCCGCCGCCTCACGGCGCTCTCCCTCGGCGCACGCAACCCACGGATCGTGGCGCGTCTCCGCGCCGTCACCGGCCGGCGGGGAGCCTGAGGCAGGCTCCCCACCGCGACACCTGACGCGGAGACCCCCCGGAGGCACGCCACGACGTGACGGGAGGCCCGTGGCGAACCCGCCACGGGCCTCCCGTCACGTCCGTCCCCGGCGCTACACCAGGCAGCGCGGCCCGAGCAGGCTCTTCAGCTCCCCGAACAGGTCCGGCGTCAGGTTCACCGGGAAGGGCAGCTCGAAGGTCCGGGCCACGTCGTCCTTGAGGAGCTTCAACCGCACCTCGGTGTCGCCCTGGTGTCGTCCGAGGACTGCGGCCAGTTCGGTCACCGTCCGGGTGGTCGCCTGCCGCTCGGGCAGGGACAGGGTCAGCGGCCCCGATCCCATCGCGTCGCCGACGTTCGGCTGGAACATGCTCACCGCGTGCAGCGCCTTGCCGTCGTCGCGGACGTTGACCCGGCCGCGCAGGACGACGATCGAGTCCGGCACGAGTGACGGCCCGAACTCCTGGTAGGTCTTGCCCAGGAACATGACGCCGATCTGCCCGCCGAAGTCCTCGATGTCGACGATGCCGTACGGGTTGCCGCTGGTCTTCGCCACCCGGTGCTGCACGCTGGTCAGCAGTCCGGCGACGGTGACCGTCTCACCTTCGATGGAGTCGTCGGCGACGAGCAGGTCCGCGATGGTGACCGACTGGTGCTTGGCGAGCTCGATCTCGAGCCCGGCCAGCGGGTGGTCGGAGACGTAGAGCCCGAGCATGTCCCGCTCGAACGCCAGCTTGTCGCGCTTGGACCACTCGGGTCGCTCCGGGACCTGCGACACCGTGAGGGATGCCGGGTGCTCCTCGGCGACCTCGGCGAACAGCGAGTCGAAGTCGAAGCCGACGTTGCCGTGGAGCTCGTCGCGCTTGACCTTCACCGCGGCTTCGACCGCGCCCTCGTGGATCTCGACCAGGGCCCGGCGGCTGTCCCCGAACCCGTCGAAAGCACCGGCCTTGATGAGGGACTCGACGGTCCGCTTGTTCGCGGACGAGATCGGGATCTTCCGGAGGAAGTCGTGGAAGGACTCGAACGCACCCTTCTCCTGGCGGGCGGCGACGATGTCGTCGACGACGTTGAAGCCGACGTTCCGGATCGCGCCCATGCCGAAGCGGATGTCGTCGCCGACGGCGGCGAAGAACCCGATGGACTCGTTGACGTCCGGCGGCATGACCTTGATGCCCATCCGGCGGCACTCGTTGAGGTACAGCGCGAGCTTGTCGCGGGCGTCGCCGACGCTGGTGAGCAGGGCGGCCATGTACTCGGCCGGGTAGTGGGCCTTCAGGTACGCGGTCCAGAACGAGACCACGCCGTACGCGGCAGAGTGCGCCTTGTTGAACGCGTAGTCCGAGAACGGCAGCAGGATGTCCCACAGCGTCTTGATCGCCGCTTCGCCGTAGCCATTGTCGATCATGCCCTGGTGGAAGCCCGCGTACTGCTTGTCCAGCTCGGACTTCTTCTTCTTGCCCATGGCGCGGCGCAGGATGTCCGCCTGGCCGAGCGAGAAGCCGGCGACCTTCTGCGCGATCGCCATCACCTGCTCCTGGTAGATGATCAGGCCGTAGGTGCCGCCGAGGATCTCCGCGAGCGGTTCTTCGAGCTCGGGGTGGATCGGGGTGATCGCCTGCTCACCGTTCTTGCGGAGCGCGTAGTTGGTGTGCGAGTTCGCACCCATGGGCCCCGGGCGGTACAGCGCGATGAGTGCGGAGATGTCCTCGAAGTTGTCCGGCTTCATCAGGCGGAGGAGGCCGCGCATGGGCCCGCCGTCGAGCTGGAAGACACCGAGGGTGTCGCCGCGCTGCAGGAGCGCGTACGCCTCGGGGTCCTCGAGCCCCATGTGCTCGAGGTCCAGGTCGATGCCGCGGTTGGTCTTGATGTTGTCGAGGGCGTCGCTGATGATCGTGAGGTTGCGGAGCCCCAGGAAGTCCATCTTGATCAGGCCGAGCGACTCCGCTGCCGGGTAGTCGAACTGCGTGACGATCTGGCCGTCCTGCTCCCGCTTCATGATCGGGATGATGTCGATCAGCGGGTCGCTCGACATGATGACGCCGGCGGCGTGGACGCCCCACTGGCGCTTCAGCCCCTCGAGGCCGAGCGCCGTGTCGAAGACGGTCTTGGCCTCCGGGTCGGTCTCGACGACGGTGCGGACGTCGACGGCTTCCTTGTAGCGCGGGTGGTCCTTGTCGAAGATCCCGGTGAGCGGGATGTCCTTGCCCATCACGGGTGGCGGCATCGCCTTGGTGAGCTTCTCGCCCATGCCGAACGGGAAGCCGAGGACGCGCGAGGAGTCCTTCAGCGCCTGCTTGGCCTTGATCGTGCCGTACGTGACGATCTGCGCGACGCGTTCCGACCCGTACTTCTCGGTGACGTACTTGATCGCCTCACCGCGGCGCCGGTCGTCGAAGTCGACGTCGAAGTCGGGCATCGAGACCCGGTCCGGGTTGAGGAAGCGCTCGAAGATCAACCCGTGTCGGATCGGGTCGAGGTCGGTGATGCGCATGGCGTACGCGACCATCGAGCCGGCGCCGGAACCACGGCCGGGTCCGACGCGGATGCCGTTGTTCTTCGACCAGTTGATGAAGTCCGCGACGACCAGGAAGTAGCCCGGGAACCCCATCTGGTTGATGATGCCGACCTCGTAGTCAGCGCGCTCCTGGACCTCGGCCGGGATGCCGCCGGGGTAGCGGTACTCCAGCCCCTTCGCCACCTCCTTCTCGAACCACGAGTGCTCGGTCTCGCCCTCGGGCACCGGGAACTTCGGCATGTAGTTCGCCGAGGTGTCGAACTCGACGTTGCACCGCTCGGCGATGAGCAGCGTGTTGTCGCAGGCCTCGAGGTTGTCGCGGAAGACGTGCCGCATCTGCGCCGGGGTCTTGAGGTAGAACTCGTCGGCGTCGAACTTGAAGCGGTTCGGGTCGTTCAGCGTCGACCCGGACTGCACGCAGAGCAGCGCGGCGTGCGACGTGGCGTCGTGGGCGTGCGTGTAGTGCAGGTCGTTCGTGCCCACGAGTGGGATGTCCAGGTCCTTGGCGAGCCGGATCAGGTCGCTCATGATGCGACGTTCGATCTCGAGCCCGTGGTCCATGACCTCGGCGAAGTAGTTCTCCTTGCCGAAGATGTCCCGGTAGTCGGCCGCAGCCTGGACGGCTTCGTCGTACTGCCCGAGGCGCAGCCGGGTCTGGATCTCTCCCGAGGGGCAGCCCGTCGTCGCGATGATGCCCTGGTGGTACTCCTGCAGCAGCTCGATGTCCATGCGCGGCTTGAAGTAGTAGCCCTCGAGCGACGCCTTCGACGACAGCCGGAACAGGTTGTGCATGCCGGTCGTGTTCTCGGCGAACATCGTCATGTGCGTGTAGGAACCGGCACCGGACACGTCGTCGCCACCGCCGTCACCCCAGCGCACACGGGTCTTGTCGCTCCGGTGGGTCCGCGGAGTGATGTACGCCTCTGTCCCGATGATCGGTTTGACCCCGCCGGCCTTCGCGGTCTTCCAGAACTCGAAGGCGCCGAACATGTTGCCGTGATCCGTCACCGCCACGGCCGGCATGCCCTGCGCGGCGGTCTCCGCCACGAGGTCCGAGAGCCTGGCGGCACCGTCGAGCATCGAGTACTCGCTGTGCACGTGCAGGTGGACGAAGGAGTCGGAATCCGACACGGAACCTCCGGTTCGTACGGTCTGCGGTGGGGTGTGGACAGCCTAACCGCGACCGACGACGATCCCGAGCGTGTCGCAGCGCGGCCCGGCGTGGCCGCTCGTCGTACCCGTTCCTCAGGCCGCGCGGATGCGGTCGAGCGCCAGCTGCAGGTCGTCCGGGTACGACGCCTGGAACTCGACCCACTCCCCCGTGCGCGGGTGCGCGAAGCCGAGGCGGATCGCGTCGAGCCACTGCCGCGTGAGCCCGAGCTCCTCCGCGAGCACCGGGTCGGCGCCGTACGTCGTGTCGCCGACCAGTGGGTGCCGGGTCGCCGCCATGTGCACACGGATCTGGTGCGTGCGGCCGGTCTCGAGGTGGACCTCGAGCAGCGTCGCGGACCGGAACGCCTCGAGGGTCGCGTAGTGCGTGACGCTCGGCTTGCCGTCCGCGGTGACCGCGAACTTCCAGTCGCTCGAGGGGTGCCGCCCGATGGGGGCGTCGATCGTGCCGGAGGTGGGGTCCGGGTGTCCCTGCGCGAGCGCGTGGTAGACCTTCTCGACCGTGCGCTCCTTGAACGCCCGCTTCAGGTGCGTGTACGCCAGCTCGGTCTTCGCCACGACCATCAACCCGGAGGTGCCGACGTCGAGTCGGTGCACGATGCCGGCGCGTTCGGCGGCGCCGGACGTCGCGATCGTGAAGCCGGCGGCGGCGAGGCCTCCGGGCACGGTCGGCCCGTCCCAGCCGGGCGAGGGGTGTGCGGCGACACCGACGGGCTTGTCGACGACGACGATGTCCTCGTCGTCGTGCACGACCGTCATGCCGGGGACCTCCACCGGGATGATCCGCGGGGCTTCCTTCGGGGTCCACTCGACCTCGAGCCACGCGTCGGCGTGCAGGCGGTCGGACTTCTCGGCGACGACGCCGTCGACCCGCACCCCGCCCGCCGCGACGACGTCGGCCGCGAAGGAGCGACTGAAACCGAGGAGCTTGGCGATGGCGGCGTCGACACGCTCACCGGCGAGCCCGTCCGGGACGGGCAGCTGACGCTGCTCGCTCACGTCGCGTCGCTCATGTCGCGTTGCTCACGTCGCGTCGTGGCCGAGCGGGCCGTCAGCGGACGGTCGGGAGGCGCGGCTGGCGCCCGGAGCGTCGGACGCGGCCCCCGACTCGGGAGCCGCAGCGCCGGACCCCGTCGCGGCGGAGCCCGCAACGTCGGTCGCAGAAGCCTCGGTCATCGCGCGCTGCTGCTTCTCGGAGACGGCCCGCGTCCCGTCCAGGTTCACCCCGAGGATCACGAGCAGCACGAAGACGACCATGCTCACGCAGATGAACGAATCGGCCACGTTGTAGATCGCCGGCATCATCCACGGTGTCGAGATGAAGTCGACGACGTGGCCGCGCCCGAAGCCGGGTTCACGGAACAGCCGGTCGGACAGGTTGCCGAGCGCCCCGCCGAGGAGCATGCCGAGCACGATGGCCCACCACATCGACCGGATACGTCGGGCGTAGACGACGATCGCGACGACGACCGCGGCGGAGATCAGCGAGAAGACCCACGTCATGTTGACAGCGAAGGAGAACGCCGCACCGGGGTTCCGCACAGAAAGGAACTGCAGCGCGTTGCCGAGCACGGGGACGACGACGCCCTCGGGCAGGTTCGCCACGACGAGTGCCTTGGTGACCTGGTCGAGCGTCACCACCACGACAGCGGCGAAGGCCAGTGCCGCGATCGCGCGTGCACTGACCTTCGCTCGTGGGACGGGTCGGTCCAACGTCAGTTGCCGAAGCCCTGCGCCGAGGCCGGGGCCGGCGCGAAGCCGGACTGCTCGGTGCCGGCAGACGAGTCGAGCTCGGAGAGCTGGCTCTGGATGTAGCTCTTGAGCTGCGCACGGTAGTCGCGCTCGAACGTGCGGAGCTCGTCGATCTTGCCCTCGAGCTGCGTGCGCTCCTGGTCGAGCACCGCGACGCGCTGGCGGTTCTGGTTCTCGGTGTCGGCGAGGACCTGGCGCTGCTTTGCCTCGGCTTCGGACACGAGGCGGGCGGCCTGGGCCTGGCCCTCGGCGATGAGCGCATCGCGCTTCTCGACGCCCTCGCGGACGTGCTCCTCGTGGAGACGACGGGCGAGGGTCAGGAGGTTCGTGGTGCCCTCGGTGTCCTCGTCCGGGTTCACCGTGGTGACCGGGGCGGCAGCGGCGACCGGTGCGGGCTCCGGAGCGGCGGCGACCGGGGCCGGCTCGGGCGTCTGGGTCGGAGCGGGCTCGTCGTCCTTGGCGAGCGACGGAGCGGATCCGGCCGACTCGAGGCGCTGACGCAGCTCCTCGTTCTCCTGGTTCAGGCGACGCAGCTCGGCCACGATCTCGTCGAGGAAGTCGTCGACCTCGTCCTGGTCGTAGCCCTCGCGGAACTTGGTCGGCTGGAACCGCTTGTTGACTACGTCTTCCGGCGTCAAAGCCATTGCCGTCACCTCAATAGAACTGCTGAACGTGTGGAACCGGGGGCCCTGCTGGACCGTCCGTGCTGAACGTACCAGCCGGGGTCCCGGTGCGGATGTCCCGCCAGGGCAGGACATCGATCCCGACCACCGTACACCGAGGGCGGCTCCGAACCGTGTCGGCTGCCCGCGTGGCGCGTGTCGCGACCCTGCCGGCCGGATCCCTCGACGGGGTCGGGATCAGATGAAGCGCAGTGCCAGGGACTGCACGACGACCCGCAGGATGATCACGACGAGCATCACGATCGTCCATCCGAAGTCGAGTGCGACGGGTCCGAGCCGGAGCGGCGGCAGGACACGACGTACCGCCTTGATGGGCGGGTCGGTGACCGTGTAGACGAACTCCGCCACGACCAGCAGCGCACGCTGCGGCCGCCATGAACGGTTGAACGACTGCACGATGTCGAGGATGAATCGCCCCCACATCACGTAGAAGTACAGCGTGAGGAGTAAGGAGAGGATCGTGAAGATGAACACGGTTCGGCTCGCTCGTCTCGTGTGACCGGGGCCGGGAGGCACCGGTCACGGGGCGGGTGGGCCTGGGTGCCGAGCGGTCATCCGGGAGCCGGTCGGGCACCCGTACCGCGCGGGCGGCTCAGGACTGGGCGAAGAAGTTCGCCTCGATGTCGGACTCTACCTCAGCAGGCTCACCGCTCACTGCGATGTGCGCGGGGGAGAGCAGGAAGACCTTGTTCGTGACGCGCTCGATCTTGCCGTAGAGGCCGAGCGACAGGCCGCTGGCGAAGTCGATCATCCGGCGGGCGTCACCCTCGGTCATCTGCGAGAGGTTGATGATGACGGGGATGCCGTCACGGAAGCTCTCGGCGATGGACTGGGCGTCCTTGTACTCGCGCGGGTGGACGGTGAGGATCTCGTTCATTTCCTGGACCGGGGTCGCCTTCTGTGCGGTCGTGTGCGATCGGCGGAGCGGGGTGACCTGCGCGCCGCGCTGGGAGGTGTGCTGGGGCTTCGCGGGTGCGGCGGCCGGGGCGGCAGCTGCGGGAGCGGCGGCGGCCGGGGCGGCAGCGGGCGTCGCGGCGGCCGGGGCCTCCTGCTGCGCTGCCGCGGCCGGGGCCTGCTGGCGCGCCTGCGTGGGCGCGGCCTGCTGCTCGTCCTCGTAGTCGAGTTCCTCGTCGGCGAGGCCGAGGTAGACCATCGTCTTCTTCAGCGGGTTGGCCATGGTTCCTCCGGGGGTCGTGCTCGTTGTTGCCCTGCGACGAGGCTATGGTGCGGCGGGGCGATTCCCGGTGATTGCGGTCCCGATCCGCAGGTGTGTCGCGCCCTCGGCGATCGCGTCGGCGTAGTCGCCGCTCATGCCGGCGGACATGTCCGTCGCCGCGGGGTCGAGCAGGCGCACGCGCTCGGAGATCGCGCGGAGCCGGGCGAAGGCCGCGCGGGGCTCCTCGTCGAGCGGCGCCACCGCCATCACACCGCGGAGGCGCAGGGTCCCGGTGGCCAGGACCCGCTCGGCCAGCGCGTCGACGTCGTCCGGTGCGACCCCGCCACGACCGGGGTCGTCGGTCAGGTTGACCTGCACGAACCCGTCGAGCACGCGGGGGTCCGGCTCTGTCTCGGTCGGGGCGAAGGCGTCCACGACGCTCGCTCGGTCGAGGGACTGCACCACGTGGGCGTACCGGCGGGCCTGCCGGGCCTTCTTCGACTGCAGTTGTCCGACGAAGTGCCAGGTCAGGCCGAGGTCCTCGAGTTCCGCGGCCTTGGCCTGCGCCTCCTGGTGGCGGTTCTCCCCCACGTCCGTGACGCCGAGCACGGCGAGCTGCCGGACCAGGGCGGCCGGGTGGTACTTCGTGACGACGACGAGCGTCAGCTCGTCGACGGAGCGGCCGGCGGCGCGAGCCGCGTCGCCGATGCCCTCCCGGACGGACGCCAGCCGAGCCTCCAGTCCGGTGTCGGACGCTGCGGACACAGGCCGAGCCTCCAGTCCGGTGTCGGACGCTGCGGACACAGGCCGAGCCTCCGGTCCGGTGTCGGACGGGAGGCTCGGCTCACGCTGGTCGGCGTCACTCACGTGCGCGGACGGCTCACTTCAGGAAGTCGGGGACGTCGAGTTCGTCGTCGTCGTCGAAGGCCGGGTCGGCGGCGCGCTGCGCCGGCGGCTCGTGCTCCTGCGACGCCCAGGACGGGGTCGAGTGCCCGGAGTCCTCGATGCGGTTGGACGAGCCGGTGGTGACGGGCACGGTGGCGCCGGCGTCCGGGTCGACGTAGCTCGAGCGACGTTCCTGGTGCTGCTGCTGCGACGGCTCGCCACCGTCGAAGCCCGCGGCGATGACGGTGACGCGCACCTCGTCGCCCAGGGTGTCGTCGATGACCGCACCGAAGATGATGTTCGCTTCGGGGTGCACGGCTTCCTGCACCAGGCGGGCCGCGTCGTTGATCTCGAAGATGCCGAGGTTCGAGCCGCCCTGGATCGAGAGCAGCACGCCGTGTGCACCGTCGATCGAGGCTTCGAGCAGCGGCGACGCGACGGCGAGTTCGGCCGCCTTGATCGCGCGGTCGGCACCCCTCGAGGAACCGATGCCCATGAGCGCCGAGCCGGCACCCTGCATGACGCTCTTCACGTCGGCGAAGTCGAGGTTGATCAGGCCCGGCGTCGTGATGAGGTCCGTGATGCCCTGGACACCGGCGAGGAGCACCTGGTCGGCCGTGGCGAAGGCCTCGACCATGGAGATGCCGCGGTCGGAGATCTCGAGCAGGCGGTCGTTCGGCACGACGATGAGCGTGTCGACCTCGTCCTTGAGGCTCGCGACGCCGTTCTCGGCCTGCGACTGACGACGCTTGCCCTCGAAGCCGAAGGGCTTCGTGACGACGCCGATGGTCAGGGCACCGATCGACTTCGCGATGCGCGCGACGACCGGGGCACCACCGGTCCCGGTGCCACCACCTTCACCGGCGGTGACGAAGACCATGTCGGCGCCGGCGAGGGCTTCCTCGATCTCCTCGGCGTGGTCCTCGGCGGCACGTCGGCCCACCTCGGGGTCGGCGCCGGCGCCGAGACCGCGGGTGATCTCGCGACCCACGTCGAGCTTGACGTCGGCGTCACTGAGGAGCAGCGCCTGCGCGTCGGTGTTGATGGCGATGAACTCGACGCCGCGGAGGCCGAGTTCGATCATGCGGTTGACGGCGTTGACACCGCCGCCGCCGACACCGACCACCTTGATGACGGCGAGGTAGTTGTGGTTCGTGGTCACGTCTGTCCGGCCTCCGGTCAAAACCCTCAACCTGTGCTTGAAGTTCAGAGTTCTAGCTGCTACGAATGGTGCTGGCCCCGACGCTACGGGTGCCGTCCTGCTGCTGACGACCCGCCACGCCGCGTGTCGCCGATCACGGCGCAGATCGTGTCGCCGCCGCGCCCGAGCAGCGCGCGGTCACCCCTGCGGTCGGATGATGCCGTTGTCCGGCGCGGACACGTCGTACTCGACCTTCGAGCCCTTGTCACGTGCCACGTGGTCCTGCACCAGGGCGGCCAAGAGCGTCGCCTTCGCCGCCGACTCGTCCGGGCTCCCCCACACCACGCTCGACCCGTCGCTCATCGTGAGCGTCACGTCGTCCGACGTCGACGCCGCGATGCCGGACACCTGGTCGCGCACACTGGCGGGCATCGCCAGCACGACCTCGGTCATCGTGCGGAACACCGTGCTGCCGAGCGCCGCCCGACTGATGTCCGCCACCGGCATGCCGTCCGGCCGCTTCGTCGTCGACTGCACGACGATGCCGGCCGGGTCGACCAGGTCGAACGTCTTCCCGGACTGCACCGCGACGACCGGGGTCCGCTCGGTGACCGTGACGACCAGGGTGTGCGGCGGCTCCTCCTCGGTCACGTAGCTCTCGATCAGCGGGAAGCCCGCGATGCGCTGCTGCACCTCGTCGAGGTCGATGCGGGCGAGTGGCGTGCCGATCTGACCCGACAGTGCCGCACGGACCTGCGCGGCATCGACCCGGTCGGTGCCCTTCACCTCGATGGTCTGCAACGCCATCAACGGCGAGAACACCGCGACGAGGATCGACACCACGAGGACGACGACGACACCGCCCGCCGTGATCCACGCCGCGCGTCGGTGCCGGGAGCGGCGGGTGAACCGACGGACCTCGGCGCGCTCGAGCAGTCGGCGACGCTTGCGGGCGACACGGGCCTCGCGAGCGGTCTCGGCAGCGCGGACGCGGGCACCGATCGGGGTCTCGTGCGGCACGTGGGTGGACACCGGGGCGTCGATCACGTCGGTGCGGGTACCGGCACCCGGACGGGAGGAACGACCCGGCTCCGTCACGTCGGCACCCGTCGCGGCGGCACCCGGCGTGCCGACGGGCGCGGCATCGTGTCCGGTCAGGCGTCGGTTGAGCGGCACCGGAGCGGTCAGGCGGTCGTCCGGCGTGTGGTCGTCCGCCGTCAGGTCGACCGCCGGGAGGTCCGGCAGCAGCGCGTCGAGCCGGTCGGGGTGGACGTCCGACCTGGGGGTGGACGCGGCCACGTCGTCGCGGGGAACCGGTGTGCGCGAGGCACGCCGGGCCTCCCGGGCGCCGCTCAGCGCCGACCGGAAGCCGCCGCCGCGAGCCGGACGTCCGCCCCCGGCCACGCCGTCACGACCGTCCGGGCCGGTGGACCGCTCGTCGGCCCCGCCCCGGTCGTCGAAGCCCTCGGGGCGCTTCACCGGCCTGCGGCTCCGGCGTCGTCGGAGGTCTGCAGGGCCGTCAGGACCTGCGGGATGATCCGGTACACGTCACCGCAGCTCAGGGTCATGATGATGTCGCCCTCCCGGGCGACCGCAGCCGCACGGGCCGAGGCCTCGGACCAGTCGGGCAGGTAGTCGACGCGGGCCTGGTCGGCGAAGCGCTCCTGCACCAGGGCGCCGGTGACGCCGGGCTCCGGGTCCTCGCGCGCGCCGTAGACGTCGAGCACCACCGTGTGGTCGGCCAGTTCCTCGTAGACCTTCGCGAAGTCGGCTGCCATCAACCGCGTCCGCGAGTACAGGTGCGGCTGGTGGATCGCGATGATCCGGCCCGCGCCGACCACGTCACGGGCGGCGTGCAGGGCCGCGGCGACCTCGGTCGGGTGGTGGGCGTAGTCGTCGTACACCGAGACGCCGCGCTCGACGCCGTGCAGCTCGAACCTGCGCTCGGTGCCACCGAACGCCTCGATGCCACGGACCGCGTCGGCCGGCTCGACACCGAGCCCGACGAGCACCGCGAAGGCGCCGACGGCGTTGACGGCGTTGTGCCGACCGGGTACACGGAGGGCGATGTGGTGGGTCGCGCCGCCCCAGCGGAGATCGACCGTCACCCCGGCCCCCTCGGTCACGCGCTCGATGCGGACGTCGGCTCCCTCGGCCTCGCCGAAGGTGACGATCTCCGGAGCGTCGGGACGGGCACGGATGCCCTCGGTGACACGGACCGCGCCGGCGTCGTCACTCGAGACGACGACACGTTCGCGGGCCTTCGCGGCGAACTCGACGAACGCGTCGATGAAGGCCTGCTCGCTGCCGTAGTGGTCCAGGTGGTCGGGGTCGACGTTCGTGATGAGCGCGATCGCGACGTCGTAGAGCAGGAACGAGCCGTCGGACTCGTCCGCCTCGACGACGAACAGCTCGCTGCTGCCCGGTGCCGAACTCGTGCCGAGCGACTGGATGACGCCGCCGTTGACGAAGCTCGGGTCCAGGCCCAGCTCGACGAGCGCGGTGACGACCATGCCCGTCGAGGTGGTCTTGCCGTGCGCACCCGCGACCGCGACCAGGCGGTGCTCGGAGATCAGCGCGGCCAGGGCCTGCGACCGGTGCAGCACCGGCAGCCCGCGCCGTTGCGCCTCGAGGAGCTCGGGGTTGTCCGGCCACAGCGCACTGGTGACGACGATCGTGTCGGCGTCACCGACGTTCGCGGCGTCGTGCCCGATCCGGACCTCGGCACCGAGCTCGCGCATCCGGCCGGTCGTCGCGGTCTCGCGGGAGTCGCTACCGGTGACGCGGTGACCGGCGGCCAGGAACATCCGCGCGATGCCGCTCATGCCGGACCCGCCGATGCCGACGAAGTGCACCGTGCCCAGGTCGTCGGGGATCGGCTGGGTGAGGTCCGGCTTGATGGTCATGCTTCCTCCGTGGTGCTGCTGGTGCGGCGCCGCCTGCTGGTGCGGGCGGCGCTGAGGACGAGTTCCGTCATCCGGTCGGCTCCGTCGCGGTGTCCGACACTGCCGGAGCGGACGGCCATGTCCGCGATGCCGGCACGGTCCTCCAGGATCGTCAGCAGCTGCAACGTGATCCAGTCCGGCGTGAATTCCTGGTCGGCCACGAGCACCGCTCCCCCGGCGGCGACCACGTCGCGGGCGTTGTACCGCTGCTCGCCGTTGCCGACCGGGTACGGCACCAGGACGCTCGGCAGTCCGACCGCGGTGAGCTCACAGACCATGCCGGCACCGGAGCGCGAGACGACGAAGTCCGCCGCGGCGTACGCCAGGTCCATCCGGTCGCAGTACGGCAGCACGTGGTACCCGTCCAGGTCGCTCGGGCCGATGTCCGACGCGGCACCGACGACGTGCAGGATCTGCCAGCCCGCACCGAGGATCGTCGCCGCAGCCTGGTTGACGGTGCGGTTGATGCTCCGCGCACCCGACGAGCCACCCGTGACGAGCAGCACCGGGCGGTCCGGGTCGAGGCCGAACTCGGCGAAGCCCGCCGCACGCTCGGCGCGACGGTCGAGCCGCTCGATCTCCCGGCGCAGGGGCATGCCGACGACGCGGGAGTGCGGCAGCCTGGTGTTCGAGAAGGTCACACCGACGTGGCTCGTCAGGACGGCGGCCATCCGGTTCGCCAGCCCCGGCTTGGCGTTCTGCTCGTGCACGACGATCGGCGTGCCGGTCCGCTTCGCCGCGACGTACGCCGGTGCCGCCGCGTACCCACCGACGCCGAGCACGACGGCGATCTCGCGCTCGCGGATGATCTGTTCGGTGCGCCGCACCGCCGACCAGAAGGCACCCGGGAACCGCAGCGCGGCGCCGTTCACCTTCCGCGGGAACGGCAGCCGCGGGATCGTCACGAGTTCGTACCCGCGCATCGGCACGAGCCGGAACTCGAGCCCCTCGGCGGTGCCGAGGACCAGGACCTCGTCCTCCGGGGACCGCTGGGTCAGTCGGTCGGCGACCGCGAGCAGCGGGTTCACGTGGCCAGCGGTCCCGCCGCCGGCGAAGAGGAAGCGGCTCACCGCAGGGCTCCGTTCCGTGTCCCGGGTTCCGGGACGGTGGTGCCGCGCACACTGCCACCGGAGCGGCTGGGCAGGTCACGGGCGAAGGACAGCACGACTCCGATGGCGACGAGCGTCATGATGAGCGCCGACCCACCGGCTGAGATGAGTGGGAGCGGCACACCGAGCACCGGCAGGAGCCCCAGCACGACCGCGATGTTGACGAGCGCCTGCCCGATCACCCAGGCGAGGACGCCGCCGGTGACGGTGCGGACGAAGGGGTCCGGGGACAGGCGGATGACCCGGATCATGCCGATCGCCAGGACGACGAACAGGGCCAGCACGACGACCGCGCCGATCAGCCCGAGTTCCTCGCCGACGATCGCGAAGATGTAGTCGTTGTCCGCCTCGGGCAACCACGACCACTTGAGCTTCGAGTTGCCGAGACCGACGCCGAACACCCCGCCGGACGCCAGCGCCCACATGCCGTGGACGGGCTGCCAGCAGAGGTCCTGCGCCTGGTTCGAGTCGGTGCAGCCGGAGAGCCACGCGCTGATGCGGGACTGCCGCGAGCTGGAGGCCATGGTCACGACCGGCAGCATGACCGCGATCGCCGCGACCCCCACCGCGAGGTGCCGCAGGCGGACACCACCGACGAACAGGCTGCCGAAGACCAGGATCATCATGATCATGGCCGTGCCCTGGTCGCCGCCGACCAGGACGAGCCCGATCGAGACGGCGGTCGCGAGCCCGACGGGGATGAAGACCTCACGCCAGTCGTGCAGCTTCTCGCGCTTGCGGAACAGCACCGCGCCGATGCCGAGCACCAGGGCGAGCTTGAGGATCTCGGACGGCTGGGCGGTGAACCCGCCGATGCCGATCCAGTTCCGGTTGCCCTGCACCGAGATGCCGATCGGGCTGAACACCAGCAGCTGCAGGACGAGCCCGGCAAGGAGGATGCGCATCGCCCAGCGGCGCCAGAACTCGGCGGAGAGCCGACTGACCACGAGCATCAACGGCACGCCGATGAGCGCGTACAGGCCCTGCTTCGCGAAGGCGCCGAAGAAGCCGTGCTTGTAGCGGTACTCCTCCACGCTCGACGACGACAGGACCATCACGACGCCGAAGACGACGAGGAAGAGCGTGACGCCGAGGATCGTGTAGAACGTGGTGGACTCGGCCACGAAGACGTTCTTGACGGCCACGACCGCGCCGTTCGAGCGACGGCGGGCGCCGTCCACCCCGGAACTCACACGGGCGCCGGCTGCGGCTCCCGCTGCTCCGGCACGGGCTCGGGCACTACGGCCGTTCGTCGGCAGATCCGTCGGTGTCGCCATCGGCGTCGCCTCCCAGGTGCTCGTGGACCGCTGCCGCGAAACGTTCGCCCCGGTCGGCGTAGGAACCGAACTGGTCGAAGGACGCGGCGGCCGGGGCGAGGAGGACCGTGTCGCCCGGCCTCGCGACCGATGCGGCATGCCGGACCGCCTCGGGCATGACCTGTCCAGTGTCCAGCGCTTCCACCTGCAGCACCGGGACCGTCGGCGCGTGTCGTGCGAATGCCTCCAGGACGGGGGCCCGGTCGGTGCCGATCACGACGACGCCTCGGACCCCGGGCCCGAAGCGCTCCACCAGGCCGTCGATGTCGACGCCCTTGAAGAGCCCGCCGACGATCCACACCACGGAGTCGAACGCCGACAGCGAGGCGGTTGCGGCATGCGGGTTCGTCGCCTTCGAGTCGTCGACCCAGGCGATGCCGTCGGCGGTGGCGACGGACTCGGTGCGGTGGTGGTCCGCGCGGAAGGCCTGGACGGCGGAGCGGATCGCGCTCGGCGGGACGGACCCGGCGCGGGCGAGCGCCGCGGCGGCCAGCACGTTGGCGGTCATGTGCGGGCTGTCGAGCCCGGCGGTCTCGAGGTCCGCGACGGTCGCGAGCTCGAGCGCGCTGTTCCGGCGGTCCTCGGTGAAGGCGCGGTCGCAGAGCACGTCCTCGACGACCCCGACGTCACCGGGGGCCGGCACGCCGAGCGAGAAGCCGACCGCGCGGCAGCCCTCGACGACGTCGGCGTCCTCCACCATGCGGCGGGTCACGTCGTCGGCGGTGTTGTAGACGCAGGCCATCACCGTGCGCTCGTAGACCTTCGCCTTCGCCGCGCGGTAGGCCTCGGCCGACCCGTGCCACTCCAGGTGGTCGTCGGCGATGTTGAGGCACGCCGAGGCGAGCGGCACGACGGCACCGGGGCCCTCGGAGGCCATCGAGTGCAGCTGGTGGCTGGACAGCTCGACGACGAGGACGTCGAAGCCCTCCGGGTCGCGGACCACGTCGAGCACCGGGACGCCGATGTTGCCGCAGGCCACGGCGCGCAGTCCGGTGGCGGCGTACATCGCCGTGGTCAGCTGCGTGGTGGTGGTCTTGCCGTTCGTCCCGGTGATCGTCACCCACGGAGCGGCGACCGGGCCCTTCACGACCTTGTCGCGGACACGCCAGGCGAGCTCGATGTCGCCCCAGACCGCGCCGTGCTCGTGTGCCCATACGACGGTGGGGTTGCGCGGCGGCAGGCCCGGCGACACGACGACCAGGTCGGGTGCCTGCTCGACGAGTTCCGCGGGCACCGTGTCGAGCGGCGTCTGCACGAAGCGCGCGCCGATGACGTCCAGCAGTTCGACGCTGTCGGCGGGGGCGTCGGTCGAGTAGACGACGACGTCGCTGCCGAGCTCGGCGAGGGTGTCCGCCACCGAGAACCCGGTGGCACCGAGGCCGAGCACGGCGACCCGCAGCCCCTTCCAGCCCTCGGAGTGCCAGCTGTCGAGACCGTTCAGGCGTTCGCTCATTGGACTCGTGCGATCCATTCCAGGTAGAACAGTCCGACCCCGGCCGCGACGCAGAGCCCCGCGATGATCCAGAACCGGACGACGACGGTGACCTCGGCCCAGCCCTTGAGCTCGAAGTGGTGGTGCAGGGGGCTCATCCGGAAGATGCGCTTGCCGTGCGTGATCTTGAAGTACGCCCGCTGCAGGATGACCGAGCCGGTGACGATGAAGAACAGGCCGCCGATCAGGATGAGCAGCAGCTCGGTGCGGCTGAGGATCGCCAGGCCGGCCAGCGCGCCGCCGAGCCCGAGGGAGCCGGTGTCGCCGAGGAAGATCTGCGCCGGCGACGTGTTGTACCAGAGGAAGCCGATCAGGCCACCGCAGACCGCGGCCGCGACGACCGCCAGGTCGAGCGGATCCGTGACGGTGTAGCAGGCGTGCTTCGTGCTCTCGTCGATCCGGGCGCCGCCACAGATCTGGTTCGACTGCCAGAACCCGATGATGACGTAGGACCCGATCGCCAGGATGCTCGATCCGGTCGCCAGGCCGTCGAGCCCGTCGGCGACGTTGACGCCGTTCGAGGTCGACACCGTGAGCAGCACGATCCACGCCAGGAACAGGATCGTGCCGATGACCGTGCCGAGGGCCATGAAGTCGAGCCACGGGACGTCCCGGATCGCCGAGATCATGGTCGATGCCGGCGGCTTGCCGCTGTCCGCCGGGACGACGAGCGCGATGGTGGCGAAGACCACACCGACGATGACCTGTCCGAGCACCTTCGCCCAGCCGCCGAGCCCGAGACTCCGCTGGCGGCGGACCTTGAGGAAGTCGTCGACGAAGCCGACGACACCGAGCCCGACCATGAGGAACAGGACGAGCAGCCCGGACAGCGTCAGCGGGTCCCGACCGACCAGGTGTCCGACGAAGTAGCCGAGCACCGCGCCGAGGATCAGGACGATGCCGCCCATGGTGGCGGTGCCACGCTTCGTGTGGTGCGACTGCGGACCGTCGTCACGGATGAACTGCCCCCACCCGAGTCGGTGGAACAGCTTGATGAACAGCGGCGTGAGCAGCAGTGTGAACACCAGCGACACAGCGCCGGCGACGAGGAGCGCGATCATTCGGGGACACCTCCGAGGCGGTCGCCGAGGAACCGCAGCCCGGCCGACTTCGAGGACTTGACCAGGACGACGTCACCCGGACGCACGAGTTCCTGGAGGGCACGGACGGCGTCGTCGACGTCCTCGATGAACACGGACTCGCCGTCCCACGATCCCTCGAGGGTGGCGGCCTGGTGGATGGGCATGGCACCGCGGCCGACGACCACGAGCTGTCCGATGCCGAGGCGCACGACGAGTCGACCGATCGTGTCGTGCTCCTCCACCGAGAACTCCCCGAGCTCGGCCATCTCGCCGAGGACGGCGACGGTGCGCTCCCCCGGTCGGACGACCTGCGCGAGCGTCCGCAGTGCGGCGGCGGTCGAGTCGGGTGAGGCGTTGTAGGCGTCGTTGATGACGGTGACCCCGTCCGGGCCCTGCAGCAACTCCATGCGCCAGCGCTCGGCACGCGTCATCGACGCGAGGGCCTCGGCACCGTCGGCGAGCGGCACACCCCAGAGGTGCGCCACCGTCAGGGCGGCGGCCGCGTTCATCGCGTGGTGCTCGCCGAGGATGGCGAGGCGGACGTCGACGGTCTCGAGGACGTCGGACGGGCCTCCCGTCACGTCGTCGGGTGTCGGCGCGGTGTCACCGACGGGAGGCGCGGTGAGCGTGAAGCGGGTGCCCTCGCGGTCCGTGGTGACACCGCTGATGCGGTAGTCCGCCGCGGCGGACGTGCCGAAGCCGACCACGCGGGCGTCCGTGCGCTCGCGCATCCGCGCCACGCGGTCGTCGTCGACGTTGAGGAGTGCGGTCGCGGTGGCCGGGAGGTCGGTGACCATCTCGGACTTGGCGCGCTCGGTGGCCTCGATCCCGCCGAACTCGCCGGCGTGGGCGAGACCGACCTTCAGCACGACACCGACGTCCGGCTCGGCGATGCGGACGAGCTTCGCGATGTGGCCGATGCCGCTCGCGCCCATCTCGACGACCAGGAACCGGGTGTCCGTCGTGATGCGGAGCATCGAGACCGGGGCGCCGACGTGGTTGTTGAACGAGCCCTCCGGCGCGACGGTCTCACCGGCGCGGGACAGGATCGTGCGGAGCATGTTCTTCGTGCTCGTCTTGCCGTTCGAGCCGGTGATGCCGACCACGCGGAGTGACCCGCCGGCGCGGACGCGCGCGACGACCTCGTGCGCCAGGGCGGCCAGTGCGGCGTACCCGTCGGCGACGACGATCTGTGCGGTGGCGGAGTCGGCGGGCAGGTCGACGGCACGCTCGGTGACCACCAGTGCGGCACCGGCGGCGGCGGCGGACGGCACGAAGCGGTGTCCGTCCGTCTCCTCGCCGAGCAGGGCGAAGAAGACGCTGCCGGGGGCGACGAGCCGCGAGTCCGTCTCCACCGAGCCGTCGACGGTGGAGTCGGCGGCACCGTGGACGAGCTCGCCGTCGACCGCGGCGGCGATCTCGGCGAGGGTCAGCGCGATCATCGGGCGTCCTCCGCCGGGCCGGAGTTCGGTTCCCAGCCGGCTTCGCGGAGTGCGGCGCGGGCTTCGTCACGCGCCGAGTACGGCGTCCGCACGCCCTGGATGTCACGGTAGTCCTGGTGGCCGGGGCCAGCCCAGAGGATCGAGTCCCCCTCGCCGACCAGGGCCACCGCGGCGCGGATGGCGGCCTCGGGCGGGCTCACCTCGTGGATCTCGTGCTCCGGGTACGCGGCGCGGGCGGCATCGACCAGGGTCTTCCGGATCGACGCGGCGTCCTCGAACCGCGGGTGGTGGTCGGTGACGACGAGGATGTCGGACCCCTCGGCGGCCACCCGGGCCATGTCCGCACGCTTCGTCGTGTCGCGGTCGCCGTCGGCGCCGAACAGCATGACGACCTTGCCGGGCGTGAACTGGCGCACCGCGGCGAGGGTGTTGAGGAAGGCGTCCGGACTGTGCCCGAAGTCGACGTAGACGCTCGGGCCGGAGTTGCCGGAGACGCGCTCCGTGCGACCGGGCAGGTAGCACTCGATGGCGCTGACGACGGTGCCGTCCCGCTCGTCGGCGTAGGTGCGGTGGTTGGTCTCGAGCGCGTGCGCGATCGCCCCGAGCTCGAACCCGCCCTCGACGAGCATGACGATGGCGAGGGCGGCGTTGGCCGCCATGTGCCACCCGATCAGCGGGACGCGGGTGATCAGCTCGCGGCCCTCCGGTCCGGTCAGGCGGAACTCGGTGTACGCGGCGTGGGCCTCGACGATGTCGACGTGCCACTCGGCCTCGACCTCGGGGTGCACGGTGATGGTGGTCACCGGGATCCGGCAGTCCTGGACGACGCGGTGGCCCCAGTCGGTGTCGAGCGAGACGACACCGCGCCGGCCGTGCTCGGGCTGGAACAGCGGCAGCTTCGCCTGGAAGTACTCCTCCATGTCGGCGTAGTCGTCGAGGTGGTCGTGGCTGAGGTTCGTGAACGCCACGACGTCGAAGACGATGCCGTCGACGCGGTGCCGGCTGAGGGCCTGGGCGCTGACCTCGACGGCCACGGCGCGGACCTCGCTCTCGCGCATCCGGGCGAGGAGCGCGTGCATCTCGCTGGCCTCGGGCGTGGTGAGACGGCTGGTGACGCTGAGCGAACCGATGTGGCGCTCGGCGGTCGAGCTCAGACCGGTGACCAGGCCGAGCTGCCTGAGGATGCCTTCGAGGATGTACGAGGTGCTCGTCTTGCCGTTCGTCCCGGTGACGGCGAAGAGCTGCGGGAGCTCGGCCTCGTCCGGGTTCGTGCGGTACACCCACGCGGAGACGTCCCCGAGCGCTGCCCGGGGGTCGTCGACGACCAGGACCGGCAGGCCGGACGGCTCGGCGACCGCCACGCCGTCGGCATCGGTCAGCACCGCGACAGCACCGCGCTCGGCGGCGTCAGCGGCGAACTCTGCGCCGTGGCGGTTCGCGCCGTGGACGCCGACGAACAGGTCACCGGGCTGCACCTCGGCGGCACTGAGGGTGACGCCGGTCGTCTCGACGCCGTCGAGCGACCCGACGACCCGGAGCCCGAAGGCGTTCGCGAGTTCGGCGACCGGCCGCGGGGTCGGGTGTTCGGGCCGGAGGACCGGGGGGATCCGTGCTGACAAGTGCTCCTTCTTCCTCACCACGTGGACGGGTCGGCCTACCAGGTCGACGGGTAGGTCCGTGCCTGGGTCGTGGAGGGGGCGACTCGGTACTTCTCGAGCACCTGGGACATGAGTGTGCGGAACGCCGGAGCCGCTCCGCTCGACCACTTGGTGGTCTGCGGCTTCGTGAACGTCACCGTGACAACATACTGGGGGTCTTCGGCGGGGGCCATTCCGGCCACCGAGATGATGCGATCCGCGCCGTAGCCCTTCGCACCGTCGGCGACCTCGGCCGTTCCGGTCTTCGCGGCGATGTTGTAGCCCGAGATCGGCTTCATGCCGACCAGGGTGCCGCCGGTCACGACGCTCTGCAGCATGTCGACCGTCTGGGTCGCCGCGGCGGCCGACACGACACGCTTGCTCTGCACGTCGGGCGCGTCGATGGTCGTGCCGTCCTCGGTCTGGCAGCCCTTCACCATGTGCAGCGGGATCCGCACACCCTGGTTCGCGAGCGTCTGGTAGACGCTCGAGACCTGCATGGCCGTGGTCGAGATGCCCTGGCCGAACATCGAGTTGATGTCGGTCTGCTTGTCCCACTGCGGGCTCGCGCCGTAGTCCATCGTCGGCTGGCCCGGGTAGTCGATCGCCGGCTCGGGCTCGAACAGGCCGAACTCGCGCATCACGTCGTAGCGCTGCTGCGTCGTCAGCTTCGAGCCGAGCTCCGTGATGCCCACGTTCGAGGAGTCCCGGAGGATGCCGGTGAGCGTGAGGTTCTCGGTGGGGTGGAACTCGGAGTCGTGGATGGTGCCGCCCCAGGGGAACGTCCGCGAGTACGGCACGACGGCCTGGGTCGTCGGGCTCGCCAGCCCCTTGTCGATGAGGGCGGCGGCGATCGCGGCCTTGATCGTCGACCCGGGCTCGTAGGCGGCGGTCAGGGCGCGGGAGCCGTAGGCGCCCGGGTCCTTCGTCGCGTCGACGTCGTTCGGGTCGACCGTCGGGTAGTCGGCGACGGCCAGGACCTCGCCGGTCTTCGCGTTCACCACGGTGGCGGTGGCGGACTCGGCCCTGAGCTGCTGCGCGGCGTCGGCGATGTCCTGCGACGCCATGTACTGCAGGTCGCTGTCGATCGTGGTGACGAGCGTGCCGCCGTCCTTCGCGCGCTTCTGCGTCACGGTGCTGCCCGGCAGCTGCACGCCGTCCTCACCGCGCTCGTACGTCTCGGAGCCGTTCGTGCCGGCCAGGCACTTCTGGTACGCCAGCTCGAGGCCGGCCTGGGCACCGTCGGTCCCCATGAAGCCGGTCACGTTGCCGGTGGCGGCCCCGGTCGGGTAGGACCGTGCGGCCTGCTGCTCCGGGTAGAGCCACGGCACCTGGAGGGCGCGGACGGCCTCGTAGTGCGCGACGTCGATCCCCTTGACCAGGTAGGCGAAGTCGGACTTCGGGTCGGCCGCGATGTTCGCCTGCATCGTGGCGACCTCACCGCCGGAGGCCTTCGCGATCGCGCTGAGCGCCTGGTCGACCGAGATCTCCTTGACGCGGGTCCCGCCGAGCTTGCCGTCGAAGGCCTTCACCAGTCGCGGCGACGTCGTGATGTTGTACCGGACCACGCTCTCGGCCAGGGCCGTGCCGTCGCGGTCGACGATCGTGCCGCGGGTGCCGTAGAGGGTCACCGGGATGCTGCGCTTCGACTCGGCGGCCTTCGACAGCTCGTCGGCCTGCACGACCTGTATGTCGACCAGTCGGACCACGAACACCGCGACGAGCGCGATCACGGCGATCATCACGACGCTGTAGCGCAGTCGTCGGTTGCGGAGCGTCTTCGTCACGAGCGGCCTTCCCGGGGTGGTGCTGAGCCCTCGGTCACCGGGTCGTGGGTGCCTGGAGCTGGTTCGCGTCGGACTCTACGGAGGACTTGGTCGAACCCTGGTCCGACGCGCTGGACGCCCCGGCCTTCCCAGTGTCGGCGGGGGCCGTCGCAGCCACCGCACCAGCGGCCGGAGCAGTCGTGCTGTTCTCCTTGCTCGTCGCGGTGTCGCCCTGCTTCGCGGCGAGCGGCACGTCGCCGAGCAGGGAGTTCGGGACCTGGTTCGCGGTGTTGCCGGTCGCCTCTTCCGGTGTCGCCGGCGTCGGCGTGCCGTAGACGGTGCCGGTCTTCGGGTCGAGGTACACCGGCGTCGAGTTCGCGATCATGCCGAGGGCCTGCGCGTTGCGGGCCAGGTTCTGCGGCGACTCGAGCACCTTGAGCCCCTCGGACAGGGACGCCTGGGTCCGCGTGAGCCCGGTCTGCTCGGTCTTCAACGAGCTGAGTGTGTAGGCACCCTGGCTGAGCCCCATGCTGATGCCGAGCTGGGCCAGGAGCAGCAGCCCGAGCGCGGCGATCGCGACGATGGCGTAGGCCACCCGCGGTCGGGCACGGCGCTGCGCCTTGGTCGGGGTGACCTCGACGAGCTCCGGGCGCTTCCGCTCGGGTCGGACGTGGTCCGGACGCGGCGCGCGCGACGGGGCGACGGCAGGGTCGACGAGTGCGAGGTTCGTGCTCATGTCACTTCCGGATCCGCTCGGCCGCGCGCAGGCGCACGGGGGTAGCTCGGGGGTTGGCGGCGCGCTCGGCCTCGTCGGCCTGCTCGGCGCCCTTGACGACCAGGGCGAAGGTCGGTGCGTGCTCGGGGAGCTCCACCGGCAGGTCCGCCGGGGCGCTGGAGGTGGTCCGTTCGACGAGGGCGCGCTTCACGATGCGGTCCTCGAGCGACTGGTAGGACTCGACGACCAGGCGGCCGCCGACCCGGATGCGGTCGAGCGCGGCGGGGATCGCCCGCTCGAGGACGCTGAGTTCGGTGTTGACCTCGATCCGGAGCGCCTGGAACACCCGCTTCGCCGGGTGCCCCTGCCGCTGGATCGCGACCGGGGTGGCGTCGTGCAGCACCTGGACGAGGTCGCCGGACATCGTGAACGGGCGCTCGGCCCGGCGTTCGACGATCGCCTTCGCGTACCGGCCGGCGAGCTTCTCCTCGCCGTAGCGCTGGAAGATCCGGCGCAGCTCGCGCTCGTCGTAGTCGGCGAGGACCTCGGCGGCGGTGATGCCCTGCGTCCGGTCCATGCGCATGTCGAGCGGGGCGTCCTGGCTGTAGGCGAAGCCGCGCTCGGCACGGTCGAGCTGCAGCGACGAGACGCCGAGGTCGAAGAGCACACCGTCGACCGCGTCGATGCCGAGGCCGTCGAGCGCCTCCGGCAGTTCGTCGTACACGGTGTGCACGAGGCGCACGCGGTCGCCGAAGCGGGCGAGCCGCTCCCCCGCGATGCCGAGGGCGTCCGTGTCGCGGTCGAGCCCGACGAGCGTGAGCTCCGGGAAGCGCTCGAGCAGGCCCGCCGAGTGCCCGCCCATGCCGAGCGTCGCGTCGACGACGACCTTGCCCGGGCCGTCGAGCGTCGGCGTGAAGAGGTCGACGATCCGCTCGAGCATCACGGGGGTGTGCGGGAACTTCTCCGGTGCTGCCATGTGCGCCCCTGGACTCCTGGGCCGTGGGTCCGGATCCCCATCCATGCGACCTGACACCGGGGAAGGTGTGTCAGGGCGGACGGCTGGGAGTCTCGATCCACGGATCAGAAGATCCCCGGGATCACCTCCTCGTCGTTCTCGGCGAAGGCCTCTTCGGTCTCCGCGTAGTAGGCCTCCCACGCGCTGGTCGACCAGATCTCGGCGCGGTCACCGCTGCCGATGACCGTCAGGTCCCGCTCGAGCCCCGCGTACTCGCGGAGGTTCTGCGGGATCGTGACGCGGTTCTGCTTGTCGGGTTGTTCGGCGCTCGCTCCGGAGAGGAACAGGCGCATGTAGTCACGGGTCCGCTTCGACGTCATCGGCGCCTGGCGGATCCGCTCGTGGAGTTCCTCGAAGGTCCTGGCGCTGAAGACGACCACGCACCGTTCCTGGCCGCGGGTCATGACGAGACCGCCGGAGAGTTCGTCCCGGAACTTGGCGGGCAGGATCACGCGACCCTTCTCGTCGAGCTTCGGGGCATGGGTACCGAGCAGCACTCGGGGCCTCCCCTCAGCTCCACCGGTCTTCGTCTCGCCCCACGCTACTCCACTTCCCTCCACTTCGCTGCTCTCGCGCCCCACTCTCAGGCTCCGACACCCCTACTGGGGGCGCCCGCGCGCGGCTGCACCCCGCCCGATCCGCGCAACCACGCGCCTCCCGTCCGAGTGGAGCGCAGTGGAGGGATCCGGGCGCACAGAACACCGGTGTTCGTCCAACACGCCGCGTCATGCGGCGGCGTCGAAGACGAACACCGGTGTTGCGCAGCCAGCAAGGTCTGCGGGGGCACGGAAAAACGGGGCCGGCCTGGGAAGGCCGACCCCGTGGAGGGATGTGGAGGAGCTAGTCCTGCTGGTTGCGCTTGTCCCAGCGCTCGTTCATCCGGTCGATGAAGGAGCCGCCGGAGGATCCGCGAGCCGGTCGCGCTCCGGTCCGGGCGGAGCGCGCGGACGCGGCACGCGCTGGACGGGCCGTCGGGGTCCGACCACCCGGGCGGAGGGCGAAGAGCACCCCGGCCAACATCACGACGAAACCGAGCACACCGATCAGGGGCTGCTTGATGACGAGCCCGAGGACGATCACACCGACGCCGACGAGGCCGATCAGGACACCGATCGTGATCGCGGTGTACGTCGGACGGCCCTGGCGGCGGGTGACGCGCGCCACGAAGTCGGAGTCGTTCTGGTAGAGGCTCCGCTCCATCTCTTCGAGGAGGCGCTGCTCTTGCTCCGAGAGTGGCATCTTGGTTCCCTCTGGTTCCTGGGATCGACGCGGTGGAAGGGGTGGATCGATCTTACGACCGGACCACCCACTAAGGTAAGGACCGTGGCTGAGAGTACGCGATTAGTGGACCTCGTCTCGGCGCGGATCGATCGGGCTCTCGACGAGCAGCGCGACCGCCTCGCGGCGATCAGTCCCGACCTGGTCTCCTTCGACACGTTCGCCCGGGACCTGCTGTCCGGGGGGAAGCGCTTCCGGGCACTGTTCTGCTACTGGGGTTGGCAGTCCGTGGCGGGCCGTTCGGGCTCGTTCGACCCGCTGTCGGAAGGCGCCCGACAGACCACGGCCGAGGCGATCGTCACCGCCGCCGCCGCGCTCGAGGTCTTCCACGCCGCAGCACTGGTGCACGACGACATCATGGACCGTTCGGACACCCGTCGCGGGCGTCCGGCAGCGCACCGCCGTTTCGAGTCGCAGCACGCCGACTCCGGCTGGGTGGGCGACCGCGCGCTCTACGGCACGAACGCCGCACTGCTCCTCGGCGACATGCTGCTCTCACTCAGCGACTCCCTCTTCGACGAGGCCCTCGCGCTGCTCGACCCGGTGCGCGCGCGGATCGTCCGCCAGGAGTTCCACACGATGCGGCTCGACGTGACCGCGGGTCAGTACCTCGACATCCACGAGGAGACCGCCTGGCCGACGGTCGACGACGCCGAACAGCTCGTCCGGGCGCAGCGGGTGATCGTCTTCAAGTCCGCGAAGTACTCGGTCGAGGCACCGCTGCTCATCGGCGCGCTCATCGCGGGCGCCAGCGAGAGCCAGCTCGACGGCCTCCGGTCGTTCGGACTCCCCCTCGGCGTGGCGTACCAGCTGCGCGACGACATGCTCGGCGTGTTCGGAGACCCCGAGGTCACGGGCAAGCCCGCCGGTGACGACCTCCGCGAGGGCAAGCGCACCGTGCTCGTCGCGACCGCCCGCAAGTCCCTCCCGGTCGGCGCGCGCCAGCTGCTCGACGAGCTGCTCGGCGACCCGGACCTCGACGACGACCAGGTGCAGATGCTCCGTGCGACCCTCACCGACTCGGGTGCGGTCAGTGCGGTCGAACGTTCCATCGAGCGGCACGTCCAGCGGGCGAAGGCCGCGCTCGACGCGTCGCCGCTGACGCCGTCGGCGCGCGAACAGCTCGCGTCGCTCGCGGACACGGTCAGCCGCCGCTCCGCCTGATCGGGCGCGACCCCGGACGGACGGGAGGCCCGACACCAGCTGGTGTCGAACCTCCCGTCCGTCGGTCGGTCGCGTCGGCCGGTGCTACAGCAGCGACTGCGCGGCGCGCCGAACCTCGGCCTTGCGGTTCGCCCGGAGCGCGGCGATCGGCGTCGTCCCCATCGCGTCGTCCTCGGTGAGCATCCACCGGACGGCCTCGTCGTCGGTGAGCCCGTTGTCGCCGAGGACGATCAGGGTGCCGCGCAGCGAGGGCAGAGGTTCGGTGTCGTCGAGGAACTCGCTCGGGACGCGGAGGACGCCGTCCACGCGGGCGGGCAGCAGGGTCCGTTCCTCGAACAGGCGATGGACGCGGCCGGGGCTCACCCCCAGGAGGTCGACCAGGTCGGGCACGGTCAACCAGCGTTCGGACAGGGCGTCGTCTCCGGGAAGGGCAGCACTCACGGGTCCCATCGTGCCAGAGCCGGGCGGACCCGCGCAGCACCTTGGCGCGCGAGCCCGTGGAGCACGCCCGATCCGGCTCGATTGAGTCACATCAGTCACGGAAGTCACACCAGTCACGAGCACAACTTCCGGCGCTCTGGTTGACTTGGGAATCACAGCATGTCAGCGTGTGGTCACCTGGGTGTGCCGTGTGTGTGCACACGGCCGACAGACCAACCCCGTACCGACGACGTGCGCCAGACAGGAGAACGACCGTGGACAGGGACACGACCCCCGACGAGGCAGCCCGACGCCTCCGATCGTCGCGCTTCGCGACGATGCCGATCGTCCTCGCCGGCACGATCGCGGTGACGGCCGGCCTGACCGGACCGATCGCCCACCTCGAGCAGCGCCACGACGACGAGTCCGGCCGCCGACACGTCGACGAGGACCGGGACCTCGGTTCCGGGCCGGTCTTCGCCACCGCGGTCGCCCGCCAGCAGAAGCCGGTGGTCAGCACCGTCGCCGCCACGCGCTCCGCGGCCCCCACGACCTACACCGTGCGCCAGGGGGACACCGTCTCCGGCATCGCCGCACGGTACGGCCTGTCGGCGCAGGAGATCCTGGTCCGCAACGGCCTCGGCTGGAACACGATCATCCACGCCGGACAGACCCTCCGGCTCGCCTCGACCCCGGTCGGCGGAGCGGTCACGTCGACCGCCACGACCGCGAGCTACCACGTCAAGCAGGGCGACACCGTCTCCGGCATCGCGGCGAAGGTCGGCGTCTCGACCGCCGCGCTCCTCACCGCCAACGA
This sequence comes from Curtobacterium sp. MCBD17_030, assembly GCF_003224255.1. Taxonomy (NCBI): domain Bacteria; kingdom Bacillati; phylum Actinomycetota; class Actinomycetes; order Micrococcales; family Microbacteriaceae; genus Curtobacterium; species Curtobacterium sp. MCBD17_030. The sequence continues at coordinate 93,537 of NZ_QKLI01000004.1, read as the reverse complement.
GCTCTCGCAGCGCAGCGTGATCTACCCCGGTCAGTCCCTGCGCGTCCCGGCCGGACGGTCGAGTGCCACGAAGACCGCCACCACCGCCGGGCCGTCGGCACCCAGTGGCGCGCCCACCACGACCGCCACCGTGCGTCGCGCCGGCTCGGTCACCATCGGCAACGGCGACACCATCGTCTCGGTCGCCACCACGCACGGGGTCTCGGTCTCGTCGCTCCTCGCGGCGAACGGCCTGACCTACACGAGCACGATCTACGCCGGCAGCACGCTCGTCCTGCCCTCGAGCGGCCCGTCGCTCTCCACCGAGCAGCGCACGAACGCCGCCACCATCGTCCGCGTCGGCCGCTCACTCGGCGTCTCGGACCGGGGCCTCGTCATCGCGCTGGCCACCGCGATGCAGGAGTCGAACCTCCGGAACCTCGCACACGGCGACCGGGACTCCGTCGGCCTGTTCCAGCAGCGTCCGAGCCAGGGCTGGGGCACGCCGGGCCAGCTCCAGGACACCGTGTACGCGTCCGAGCTCTTCTTCGGCGGCTCGCGCAACCCGAACCCCGGCGTCACCGCCGGTCTGCTCGACATCCCGGGCTGGTCGTCGATGAGCGTGACCGAGGCGGCGCAGGCCGTCCAGCGGTCCGCGTACCCGAAGGCCTACGCCCAGTGGGAGCAGTCGGCCCACGCCTGGCTCCGCTCGCTCTGACCTCCGGTCGATCCGCAGCGCCGGGTCATCCCTCCGGTCGAGATCGTGTAACGACCGGTGCGCCGGTGCCGGTCCTCCCCGTCCGGATTCGTAGAATGCCGCAGATGACCACGAACGCCGCCACGGACCCGATGATCGGTCGCATGATCGATCAGCGGTACCGCGTCCGCTCCCGCATCGCGCGCGGCGGCATGGCGACGGTGTACCTGGCGACCGACGTCCGGCTGGAGCGCCGGGTCGCGGTGAAGATCATGCACGGGCACCTGGCGGACGACCAGGCGTTCCGGGAGCGCTTCATCCAGGAGGCCCGCTCCGCCGCCCGCCTGTCCCACCCGAACCTCGTCGGCGTCTACGACCAGGGCGCCGAGGACGACTGCGTCTACATCGTCATGGAGTACATCCCGGGCATCACGCTCCGGGACCTGCTGCACGAACACCGCGCGCTGACGCCCGAGCAGGCGACGGACATCCTCCGCGCCGTGCTCGCCGGCCTGGCCTCGGCCCACCGCGCCGGCATCGTGCACCGCGACCTCAAGCCGGAGAACGTCCTGCTCGCCGACGACGGGCGCATCAAGCTCGGCGACTTCGGGCTGGCCCGGGCCACCACCGCGAACACCGCGACCGGCGCCGCACTGCTCGGCACGATCGCGTACCTCTCCCCCGAGCTCGTCACCCGCGGCGCCGCCGACTCGCGCAGCGACATCTACGCGCTCGGCATCATGCTCTACGAGATGCTCACCGGCGAGCAGCCCTACAAGGGCGAGCAGCCGATGCAGATCGCGTACCAGCACGCGAACGACACGGTCCCCGCGCCGAGCGCGGCACGGCCGGGTGTCCCCGCCGAGCTCGACGACCTCGTCCTGTGGGCCACCGCCCGGGACCCGCGCGACCGTCCCCTCGACGCCCGCGAGATGCTCGACCACATGGCCGGCGCACAGCAGCGCGCGACCGGGCAGTACCGGACCGCCGTGCTCCGCCCCGAGAACGCGACCGCGATCCTCCCGTCCGGTGGCAGTCCCGGAGCCGCGGCCTTCGGGGACGACGTCGAGGACGCCAGCGAGCACGACACCACGGTCCTGGACCGTCGGGGCACGCAGGAGACGCCGTCGCGCCCCCGCAACCGCAACACACCCGGGCCGCGCCGCACCGGCGCGGTGACCGCGACCCTGTCGCCGGCCGGACAGCGCCTGGCCGACAAGTCCGCCAAGCGGCGGAGGCGCGGCTGGATCGCCCTGGTCATCGTGCTCGTCCTGGCCGTCGTCGGTGCCGGGATCGCCGCCTGGTACGGCCCCGGGCCGGGCGGCAACGTCCGGATCCCCGCCGTCGCGGGCAAGACCGTCTCGCAGGTCCGCCAGGCACTCGTGTCGAACGGTCTCCGTTCCGCCGAGGCCACCACGAGCCGTCCCGACCTGCAGGTGGCCGCCGGCCTGGTCACCGCGACCCAGCCGCCCGCCGACCGCGAGGTCCGGAAGGGCACCGCGATCCGCATCGTCGTGTCGAGCGGCCCGCGGATGATCAGCCTGCCGACGATCGTCGGGCAGTCCGTCTCCACCGCCCGCGCGGCGCTCGACGACGACTTCGACCTCCAGGACCCGCAGTACCGGTTCTCCGCCGATGTCCCCACCGACACCGTGATCGCCGCGACCGGACGTGACAGCTCGGGCGCGGTCGACCTCACCACCGTCGAACAGTACCCGGAGCGCGGCCCGGTCACGCTCACCGTCTCGCTCGGCGCGGTCCCGGACGTCGCCGGCGAGACCGTCGCCGACGCGACCGCCACGCTGCAGGGCGTCGGCCTGGTGCTCGGCAGTCAGACACAGCAGTTCAGCGAGACGGCACCGGCCGGCCAGGTCATCTCCGCCGCCCCCGCCGACGACCCTGTCGTCAAGGGCACGGCCATCGACGTCGTCGTGTCGAAGGGGCCCGCGCCGATCACGATGCCGAGGGACCTCGAGGGGAAGACCATCGACGAGGCGACCGCGACCCTGCAGGCTCTCGGGCTGAAGGTCAGCTACCCGGACTGCACGAACATCCTCTGCGGGTTCTACGACTGGAAGAGCAAGCTGCCGGTCACGACCACGAACCCGGGCGCCGGGGCCACGGTCCACAAGGGCGACACGATCGCCCTCTCCTACGACCAGTAGGGCCCGCTGCGCGTCACGGCCCGACGACGGACGGGAGGCCCGACACCGGACCGGTGTCGGGCCTCCCGTCCTGCAGGCGGTCCAGCGGTCAACTGCGGGTGACCGACGGGTGCGAGCGGAGCTCCTCGGCCACCAGGAAGGCGAGCTCGAGGGACTGCATGTGGTTCAGCCGCGGGTCGCAGAGCGACTCGTAGCGGGTGGCCAGGGTGGCCTCGTCGATGTGCTCCGAGCCGCCGAGGCACTCGGTGACGTCGTCGCCCGTGAGCTCGACGTGCATGCCGCCCGGGTACGTGCCGACCGCGCGGTGGACCTCGAAGAAGCCGAGGACCTCGTCCACGACGTCGTCGAAACGGCGCGTCTTGTAGCCGTTCGGGGTCGTCAGGCCGTTGCCGTGCATCGGGTCCGTGACCCACAACGGGGTGGCGTCCATGCCCTTCACCGCTTCGAGCAGCTTGGGCAGCTCGTCGCGGATCTTGCCGGCTCCCATACGCGTGATGAAGGTGAGGCGGCCCGGCTCGCGCTCGGGGTCGAGCTTCTCGATGAGGGCTTCCATGTCGGCGACCGTCGTGGTCGGGCCGAGCTTCACGCCGATCGGGTTCCGCACGCGGGACAGGAAGTCGACGTGGGCGCCGTCGAGGTCACGCGTGCGCTCCCCGATCCAGATGAAGTGGCCGGACGTGTCGTAGGGCTGGCCGGAGCGCGAGTCGATCCGGGTCATCGGGCGCTCGTAGTCCATGAGCAGGCCCTCGTGCGAGGCGTAGAACTCGACGTGCTTGAGCGCTTCGAAGTCGGCACCGCAGGCGGCCATGAACTGGATCGCGCGGTCGATCTCGGCGGCCAGGTTCTCGTAGCGGGCGTTCGCCGGGTTGGCGGCGAAGCCCTTGTTCCACGAGTGCACCTGCCGCAGGTCCGCGAAGCCGCCCTGGGTGAACGCGCGCACCAGGTTCAGGGTCGACGCGGCCGTGTGGTACCCCTGCACCAGTCGACGCGGGTCCGCCTGGCGGGACTCCGGCGTGAAGTCGTAGCCGTTGACGATGTCACCGCGGTACGCCGGCAGCGTGACGTCCCCGCGGGTCTCGAGGTCGCTCGAGCGGGGCTTGGCGAACTGGCCCGCCATCCGGCCCATCTTGATGACCGGCGTCGACGCACCGTAGGTGAGGACGACCGCCATCTGCAGGATCGTCTTGACGCGGTCGCGGATCGAGTCGGCGGTGGCACCGGCGAAGGTCTCGGCGCAGTCACCCCCCTGCAGCAGGAACGCCCGTCCGGACGCCGCGGCGGCCAGGCGGTCGCGGAGCTGGTCCACTTCCCCCGCGAAGACGAGCGGCGGCAGCGTGGCGATCTCGGCCGAGGCGGCTTCGGCGGCCGCGGGGTCCGGCCACGTCGGCTGCTGCTTGATCGGGAGCGTGCGCCAGTGGTCGAGGCCCGCGATCAGGTCCGGATCCTGCAGGGTGAGGGAGTCGATCGACTCGGACAAGGCTGCACCTCGGTGTTCTGGTTCGCGCACGGCCGTCGGCGGGCCGACGGCGTCCCGACGGATGCGGGACCGTCCGAGCCTACCGTCCGGCGGTGGTGCGACGCTCGCGCATGACGCTCTCGCGGGCCGTGGTGGCCCGCTCCTTGACGCTCGTCGCGTAGACGTCCTCGTACTCCTGCCGGCTCAGCCCGCGGAGCTCGTGCATGATCTCGTCCGTGACGCTCCGCAGGATGAAGCGGTCGGTCTCCAGGCCCTCGAAGCGCGAGAAGTCGAGCGGCTTGCCGAAGACGACGCCGACCCGCTTGAACTTCGGGAACTTCTGGCCGATCTGCTGGACCTCGCGCGTGCCGACCATGGCGACGGGGACCACCACGACCCGGCCCTCCAGGACCATCCGAGCGATGCCGGTGCGGCCACGGTAGAGCTTGCCGTCCGGGCTGCGGGTGCCCTCGGGGTAGATGCCGAGCTGCTCGCCGCGGGCCAGGACCTGCAGGCCGGTGCGGAGCGAGGCCTCGGACGCCTTGCCGCCGGAGCGGTCGATCGGCAGCTGTCCGATCGCGTTGAAGAACGTCTTCGTCGCCCAGCCCTTGAGGCCACGCCCGGTGAAGTAGTCGCTCTTCGCCAGGAACGACATCCGGCGGTCGAGCACGGCCGGCAGGATCACCGAGTCGATGAACGACACGTGGTTCGACGCGAAGATGACCGGGCCGGAGGCCGGGACGTTCTCACGTCCGATCACCCACGGCCGGAACAGGGTCAGGATGAGCGGGCCGAGCACGAAGTTCTTCAGCAGCCAGTAGAGCATCATCGACTCCGTCGGGTGGGGGTGTCAGGCCGTTCGGGCGTGGATGCGGGCGAGGTCGGCGGCACCGACGACGCCGGCGTCGTTGACGAGCTCGGCGATCACGAAGTCCGGCTCCGGGTGGTAGCCCCGGGCCGGCAGGTTGTTGAGGTACGCCTGCTTGATCGGTTCGAGCAGCCGGTCCCCCGCGCTCGCGACACCGCCGCCGAAGACGAACAGCTGCGGGTCGAGCACGGCCGACAGCGACGCGCAGGCCTCGCCGAGGTGTCGGCCGAGACGCCGGAGGGCCGCGAGGGCACCCGGGTCGTCGGCGAGGATGAGCTCCCCCACGACGGCGCCGTCGAGGTGCCCGCCGTTGGCGTCACGCGCTTCGGCCAGGGCGACACCGATGCCGCCGGCGTCCGCGACGTCGTTCGCCATCCGCTGCAGGGCGCGGCCGGAGCCGTACTGCTCGATGCAGCCGCGGGCACCGCAGCCGCAGGGCAGGCCGTTCGGGACGATCCGCAGGTGGCCGATCTCGCCGCCGGTGCCGAAGCCACCGCGGAACAGCCGGTCCTCCGTCACGATCGCGCCGCCGACACCCGTGCCGATGGTGAGCATGGTCATGTCGGACACGAGCCGTCCGGCGCCGAAGCGGAACTCCGCCCATCCGGCGGCGTTCGCGTCGTTGTCGACGGTGATGTGCAGGTCGCCCAGACGCTCCTGGAGCTTCTGGCGCAGCGGCTCGTTCCGCCAGCGGATGTTCGGCGTGTAGTACACGATCGACTGCGAGGCGTCGATGAAGCCCGGGGCCGCGACCCCCACCGCACCGACCTGGTGCTGGAGTCTGAGGCGCTCGACCATCGACACGACGTCGTCGAGCATGGCAACCGGGTCCGCAGCGTTCGTGGCGACGCGGTCCTCGGCGAGGATCTCGCCGAGCTCCGTGACGACCGCTCCCGCGATCTTGGTGCCCCCGATGTCGATTCCGATGGCATGCACGAACACGGAGCCTACCGGTTCGGCGGCGACTCACCGAACGTCCCGGCAGGCGTCCTATGCTGAGCGCGAGCCGTCTCGAAGATGAGCGGACTCACATCGAACGGGACAACGAGGGAGTTGCCGTGACCGATCAGCGTGCCGACCGCACGACGTCCACCAGCACGGGCGGATCGCCCGCCGCGCACGAGGCAGTACCGGCCGGTGACACCGGCCCGGTCGCCCCCGACCACGGCTCCGCCGCCCGCCTGCTGTCCGACCGCGCACGGCTGACCCCCGCGCGACCGATCCTGGCCGAGCGCACCGGCGACACGTGGACCGGCATCGCCGCCGCGGACGTCCTGGCCCGGGTCCGCGCCATCGCGAAGGGCTTCGTCGCCGCCGGTCTGCAGCCCGGGGCGCACGTCGCGATCCTCTCCCGCACGCGCATGGAGTGGACACTCGTCGACTTCGCGGTGTGGACCGCGGGCCTGGTGTCCGTGCCCGTCTACGAGACGAGCTCCCCGGACCAGATCCGCCACATCCTGTCGGATTCCGAGTCCGTGGCGATCGTCGTCGAGAAAGAGGAGCACGCGCGCCGCGTCGCCGGCATCGCGCCCGAGCTGCCCCACCTCGGGCAGCACTGGACCATCGACGGCGGTGGCCTGGACGACCTGGCTCGCCTCGGTGAGGAGATCGCCGACGACGAGCTCGACGCCCGCACCGCCGCCGTCTCCGGCCGCGACGACGCCACCATCATCTACACCTCGGGCACCACAGGCCGGCCGAAGGGGTGCGTGCTGCGCCACGACAACTTCACCGCCACGGTGGAGGGCTCGACCGAGGCGATGTCCGAGATCGTCGCCGGGGACGCCTCCACGCTGTTGTTCATCCCGATGGCCCACGTCTTCGCACGGTTCATCGCCGCGATGTCGGTCTCGGCGGGCGTCCTGGTCGGCCACGAGCCGGACACGAAGGACCTCATGCGGGCGGTCTCCACCTTCAAGCCGACGTTCCTGCTGGCGGTCCCCCGGGTGTTCGAGAAGATCTACAACTCGGCCGAGCAGAAGGCCGACCTCGGCGGCAAGGGCCGCGTCTTCCGCGCCGCCGCCGCCACCGCCGTCGCGCACTCCGAGGCCGTGGCCGCCGGACGGGTCCCGCTCGGGCTCGCCCTGCGTTTCCGCCTGTTCGACCGGCTCGTCTACAGCAAGCTCCGGGACGCGATCGGCGGCCGAGTCCGGTACGCCATCAGCGGCTCGGCGCCGCTCTCCCCCCGACTGTCGCACTTCTTCCGCTCGATCGGTGTGCAGATCCTCGAGGGCTACGGGCTCACCGAGACGACCGCCCCCGCGACGGTGAACCGGGCGACCGAGCTCCGGATCGGGTCGGTCGGCCGGGCACTCCCGGGCGTCGAGGTCCGGATCGCGGACGACCAGGAGATCCTGATCCGCGGCGTCGACGTCTTCGACCGCTACTGGCAGAACCCGGAGGCCACCGCCGCCGCCTTCCGCGACGGCTGGTTCCGCACCGGCGACCTCGGTCGGCTGGACGGCGACGGGATCCTGTCCGTCACCGGCCGCGCCAAGGAGCTCATCGTCACCGCGAGCGGCAAGAACGTCGCGCCGGCCCCGCTCGAGGACGCGATCCGCGAGCACCCGATCGTCGGGCAGGTCATCGTCGTCGGTGAGGGCAAGCCGTTCGTCGCCGCGCTCGTCACGCTGGACCGCGAGATGCTCCCCGGCTGGTGCGAGGCACGCGGCATCACCCCGCCGCTCAGCCCGCAGCAGGCGGCACACGACGAGCGGGTGCAGCAGGCCGTCCAGGAGGCCGTGGACACCGCGAACGGACGGGTGTCCCGTGCCGAGTCGGTCCGGTCCTTCTCGGTCGTCGACGCGGACCTGACCGAGGCCTCCGGACACCTGACGCCGAAGCTCACGATCAAGCGTTCGGTCGTCCTCCGGGACTTCGCCGCGGACATCGAGTACATCTACTCGGGCTCGAAGGTGCAGACCACGGCGACGCCGGTGGTGCAGTCGCGACGGCGGCACTGAGCGCCCGGCACCGGCCGGACCGCCTGGAGGCCCGCCACCCGTCCGTCGGACGGGTGGCGGGCCTCCAGTGCGTGGCCGGTGTGGCCGGTGGCTGACTGACCGACGTCGCGGTCGGGCCGATCAGGCCTGCGGGGCCTCGGGAGCGTCGATCGGGTCGAGGACCGCGGTCGATGCGGTGCTCGTCGAGACCTGCTCGGGGCGGCGGTTGGTGCGGGTGCGGTGCGAGCTGAGCTCGTCGTTCTGGGGTGCCATCGTGCTCGTCCTGGGAGAGTGGGAACCGCCGGCGGGTGACCGACTGCGGAACACCGTACCTCGCGATGAGGACAGTGCGACAATCCCGCGTCCGGGTGTCACGTTCCGTCCCCCGAGGGCGTCCCCCGGTGCGACGACCGGAGGACGCGACGAGGTCAGCGGACGGTGACCGACCGACAGCCGAGCAGCGGGTTCGTCGACCCGGCGCCGACGTTGATCCCGTAGGCGCAGACGTCGTGCGTGCCCGCCGACAGCCGGACCGTCGTGGAGTACCCGGACGCGGCCGGAGCGGCGGGGTGTGCCCGGACGACGTCCGGACGGGCGAGCGACGTGGACACCCGTCCGAGGCTCTTCGTCCCGGTCTTCCCGTCGTAGAGGGCGACCGCGAGCGGGTTGCGCGTGTCCGGGTCGTACGCCCAGCCCGTGACGGTGACGCCACCGCTGCCGGCGGTCGCGGAGTCGAGGCGGCCGACGGGGTCGTGCGAGCGGTCCACCGAGGCCACCGGACCGGCCTTCATGACGACCGGCGCGCCGGCGGTCTCGTTGTCCGAACTGCCGTCCGGGTGCCGCAGCGTGACCTGCACGGCGTACTTGCCGGCGGGCATCGAGCCGAGTCGGAACGGCACCGAGTTCGCCCCCTTCGTCACGGCGACACCGGTGGCGATGCGCTGCCATGCCCCGCTGCCGGTGCGCACCGTGACGTCCGCGGTGCTGCCCGCCACCCAGGCGTTGTCGTGGAAGGTCACCGTGGTGGACCCGGTCGCCGCAGGGTCCGCGCGCAGGTGCACGGACTTCAGGTGCCACACGGCTTTGCCCGGGTCCTCGTTCGGGTCGAAGCGGAGGCCGGTGATCGTCTGTCCGGCCCACCCGGCCTTCGGGGTGAGGGCGTCCTCGTCCAGCGGGTTCTGTGCCGTCAGGTCGACGCTCGTCTCGGCGGCGTTGCCGTTCGAGTAGGTCAGGAGGTCGTTGCCGATCTGCGGTGTGCCCGTCCCCGCGACGTTCCAGATCGCCCGGGCCATCTTGCCGCCGCCGGCCGAACCGGACAGGTCGAACGGTCCGTCGTACCGCATGTCCCACTGCAGGTAGTGGTAGGTGCTCCCCGCCATCCGCGAGACCGGCAGGTGGACCTGCGGGTCGTTCTGGTGCGGGCCGGCGTTCCGGGCGGTGATGCCCCGACTGTCGCGGGACAGAACGGTGGTGTTCGAGTACTTGACGTGCGAGGTCGCCGTCGCCGAGGTGAAGTTCCAGGGGCGACCGGTGGTGGCCGTCGCGTAGTCCTGCCCCTGCGTGGGGTTCGGGGTGTCCACGACGAGCTGGGGTCGCGGGGTCACGGTGTAGCCGGGGTAGGTCCCCGCGGGCATGCCGGCGTGAGGGTGGGAGGCGTCCGGTGCCGCGTGCAGCCGCACCCAGTCGATGCTCGCCTGCTTGCCGGTGTCGCCGGCGTTCCCGGGGAGGACCACCGGGTCGAGGCGGAAGACCACCTTCTTGCCGGACCGCCACGGCACCTTCGCGAGCAGGGTCGACTGCTTCGCGAGGTCGAACGTGTAGACGTGCGGGCCCTGCACGACCGGGAAGGTGAAACCGCCGCCACACGCTGCGGTCTGCTCGCGGCAGGTGAACCAGTACACCGCGCCGATGCGCTTCGTCAGCGGCTGGTCCATCGAGAAGGTCAACCGCGAGTACCGTGCCGGGTCGACCGGCTGACGAGCGCCGTCCCGGCCGGTCGCCAGGCTGCCCGAGATCGAGTGCACCAGGAACAGCTGGTCCCCCGGCGTCAGTCCCACCTTGAGTGCACCGCCGGACACCGTCGCGGGGGTGCCCGAGAAGTCGGTGTTGAAGTCCGCTGCGCTGGTGAAGTCCCAGGCGTCGCCGAACGCGTCGCTGGCGTAGTCGGCCGCCTCGGACTCCGTGGTCGCCGCGCTCGCCCGCACCGGCGCACCGACCACCGCGCCGAGGGTCAGACCGACCGCGACCGCGATCGCCGTGGCGACGGCCGCGGTTCGTCGCTGTCCCGGTGCTCGTGGCACCCCGGGTGCTCGTGGCGCCGGCCGCTGGATGGAGGTGTCGTCGTGCATGTGATGTCCCCTGCCTGGTCGTCCGGCACCCGGTGACCGGGCGAACCGGGTGGACAGACGACGCGGCCGTTCCGACCCCCGGTTCGGGGTCGGCACGTCGGGAGCGCACGAGGTCGTCGAGCGGAGCCTACGACGCGGTCCGCGGCAGCGGAAGACGGACGGTCCACGGCGCGCAGTCGTACGGTCCTGCGAGCCGCAGGACGTCGTGCGTCCTAGTGGAACCAGTCCTGTGCACGGATGTCCCGGAGCGCCTGCCGACGGGTCTCCGGGTCGAGGGTCATCACGTAGACGGTGCCGTCCAGGTGGTCGCACTCGTGCTGCAGGGCCTCGGCCATCAGTCCGGTCCCCTCGAGCTCCACCGGCTCGCCGTCGAGGTCCACCCCCCGGACCTTGGCGTACGGGAAGCGCTTCGTCGGGTAGGCCAGGCCGGGCACGGACAGGCAGCCCTCGTCCATGAGCTCGGGCTCGCCGGAGGTCTCGACGACCTCGGGGTTGAGGACGTACCCGACCTCCCCGTCGACGTTGTACGAGAAGGCACGGAGCCCGACGCCGATCTGCGGAGCCGCGACGCCGGCGCGGCCGGGCTCCTGGACGGTGTCGATGAGGTCCTGCACGAGTTCGCGGATGCCGTCGGACCCGATGCGGACCGGGTCGGCGGGCGAACGGAGGACGGGGTCGCCGAACAGGCGGATGGGACGGACGGTCACGTTACTGCAGCACCACCAGGAGGTCGCCGGCGTCCACCTGCTGGGTCACCGGGATCGCGAGACGGCCGACGGTCCCCGCGACGGGTGCCGTGATGGCCGCTTCCATCTTCATCGCCTCGATGCTCGCCACGGCCTGACCGGCCTCGACGACGTCACCGACGGCGACCTTGAGCGTCACGACCCCGGCGAACGGGGCGGCGACGTGCTTCGGGTCGGACCGGTCCGCCTTCTCGGCGGCCTTGGTCTCGACGACGACCGAGCGGTCGCGCACGGCCACCGGCCGCAGCTGCCCGTTCATGGTCGTCATGACGGTCCGGATGCCCCGCGCGTCGACCTCGCCGATCGCCTCGAGCCCGACGAGCAGGTTCACGCCCCTGCCGAGCGGCACGACGTGCTCCTCGCCTGCCCGGAGGCCGTAGAGGTAGTCCACGGTGGGGACGACCGACAGGTCGCCGAACTCGTCGCGGACCTGTTGGAACTGCCGGGTCGGCTGCTCGAACAGCAGACGGTTCAGGGCCTGCTGCCGCACGGTCCCCGGGGTGTCGAGCGCGGCACGCTCGTGCTCCGGCACCGGCGTCACGGCGATCCGGACGTCACGGCCGGCCAGGACCTTCGAGCGGAACGGCTCCGGCCAGCCACCGGGCAGGTCGCCGAGCTCCCCCGCCATGAACCCGATCACGGAGTCGGGCACGTCGTACTTCTCGGGGTGCTGCTCGAAGTCCGCCGGGTCGGCGTCGACGGCGGCGAGCTGCAGGGCGAGGTCGCCGACGACCTTCGACGACGGGGTGACCTTGGGCGGGCGTCCGAGGATCCGGTTCGCCTCGGCGTACCAGTCCTCGACCTGCTCGAACCGGTCGCCGAGCCCGAGCGCGATGGCCTGCTGGCGGAGGTTCGACAGCTGCCCGCCGGGGATCTCGTGCTTGTAGACGCGGCCGGTCGGCCCGGCGAGCCCGGACTCGAACGGTGCGTAGACGCGGCGGACCGCTTCCCAGTAGGGCTCGAGGTCGCCGACGGCACCGAGGTCGATGCCGGTGTCCCGCTCGGTGTGCGCGAGCGCTGCCACCAGGGCGGACATGCTCGGCTGGCTGGTCGTGCCCGCCATCGGCGCCGCCGCGACGTCGACCGCATCCGCGCCGGCACGGGAGGCCGCGAGGAGCGTCGCGAGCTGCCCGCCCGCGGTGTCGTGGGTGTGCACGTGCACTGGCTGGTCGAACCGTTCGCGCAACGCGGCGACGAGCTTCTCGGCCGCCCCTGCGCGGAGGAGACCCGCCATGTCCTTGATCCCGATGACGTGCGCACCGGCGTCGACCATCTGCTCAGCGAGCCGCAGGTAGTAGTCGAGCGTGTAGAGGTCCTCGGCCGGGTCGAGGAGGTCGCCGGTGTAGCAGAGCGCCGCTTCCGCGACGGCCGTGCCGGTGGCGAGCACGGCCTCCAGGGCGGGACGCAGCTGACTCACGTCGTTCAGTGCGTCGAAGACCCGGAACACGTCGACGCCGGTGACGGCGGCCTCGGCCACGAACGCGTCCGTCACCTCGGTCGGGTACGGCGTGTAGCCGACCGTGTTGCGGCCGCGCAGCAGCATCTGGATCGGGAGGTTCGGCATCGCCTGGCGCAGCGACGTCAGGCGTTCCCACGGGTCCTCGCCGAGGAACCGGAGGGCGACGTCGTAGGTCGCTCCGCCCCAGGCCTCGACGCTGAGCAGCTGCGGGGTGAGCCGGGCGACGTACGGGGCCACCGCGACGAGGTCCTTCGTGCGGACCCGGGTGGCGAGGAGCGACTGGTGCGCGTCCCGCATCGTGGTCTCGGTGACGGCCAGGGCGGTCTGTGCGCGGAGCGAACGAGCCCACTCGGCCGGTCCGACGCGGAGCAGCAGGTCGCGCTGCCCCTCGGGGAGCGGCGCGGTGAGGTCGGCCGCCGGCAGCTTCAGCGCCGGGTCGACCACGTGCACGGCCGGCGAGCCGTTCGGCTTGTTCACCGTGACGTCCGCGAGCCAGTTGAGCACCTTCGTGCCGCGGTCCTTCGACACGTGGCCGTCGAAGAGCTGCGGACGCTCGCCGATGAACGCCGTGGAGACGTCACCGCGGGCGAAGTCCGGGTCCTCCAGGACGGCCTGCAGGAACGGGATGTTCGTGCTGACGCCGCGGATCCGGAACTCGGCGAGGGCACGACGCGCGCGGGCGACTGCCGCCGGGAAGTCCCGACCGCGGCACGTCATCTTCGCGAGCATCGAGTCGAAGTGCGGGCTGATCTGGGCACCCGTGGCCACCGTGCCGCCGTCCAGGCGGACGCCGGCACCGCCCGGGCTGCGGTAGGTGGTGATGCGGCCGGTGTCGGGCCGGAAGCCCTGCGTCGGGTCCTCGGTCGTGATGCGCGTCTGCAGCGCCGCACCGTGCACCGACACCGTGTCCTGCGACAGGCCGAGGTCGGCGAGGGTCTCTCCCGCGGCGATGCGCATCTGCGACTGGACGAGGTCGACGTCGGTGACCTCTTCCGTCACGGTGTGCTCGACCTGGATGCGCGGGTTCATCTCGATGAAGACGTGCTGGCCGGCCCGCTCGCCCACGGTGTCGAGCAGGAACTCGACCGTGCCGGCGTTGACGTACCCGATCGACCGGGCGAAGGCCACGGCGTCCCGGTGCAGTGCCGCGGCGACGGCGGGGTCGAGGTTCGGCGCCGGGGCGATCTCGACGACCTTCTGGTTGCGGCGCTGCACCGAGCAGTCCCGCTCGAACAGGTGGATCGTGCCGGCGTCGGTGCCGGTGGCGTCCGCCAGGATCTGGACCTCGATGTGGCGCGGCCGCAGCACCGCCATCTCGAGGAACATCGTCGGGTCACCGAACGCACTGTCGGCTTCGCGCATGGCCTCTTCGAGCGCCGGCCGGAGCTCGGCGGCGGTCTCGACGCGGCGCATGCCACGACCACCACCACCGGCGACGGCCTTCGCGAACACCGGGAACCCGATCGCTTCGGCGCCCGCGACGAGTTCGTCGACGTCGCGACTGGCCGGGGTGCTCGCGAGCACCGGGACGCCCGCGGCGATGGCGTGCTCCTTCGCGGTCACCTTGTTGCCGGCCATCTCGAGTACGTGCTCGCCCGGGCCGATGAAGGTGATGCCGGCCGCGGCGGCCGCGGCGGCGAGCTCCGGGTTCTCGGACAGGAACCCGTAGCCCGGGTAGATCGCGTCCGCCCCTGACTCGCGGGCCACCCGGATGATCTCCGAGACGTCCAGGTACGCGCGGACCGGGTGGCCGCGTTCGCCGATCAGGTAGGCCTCGTCGGCCTTCAACCGGTGCAGGGAGTTGCGGTCTTCGTACGGGTAGACCGCCACGGTCCGGGCACCGAGCTCGTACGCTGCGCGGAAGGCCCGGATGGCGATCTCGCCACGGTTCGCGACCAGGATCTTGGTGAACACGAGGTCCCTTTCAGCCCGGGTTGAGGTCTCACAACCTTACTGGCGGTAACGTTGCTCATCGTGCATGTACTCAGCGTGAGCTCCCTCAAGGGCGGTGTCGGCAAGACGACGGTGACGCTCGGCCTGACGTCAGCGGCGTTCGCCAGGGGTCTGCGCACCCTCGTGGTGGACCTCGACCCCCAGTCGGACGTCTCCACGGGCCTCGACATCGACCTGACCGGTCACCTCAACGTGGCCGACGTCCTCGAGAACCCGAAGGAGAAGATCGTCCGCCAGGCCATCGCGCCGTCCGGCTGGACGAAGGGTTCCCAGGGCAAGATCGATGTCATGGTCGGGTCGCCCTCGGCCATCAACTTCGACGGGCCACACCCGTCGATCCGCGACATCTGGAAGCTGGAGGAGGCGCTGGCGAACGTCGAGGCCGACTACGACCTCGTCCTCATCGACTGCGCCCCGTCCTTGAACGCGCTGACCCGCACCGCGTGGGCCGCTTCCGACCGGGTCTCCGTCGTCACCGAGCCCGGACTGTTCTCCGTCGCCGCCGCTGACCGGGCCCTCCGCGCGATCGAGGAGATCCGTCGTGGTCTCTCGCCGCGCCTCCAGCCCCTGGGCATCATCGTGAACCGCGCTCGGGTGCAGTCGCTCGAGCACCAGTTCCGCATCAAGGAGCTCCGCGACATGTTCGGGCCGCTCGTGCTCTCGCCGCAGCTGCCGGAGCGCACGTCGCTCCAGCAGGCGCAGGGTGCGGCGAAGCCCCTGCACGTCTGGCCGGGCGAGTCCGCGCAGGAGATGGCACGGAACTTCGACCAGCTGCTCGAGCGGATCATGCGCACGGGCAAGATCGGGCCGTACGCGGACGGCGCGGGCGCGATCGCCTGACGTTCGTCCGTCGCTCGGAGGGTCGCCCCCGGGCGGCCCTTCGTCGTTCCCGGGGGTCCCCGGCGGTGCCACCTGCTGGGGTGGTGGCCGGTGTCGGCCGCGCTCACCTGCCGACCGGACGGGACCAACGCGGTCCTCCGCGCCTCCCGAGGTCGCGCAACACGCCGCGTGACCGCTGCCGACGTCGCACGAACTGTCGGCCCGCGGCCGTGGAGGCGGCAGAACACGCGACCTCGCCGAGCACACGCGGGACGGGAGGGGCGGGGCGCGGCAGTCAGGCGGGCGTCGGAACCGGGATGGTCACGACACGACAGCCGGGACGGTCAGGACGCGCGGGTGGCCCGGCGGGCGGCGAGCTCGTCGCTCGGGTCCTCCGCCGGGGTGGCGTCGAGCTCCACCAGGGAGGACTCGACCTCGCGCAGGACCTTGCCCACGGCGATGCCGAAGACACCCTGTCCGCGAGAGACCAGGTCGATGACCTCGTCGTCCGAGGTGCACAGGTACACCGAGGCGCCGTCGGACATCAGGGTCGTCTGCGCCAGGTCGCTCACGCCGGCTTCGCGGAGCTGGTTGACGGCGGTGCGGATCTGCTGCAGGGAGATCCCGGTGTCGAGCAGGCGCTTGACGAGCTTGAGGACGAGGATGTCGCGGAAGCCGTAGAGCCGCTGCGACCCCGAGCCGGCAGCGCCGCGGATCGTGGGCTGCACGAGTTCGGTGCGGGCCCAGTAGTCGAGCTGTCGGTAGCTGATGCCAGCGGCCTTCGCAGCGACGGTGCCGCGGTAGCCGTTCTGCTCGTCGTGCTCGGGCAGGCCGTCGGTGAAGAGCAGCCCGAGGTCGTACCGCGTCATGTCAGACGGGGTACCGGGGACATCGTTCCCACTCATCAGCTTGCCTTCCACGACGATCGAGCTCCCACCCGAAGCTTCAACAGCGGGTTGAGAGTTGTTCCGAGGTCCACGGTAGCGAGTCGGGCGGCGTGGAAGCGGGACATCCGCACCGGCGCGTCCGGCGTGTCGAGGATATGCCCCGGCACCGACCGCCGTCGAGGGTCCGACCCGCCCGGACCGCTCACGAGTCGAGCCGACCGATGGCCGCACGGATGAGTGACGAGCGGATGACCTCGAGGTGTCCGGCGATCTCCCGGGCGAGTTCGAGCGCCTTCGCACGGGACGTGGCGTCACCACGACGGGACACCGGCATGAGCGCGGACTCGATGAGACCGACCTCGCGCTCAGCGGTGCTGCGGAAGGTGCGGAGGTGCCGGGGCTCGATGCCGGAGCGCTGCAGCTCGACGAGGGCCTTCAGCACACCGACCGAGTCCTCGCCGTAGGTGTCGGACGCCGGGATGAGCGAGGCGGACACCGCGTCGCCCACGAGCATCGGCGACGCTCCGGCAGCACGCTGCAGTTCGTCGCGGGAGTACCGGCGCTCGCGCCCGAGCATCGACGGCCGCGGCACGTCGCCACCACCCGGGAGGGTCGGTTCGCGTCCGGCGTCGAGGTCGGCCAGGTAGTCCTTGATGACCTTGAGCGGCAGGTAGTGGTCACGCTGCAGCCCGAGCACGATGCGCAGCCGGTCGACGTCGGTCGACGAGAACTTCCGGTAGCCGCTCTGGGTGCGCACCGGCGTGACGAGTTCGCGCTCCTCGAGGAAGCGCAGCTTGGAGCTCGACAGGTCGGGGAACTCCGGCTTCAGGCGGGCGAGGACCTGCCCGATCGTGAGCAGGTCCGGCGCCGGGGACACCGCCCGCGCCGCAGCGGAGCGGGGTGCCACTACGCGTTCGCCAGGCGCGCCAGGTCGACCCGGGAGGCGTAGAACGTCAGCCGGAACTTGCCGACCTGGACTTCGGAGCCGTCGACGAGCAGTGCTTCGTCGATGCGGACACCGTCGAAGTACGTCCCGTTCAGGGAACCGAGGTCCTTCACGCTGAACGACGTCCCGCGACGGACGAAGTCGGCGTGCTTGCGCGACACCGTCACGTCATCGAGGAAGATGCTCGCGTCGGGGTGTCGGCCGGCCGTCGTGACGTCGGAGTCGAGGAGGAACCGCGCACCGACGTTCGGGCCGCGACGGACGACGAGCAACGCCGAACCCGACGGCAGCGCCGAGATCGCGTCGCGTTCTTCCGCTGTGACTCCGGCCTCGGGCGTGAGCGCCGCAGCGTTCTCCATGCTGAAGGTCAGCGTGGTGTCGACCAGCCGCTGTTCCGGACGTCCCGGCTGCGGGACCACTGGATCTGGCATCGTGGACCTCCTCCTCTTGGTCGCCCAGCGTATCGGAAACGAGCGCGTCAGCGAGAGCCCCGTCCCCAGGGGACACGGGAGGCTCCCCACCGGCCGGTGGGGAGCCTCCCGTCCGTCAACCGGCGGACCCTGCCCGGGCGACCTTCCCGGACCCCGCGTCGTGCAGGATCTCCTGGACCTCGGAGTCCTTGAGGCGGGTCCAGGGCGAGCCGTCGGGGTCGCTGGTCGAGGCCTCCGGGCTGTCGCCGGTGTTCCACCACTTCGCCTGGTACGGCGTGCCGTCGAACAGGACCCGGTCGCCGGTGTCGTAGGTCGTGGTGCCCGACCACGCCGGGTACGTCCCGGTCGGCAGGCTCACGGGCGCGACCGGCTTCTCACCCGGCAGCACCGGGCCGACGAGCTGCCACGGCGTCTCGTACGAGCTGAGCACGGCGTCGTCGGGCAGGTCGCCGGAGGTCCACCACTTGGCCTCGTAGACGTTGTGGTGCCAGACGGTCTTCGTGCCCTCGAGGTAGGCCGACTCCTTGTCCCACACCGGGTAGGGGCTGGTCGACGGGTCGTCGGACGGCTGCGTGGTGGAGGACGGCTCGGCCTTCGTGACGTCGCCCGACGCCGCGACGATGCCGCCGCTGAAGCCCTTGCCGAGCACGTCGGCGAACAGCTTGCCGTCCTGGTCGACCCCCGAGCACGAGTTCGACACGGTGGACAGGTTCACGTAGTTCGAGCCGCAGGTGGTGTCGCGGTTGAGGGACCACATCGACATCCGGCCGAGCCCCTGCTGCCGTGCCCAGGCGTTCAGCTTCGTCGCGTCGGCGAGCGTGACGGCCTCGTCCGGCACGTCGTTCTGCCCGATCATCGGCGTCGCCCCGGTCTTGTGCCAGAGGGTGCGGTCGCCGAGCGGGGTCCCGGCGCGGGTGTAGAGGATGCCGAGCTGGCGGTGGACCTGCTGCAGGGTCTCGACGGACGCGGAGTACATGCTCTGGCTGGAGCCCTTGCCGTCGCCGTAGTCCATCGTCATCGCGTTCACGCCCGCCAGGTCGACCCCGGCGTGGAGGAACTGCGCGACGGCCTTCGTGCCGTCGGCGGTGAGGCCACCGGGCGCTGCCGGCAGGGTGAGCCAAACGGCGAGCGGATGACCGGCGTGACGACGCTGCGCCTGCAGGTCCGCGACCGCCTGGGCCCGGCGCTTGCCGGCTGCCGTCTTCGTGAGGTCGTCGCTCTCGATGTCGAAGTCGACTGTGGAGACGTCGTACCGCTTGACGACGCTCCCGTAGGCGGACACGAGCTTGTGCTGGTCCGTGCACGTCGATGCGAGCTCGTCGTTGGCCAGACCGCCGAACGAGACACCGACGGCGCCCTTCTGCTGCTCCAGTCGAGCGATGCGGCGGTCCAGGTCGAGCTGGTCCCCTGCTTCCTCGAGCCCGTAGGCCGCGCCCCAGGTCGGGGTGCAGGCCTCGTCGTGGCCCGCGACGACGAAGGACAGCATGACGTCGCGGCCCTTCGCGGACTTGACGTCCTCGAACGGGAACGTCGGGGTGACGGTGACGTCCGTGTAGGCGGCGAACCAGGGCTCCACCGTCTCGGATGCCTGGGCGCTCTGCCACCGGTCGACGCCGGCGTACCCGCCGACGGCGACCGCGAGGGCGACCACGGTGGCCAGGGCGACCCGGACCGGGGAGAGTCGTCGTGTGGTGCTCATGGTCAGGCCGCCGTCTTCTCGTCGTGCTGCACGGTGAGGCCGTGCCGGGTGCCGGCGGTGCCGGTCCCGAGGTGGTCGGTCCCCAGGTGCTCGGGGATGGTGGTGCCGCGCTGGCCGAAGTAGAGCACGGAGCGCCAGTCTTCGGTGGCGGGTGCCGCCTCCGGGACGAGACCGCGACGGACCGCCTTCGCGGAGGCGCGCTCGTCCTTCCGGGCGGCGCGGCGTGCGGCGCGGGCGGACGGGTCGTAGAACATCCACTTCGTCGCCCAGATGAAGACGTCGACGACGGAGTTCCACAGGCCGATGTAGGCGACGATCGCGTACATCGCGAGCAGGGCGTTGAACGCGGCGAACACCGCGTTGCCCCAGTTCTGCGCGCCGAAGTCCCGCACGAACGTGAACACCGAGAACGCGACCATCGCGTACGGAGCCAGGACGTACAGCGCGGGTGATGCCGTCCGGTCGCGGACCTTGGGCGTGCGGGCGAACGGGATCTTCTTCGCGGTGAGGGCCTGCTGCACGCTCTTCAGCACACCGGCGACGTTCACCGGCATGAGGATCAGGTTGAACCCGTAGATGCGCAGGATGTCGGTCCGCTTGTACCCGCAGTAGCGCAGGTCGCTCGCGAAGAGCCAGAAGTACGGCAGGGCGGCGAGCAGCACCATCGGGCTGAGCAGTCGGGAGTCGTACGGGTACGCCAGCAGGAAGATGAGGCCGAGCGACCCCCAGGCGATCGACGCCATGTAGTTGACGCGGAGCGCCATCTCGACCACGCTGACGCGCTCACCGCGGGCCCGGCGCTCGCGCACCTGGCGGATGTACTTCGGCAGGATGAGCAGGCCGCCGTTCGCCCAGCGTCGCCGCTGCACGATCAGGGAGCCGAAGTCCGGCGGGGTGGCGCTGTAGGACAGGCGCTCCGGGTAGTTGACGAGGGTCCAGCCGTGCATGCCCAGGTCGACGCTCGACTCGGTGTCCTCGATGACGGTGCGGTCCTGCACGTACCGCTTCACCTCGAAGCCGCCGACGGTCTCGGTCTCCTCGATGTCGCGGAGCGCCCGGGTGCGGATGACCGCGTTCGCGCCGACCCAGAAGGTGGCGCCGTACTTCGACATGCCCTGGTGCAGGATGTGCTGGATGTCGGTCGTCGCACCGGCGAGGCGCTCGATGCGGGTCGCGGCACCGCGGAAGGACGAGTACGGCGTCTGGGTGACGGCGACGCGCTCGTTCTCCGGCTGCTCGAGGAAGTGGACCAGGCGGAGGCAGTAGTCGCGGAGCAGCACCGAGTCGGCGTCGAGCGTCAGCACGTAGTCGGACGCGGGCACGACCAGGTCGGCGTCGGCCGGGTCGGTGACGGTGCGCAGGACGGTGCCGGACGCGGTCTCCTCGTGGCGGTAGGCGCTGCCGAGCAGGCCGATGTACGAGTTCAGGTTCATCGCCTTGTTCGCCTCGTGCGAGAGGTTCGCGGAGCGCTTCCGCTCGAAGGTGGTGAGCTCGGCGGTGAAGGTCCAGGCCAGGCGACGCTGCAGCTCGACCGCGCGGGCCGAGGTGACGTCGGTGGACTCGGCGTCCCCGGCGTCGATGATCGCGGCGTCGAGCGCCTCGGCCGTCAGGCGGAACTCGTCCGCCAGGCCGACGAGGACCTGGTCGGTGAAGAAGTGGTCGACGTGGTCGGCGACGCCGTGCTCGCGGGCGTGGCGGCGGAGCCAGGCGTCTGCCCAGCGGTGGTGCGCGACCAGGGTGCGCACGGCCTCCACGGAAGCCTGCGGGGCGTTGGCGGCCTCGACCTCGGCGGAGAGCAGGGCTTCCTGGAACCGGCGGGACGGCGCGGCGAGCTGCCTCTGGATGGTGTCGGCGACGGCGCGGGTGCGCTCGAGCTTCGCGGCGGTCTCCGGGTCGGTCGGGAACGGCGAGTCGTCGACGAGCAGCACGATGCGGAGGTTCGGGTACTCCTGCAGTGCGGCGGACCACAGCGTGGTCGCGACGACCTCGGGCTCCTCGGCGTAGCTCGGCACGAGGACGGTGAGCGGCGACTCGTGCCCCTCGGCGAAGTGCCGGTCGAGCTCGGCGCGCGGGACGCGGACGTGGGTGGCGAAACGCTCGAGTGCCCCCTGGCGGGCGACCAGGTGCATCAGGGCCGAGAAGGTCAGGAAGGTGACGACGACGGTGTACGAGATCGCCTCGGTCGTGAACCGGAAGCTCTCGGTGCCGGAGTCCAGGAACTGGCGGATCACCGTGTAGACGACGTAGGCCAGCCAGAACGCGATCGTCAGGATGATGGCGACCCGGCCGGAGACGAGCTTCCGGTCGGAGGGGCGGGCGTGGATCGTGTCGAGCGGCTGGGTCCGCCGCTCGGCACCCCACTGGCGGCGGCGCATCGGGGCGTCGTCGAGCTGTTCGGGCATGCTGTCCTTCGTTCGTACCGGACCAGCAGCCGTCGGGTGTGGGCGCTGTCGGGAGTCCGGTGGTCGCCGATGACGGTACGGCGACGGCTGTCGAGGTGCGGACCCTCGGACGGGGGGTTCCGGGCACCTCGTGCGGGATCCCGCAAGCCTGCGCGCGGACCCGCATCGACCCCGCGTCCGGGGGTGGCGCGGCGAGTCCGACCGACGCCTGGAGACGACCTGGAGGCGCGGTGCACGTCGGTCACCCGCCCCCGCCCGGCGGTGGGCGGGCTTCAGCGCCCGCGGGCGAGCAACCAGAGCAGGTAGGGCGCTCCGACGAGTCCGGTGACCACACCGACCGGCAGGGTCACGCCCGGCAGCGCGAACTGCGCCACCAGGTCGGACCCGAGGGTGACGACGGCACCGACGGCCGCGGCCGGGCCGAGGGCGATGCGCCCGCCGCCGACGAGCCGCCGGGCGATGGGTGCCGCCATCAGCGCGACGAACGAGACCGGTCCGGCGGTGGCGACGGCACCGGCGGTGAGGAGCACCGCGGTGAGCAGGAGCAGCACCTTCGCCCGGTCCGGTCGGAGTCCGAGGGAGGCCGCGACGTCGTCCCCGAGTGTCAGCACCGCGAGCCGCGGCGACTGCACGAGGGCGAGCGCCATGAGCACGATGAAGCCGACCAGGAGCGCGCCGACGACGGTGCGGTCGACGGCGTTGAGGCTGCCGGAGAGCCACAGGAGCGCAGTTCCGGCCTGCTGGACGCTGCCACTGGTGAGCAACCAGCCGGTCACGCTGATGGCCATCGCGCCGACGCCGACGCCGACGAGGACGACGCGGTTGCCGGTGATCCCCCGCCGCCAGGCCAACGCGGCGATGAGCACCGCGACGGCGACCGCGCCGACGAGCACCACACCGAAGAGCAGCACGCCGGAGGCACCGAACAGGACGATCGCCACGAGGCCGGAGGCGCTGGCCCCGGCGGTGATGCCGATGATGTCCGGGCTGGCGATCGGGTTGCGGACGACGCTCTGCACGATCGCCCCCGCCGCACCGAGACTGGCCCCGACGAGGACGGCCGCCAGGACGCGCGGCCCACGGAGTTGCCCGAGCACGAAGTCCGAGATCGTGTCGCCGTGCCCGACGAGGGCGCCGAGGACCTGCGCGGGCGAGAGCGGGATGTCGCCGACGCCGAGTCCGACCAGGACGAGGACGACGAGCGCGGCCACGGCGCCGACGAGGACGACGAGCTCCCGGCGGAGCGTGCCCCGCCGACGGTTCGCCACGGTGCCGCTCACAGTCCTCGCACCGCCCGGGACCGGACGAGTGCGATGAAGACCGGGGCGCCGATGAGCGCGGTGACGATGCCGACCTGCAGCTCCCCCGGGTACGCGACGACCCGGCCGATGACGTCGGCGACGAGCAGGAGCGCGGGGGCGACGACGGCGGACAGGAGGATCGTCCAGCGGTGGTCGGGCCCGGACAGTCGGCGGACGGCGTGCGGCACGGCGAGCCCGACGAAGGCGATGGGTCCGGCGGCGGCGACCGCGGAACCGGCGAGGAGCACGGTGACGACGGCGCCGACAGCCCGGACGAGCACGACGCGCTGTCCGAGCGACGCCGCGAGCTCGTCACCGAGCGCCAGGGTGTTGAGCGAGCGTCCGAGACCGACGGCGATGACGAGCCCCACGACGACCGGCGTCACGACGACGCCGGCCGTGCCGAGGTCCCCGCCGGCGAGGGCCCCGACCTGCCAGAAGCGGAGCTGGTCGAGCAGGCTGGCGTTGGTGACGAGCACCGCGGTCGTGACCGACGAGAGCGCGGCGGCGGTGACGGCTCCGGACAGGGCGAGCCCGACCGGGGTCAGCCCACCGCGGGCGACGGCCGCGATGCCGTACACGAGCAGTGCGGCCAGAGCAGCCCCGGCGAACGCGAAGGGCAGGTAGGTGGCGGTGCCGCTGATGCCGAACACCGCGATGCCGACGACGACCGCGAGCGCGGCGCCGGCGTTGACGCCGAGGATGCTCGGGTCGGCGAGCGGGTTGCGGGTGATCCCCTGCATGACGGCCCCGGCGACGCCGAGGGCAGCGCCGGCGAGCAGCCCGACGACGGTTCGGGGCACGCGGTTGCCGAGCACGATGAGTCCGATCTCGTCGTGTCGCCCCGGGTGGAGGAGCGTGTCGACGACGACACCGAGCGGGATCGGACGCGACCCGACGGCGACGCTCAGCGCGCAGGCGAGCGCGAGCACCACGACCGCGAGGACGGTGGCGAGCACCAGCCGGGACACGGGAGCGGGCGCGGGAGGCGCGACGGATCGGGATCGCATGGGAAGTGAGGCGAGCCTAACGGATGGCCCTCCCGCGGCGGGTCCGCGGGGCCGCGGTGCCACTGTTGGCAACCGTCGAGCAGCTGCTCGGCAGCACCATGGTCGGTTCATGGGGTCGTCATGGGATCGAGGCCTGTACTGACATCCATCGGCGGCCGACGGGGCCGCGAGGAACGACCGGAGAGCACCGATGAACGAGACCCCGAACCCCACCCCGGACGACGAGCGTCGCGAGCCGGGGCACGTCCAGCAGCCGGAGCACACCCCGCAGCAGGAGCAGCCTGCGTCGTGGGAGCAGCCGGCGTCGTGGGAGCCGCCGCACGCGGACCGGTCGGCCCTCCGCTCAGCCTTCGCCTTCGACGGCTCCGGTCCGTACCTGTACGGGCCCGACGGCTCCGGTCCGTACGCCTACTCCCCCGACGGCCGTGGCCCGTACCTCGTCGGCAGCCCGGCGCTGGGTGGGACGCAACAGCACGGCGGGCAGTACGCCGGGCAGTACGGGGGCGCGCAGCACGGCGCAGCGGACCCGGTGGCGCCGCATGGCTGGACCGGGGCGTTCGGCACGGCACCCGGCACGAACCGGCGCTCCCGGAAGCTGGCACTGGTGATCGGCTCGGGCATCACGGCGCTCGCGATCGTCGGCGCTGCCGGTGGCACCGCGCTCGGGCTGTCGTCGGTGCACACCACGACGACGTCCAGCCAGACCCAGGGCAGTTCCTCCCAGGGCACCACCACGACTCCGGAGAACGGCACGACCCCGGGTGACGGCAGCGGCACGAACGGCTTCACCGTCCCCGGCCAGGGGACCGACGGCTCGGGCACGGACGGCACCGGCAGCACCGGCAGCACGTCCGAGTCCGCAGCCACCCCGGCGACCGCCGCGCAGAAGAAGGGCGTCGTGACGATCGACACCGTGATCGGCTACGACCAGTCCCAGCAGGCCGCCGGCACCGGCATGGTCCTGACCTCAGACGGCACCGTCCTGACGAACAACCACGTCATCCAGGGCGCCACGTCGATCCGGGTCACCGACGAGACGACCGGCGAGCAGTACACCGCCGACGTCGTCGGGGCGGACGCGACGAACGACGTCGCGGTCCTCAAGTTGCGCGACGCCTCCGGGCTGTCCACCGTCACCCTCGACGACGACGGCGGCGCCTCGACCGGTGACGCGATCACCGACGTCGGCAACGCCGAGGGCACCGGTGACCTGGTGGCCGCCGAGGGGACCGTGACCGCCACCGACCAGGACATCCAGGTGCAGAGCGAGTCGGGCACCGGGACCGAGTCCCTGACCGGGCTCCTGCAGCTCGCCGCACAGGTCGTCTCAGGCGACTCCGGCGGGCCGGTCCTGGACAGTGAGGGCGAGGTCGTCGGCATGGCGACCGCAGCGTCCTCCGGGACCGCCGACGTCACCGGGTTCGCGATCCCGATCAGCACGGCGAAGTCGATCGCGGACAAGATCCTGGCGGGCGACTCCTCGGGCACGATCACGATCGGCCTGCC
Source organism: Curtobacterium sp. MCBD17_030 (assembly GCF_003224255.1). Taxonomy (NCBI): domain Bacteria; kingdom Bacillati; phylum Actinomycetota; class Actinomycetes; order Micrococcales; family Microbacteriaceae; genus Curtobacterium; species Curtobacterium sp. MCBD17_030. The sequence continues at coordinate 67,923 of NZ_QKLI01000004.1, read as the reverse complement.
GGCGTTCCTCGGTGTGCAGATCAGCAGCACCGCGACCGGGACGACCAGCGGCGTGCCGATCGCCGGCACCGTCGAGGGCTCCGGGGCCGCGAGCGCCGGCCTGGCTGCGGGCGACACGATCACGAGTGTCGACGGCACCGCGGTCACGAGCTCGGACCAGCTGACGAAGCTCATCAGCGGGCACGACGTCGGCGACCGGGTCTCGGTCGGCTACACGACGAGCGACGGCACCGCGACGACCGCGACCGTCACCCTGACGGCCGGCCCCGCCGCCTGAGGGCACGAGGCCGTCGCCTCGTCCCCACCGCACGATGCCCGCGCCTCCCGGTGTGGGCATCGTGCTGTGCGGCCTGGTCGGGACGAGCCCGTCAGCCGAGCAGCGCGCGGACGAGGGTCCGGTGGACGTTCGCCGACGCCTCGGCCGTGAACGCCGTCGTCCCGCCCTCGGTCCGTCCCACGCGGGCGAAGCCGATCCCGGCCGCGGAGACGACGACGAGCGGCCGGGGTCGCCCCGGGCGCAGCAGCGCCGACACCGTCCACGGGGCCGACCAGAACGCGGCCAGGGTCGGGTCGGCCGACGCGACGGCGCGCGGCAGGTCGGGGGCGGACGGGCCACCGGCCAGACGTCGGTCGAGCAGGTCGCCGGGCAGGACCGCGGTGCGGAACGGCCAGGTCCACGTCGGGCGGATGCCGAGCCTCCCGGCCAGCAGTCCGACCACCCGTTCCGGTGGGACGGACGCGACCACGGACCGGCCGTCCGCTCCGGTGTCGACGACTGTGCCGGACCAGGCCTGGAGGCGCGTCACCCGCCCGTCGTCGTCGTGCTGGTCCAGCGTGGTCGGCTGCACCCCCTCGGCCCAGGGGGCGAGGACGGTCGCCGTCTCGGGCGGGACCGTGCCGAATCGGCCGACCAGGTCGGCGGCGACGAGTTCGCGGCCGCCGTCGGTGCGGAGGAGGGCGGGGTTCCAGCGCCGCCCGGCGAGGTTCTGCAGGGTCGAGACGGCCTCGGCACCGAGGGACGGGCCGGTGAGGGTGGAGCCGGCGAGCAGGACGGGCAGGGACTCGAGGGTGCGGGACTCACTGGCGGTGACCCGGTCGAGGACCCGGACGGAGTCGAGGACGGCGAAGACGGTGTCATCCGTCGCGGTCATCCGTGCGAGTGGCCGCTCGACCGTCAGGTCGACGCGGTGGCGGCCCGTGACCAGGAGCAGGTGCGCGCCGGCGACGTCACCCTCCTCATCGGGGCGGACGTACTCGACCAGACGCGCGGGCGCGCCGGCGGTGGTCCAGACGTCGCAGCCCACGAGGAGCAGCCCGTCGACCGAGCCCGGCAGCCGTTCGAGCAGCGAGGCGTTCTCGTCGCCGATCGCCCGGTCGCTCGGGCGGGAGCGGACGGTGAGGACGACGTCGTCGCCCCGGACGCGGAGGTCGGCACCGGCTGGCTCCTCGGTGCGCCAGCCGGTCGGACGGACGAAGCGGACACGGGCGGTGCGGTCCTCGGTCTGCCCGGCAGCGGCGGCGGGTGGGTCGGGGACGAGCATGCTGCGAGGCTACGTGCGCGCCCGTGGCCTGCGCTCAGCGGCTCGCCGGGGTGGCGCGGATCACCCGGTCGTCCGGCGGGGGCGCGGCGGTGGTGGCGGTGGGACGGGCTTCGCGGCGACGACATCGGTACGTCGGACCGTGACCGGACCGCGACGGGTGACGATGGTCACCGTCTCGGTGGTGCGTCCCGTCAGCTCGCCCAGGGCGTCACGGGCACCGTCCCCGTCGTGCGCGCGGACGACCAACCGGTCGCCGAGCGCTGCGGCGTCCAGCGCGGCGAGGGCCCGGGCACGCGCGATGTCGGCCTGCGACGAGGCGGCGGCCGGTGCACCGTCGAGGTCGGGTCGGGCGTCGGACATGCCTCGAGGGTACGGCCCGGGGTCCGCCCGACCGCCACGGCTAGGGTGGCCGGATGGACAAGGCCCGGGTGGACAGCTGGATCTGGGCGGTCCGGATCACCAAGACCCGGTCCGCTGCGACGACGGCGTGCAAGGCGGGCCACGTGAAGGTCAACGGCGAGCGGGCGAAGCCGTCCCAGCCCGTCGGACCCGGCGACGAGGTCCGCGTCCGGCAGGCCGGGTTCGACCGGATCGTCGTCGTGAAGAGCATCATCCTCAAGCGGGTGAGCGCGGCCGAGGCGGCGAAGCACCTCGAGGACAACACCCCGCCCCGCCTCCCCCGCGAGGAGGCCGGCTTCGTCCCGATCCGCGAACGAGGCGCCGGGCGGCCGAGCAAGCGGGAGCGCCGCGACCTCGAGAAGCTCCGCGGGTACTGACCGGCCCGACCGGCCAGGTACGCCGACGACCAGGTGCTCCGACGGATCAGACGAACCGGACGGTCTGCTGCAGGCGGTCCCGGATCGCGAAGACGTCGACCGAGCCGTCCGGCGACCAGTTGCCGGCGAGCACCTGCACGAGTGCACCCCGTCGGACGATGAGCGCCGTCGGCTTCCGGGGCGTTCCGATGAGTTCGACGTCCTCGTCCACCGCGGAGTCCGGCACGACGAGCAGCCGCCCGGTGAAGCGCACGCGGGTCTGCTTCTGCACGGCTCGGGCCGCGCGGACGAGCTCCTTGACCGGGCGCTCCCCGGGCTCGAGGGTCTCACCGACGACCTCACCGTGCTCGACCGCGACCGGGCCACCCCAGTCGATCGACTCGACGGCCCAGAGCCCGGTCGGGGTCAGGACGGCGTGGTCGAGCTTGCCCTCGGTGCCGGCGTCCAGGTCGTGCCACACCGTGACGCCGATGCCCATGTCGGCGATGATCGCGGCGGTCGCCTCTTCCGCCAGCGCCTCACCGAGCAGCCGCCGGACGGACCGCGGTGCCGAGCGGACGAGGGCGGGGTCGTAGGGGTCCTCGATCGGGTCGCCGAGTCCGACCCACTCGCGTTCGGCGGCCAGGAAGACCTCGCGTGACCGGCCGCCGGGGTGCCCGTGGGACCGGGCCCGCGGGCGGGAGTCGCGACGCGCTGTCGGGGGTGCGTAGTCGTCACGGCCGGATCCGCTCCTCCAGGCCGCCGAGCCGGACGGTGCCGACGACGGCGAGGACGAGCCGGAGTGGACCGCACCGGTGTCGTAGGCGCGGCGAGCCGCGGGGGTGCCGATCCGCTCCCAGGCGATCTGCACCCGGCGGAAGCGCTGCGGGTCGCCGCCCAGGTCGGGGTGGCTCTCGCGGGCCGCGCGGCGGTAGGCGCGGCGCAGGGTCTCGTCGTCGGCGGTCGCGGGGACGCCGAGGACTTCGTACGGGGTGGCGTCGGCCGGGCTGTCGGTCATGGCCGGAGGAACGCTACCCGACGCCGGGTCGGTGTCCGCCGCGAGCGGGCTGGGCGGGCGCTGAGCGGTGGCGCCGTTCCCGGCTCGGACCGACCGCGTCAGACCAGGGCGGCCGTGATCGCGTCCGTGTGCTCCTCGAGCCAGGCGACGTCGGCGCGGTAGAGCTCCGCGTGGCCGTGCGCCAGGTCGCTGACGAACTTCGGGTTGCCGGCGGCGGCCTCGGTCTCGATGGTCGTGACGAGGGACACCAGGCTCCCCGTCATCGTCTCGACGAGCACGCTCCGCGAGCGGGTGTCCAGGCCGTAGGCGCGGCAGAACTCGGCGGCGCGGGTCAGCCGGTCGGCGAACTCGGGCACGGGTGCCCCCTCGTCGGCGCTGCTGGTGAACGGGGCGAACCGGTAGACGGCACTCGCGACGTCCCACACGCGCGGGCCCGGGTGCGCGGTGTCGAAGTCGATCACGCCGACCGCCGCGATGCCGTCGTAGACGACGTTGTACGGGGCGAAGTCGCCGTGCACGATCGTCTCGACCGGCAGACGCCCGGCCTGCGACCACACGTCGGTCGTGTCGTCGCGCGGGAACGAGGCGGCGGCGTCGTGGAGCTGCCGGAGCAGGCGTGCGGTGGTGACGAGGGCGGCCTCGCTCGCGACGTCGGCGGTCCAGGGGTACTCGCCCGCCTCGCCCGGCACGAACGTCACGGTCTCGAGTTGCTCGCCGAGGGAGATCGGGGCGGGGGCCGCGACGAAGCCCCGCTCGTGCAGGTGTGTCAGCAAGCGGTGCACGGTGGGGGTCCACGGCCCGGCAGGCCGGTGCACCCGGTCGTCGGCCTTGGTGATCCGTTCCATGGGGAACCTCCTGAGCGTCGTCGTCGACGTGCTCGCCACTGTAGTGGCCGGAGCCCGCCCTCGGGCGGGTCGCCGGGCGACCATCCGATCGGCGCGCCACGAGCAACTCCGGCAGGCGCAGGCCGGACTCAGTCGGGCAGCAGCTCCCGCAGCCAGCCCGGGCCCCGCACGGCGGCGCCCAGCGCCTGTACCCGGTCCCGCAGTTCACGGTCAGCGGTCACGACGACGACGGGGGCGTCGCCGGCTGCGACGGCGGACTCGACCACGGCGACGACCGCGTCGTCACCGGACGCCGCCGCCCGCTCGATCGTCACCGGTGGGAGACCGGGCCGCGGGGCGGACGGTGCCGGGTCCGTGGTGGCACTGCGGGCCTCCCCCTCGAGCACGACGGTCCACCGGGGCCACCAGGCGGTCGACGGCAGGTCGAGCACGGACGCGGGGACGCCGACTGCGGCGAGCGCGCGGACCTGCTCGACGAGTCGGGCGGCGGCGCCGGCGCGGTCCTTCCACCAGCCGTCCGGCACGCTGCCGACGACGTTGGCGGCGTCGACGACGACGTGCGGGGTGCGGTCGAGCGTGGCGCGGAGGGCGGCCCAGGACCGGCCGAACCCGGGGTGCAGGTCGAGGGACTCGACGTCGGCGACGGGCACCCAGGACAGGGCGAGGCTCTCGCGGTCGGCCATCACCGGTTCGAATGGTCGGGAGGCCCGCCCCACGACGGTCGTGTACGTCCAGAAGCCGAGGTCGAGGACGGCGGTGTGACGGAGGTCCACGGCGTCGTCGGGGACACCGGCTTCCTCGGCTGACTCGCGGAGGGCGGCGGTGACGGGGTCCTCGTGCTGGTGGCGTGCCCCGCCGGGGATGCCCCAGGTGTCGCCGTGGTGGCTCCACTCGACGCGGTGCTGCAGGAGGACGCGGCCGTGTCCGTCGTCGACGAGCAGGCCGGCGGCGCCGAAGCGGCCCCAGGCCTTCGTGCCGTCCTCGCCGTGGGCCCAGGCGTCGCCGGGGTCGCGGGGGCCGGAGGGGGGTCCGGGCGGCGGTCCTGCCGGGGTCGCGGTCCGTCGTTCGTCGTCCACGTCTCCACCCTTCCACAAACGTCCGTCGGGTGACCCGGGACGACGGCGGGGATGCGTGTACGGTGTCGTCCGAGACACGGGGTGCCGCATCCGAGCGGCTGAGATCACACCCGTCGAACCTGCTCGAGCTCGTACTCGCGAAGGGATCGTCCATGGAGAACGCTGCGCCCACGACTGACTGGGCCCACCGCACCGCCGAACTGCTGGAGGCCGTCCGCACGCGGGCGCCGCTGGTGCAGTGCATCACGAACACGGTGGTGCAGAACGTCACCGCGAACGTGCTGCTCGCGCTGGGGGCGTCGGCCGCGATGGTCGACGTGCCGACCGAGGCGGGGCCGTTCGCCGGCGTCGCGGACGGGCTGCTCGTCAACACCGGCACCCCGCACGCCGAACCGCTGACCGCGTCGATCGAGGCCGCCGCCGCCGCGGTGGTCGCGGGGACGCCGTGGGTCCTCGACCCGGTGGCCGTCGGGTCGTTGCCGGTCCGGACCGCCCTGGCGCGGGACCTGCTCGCGCTCCGGCCGACGGTCCTCCGGGGGAACGCGTCGGAGGTGCTCGCGGTCCTCGGCGTGTCGGCCGGCGGTCGCGGGGTCGACAGCATCGTCGGGACGGAGGACGCCCGCGACGCTGCGCTGACCGCCGTCCGGGACGAGACGGTCGGGGCCGTCGCGGTGTCCGGGCCGGTCGACCTGCTGGTGGCGCCGACGGGGCTGGTGCGCGTGGCGAACGGGACGGAACTCCTCACCCGGATCACCGGCGGTGGGTGCGCCCTCGGCGCGGTCGTCGCGGCGTTCGCCGCGGTGGCTCCGGGACGTCCGCTCGACGCGGCCGTCGCGGCGACGGCGGTGCACACGATCGCGGCCGAGCTGGCGGCGCGGAAGGCCGGCGGCCCCGGTACCTTCCAGCCGCTGTTCCTCGACCGACTCGCCGCACTGACGCCGGAGGACGTCGTCCGGGAGGCCCGGATCACCGCCGACACGTCGGCTGCGGTCCCCGGTGACTCCGTCGGCGGTGCCGCCTGATGCCCGGCAGGGACGGATTCGGGGTCTACCTGGTGACCGACAGCGCCCTGGCTGCTCGGCACGGGCACGGGGTGCTCGGCGTGGTCCGGGCAGCGGTGGGCGCGGGACTCCGGATCGTGCAGGTGCGTGACAAGACCGCGTCGGCGCGGGACCTCCTGGCGCTGACGACCGCGGTGGCCGACGCCGTGGGCGACCGGGCCCTGGTGGTCGTGGACGACCGGCTCGACGTCGCCCTGGCCGCTCGGCATGCCGGGCACCGGGTCGCCGGCGTGCACCTCGGCCAGTCGGACGTCCCGGCGAGCGCCGCTCGTGCGCTGCTCGGCCCGGATGCCCACGTCGGTTTGACGGCGAACACGACACGGCACCTGGTGGAGGTCGCGACGATGCCCACGGGTTCGGTGGACCTGCTCGGGGTCGGCGTGGTGCACCCGACGAACACGAAGCCGGACCACCCGCCGGCGCTCGGGGTCGCCGGGTTCGGGCGGCTCGCGGCCATGACGACGGTGCCGTGCGTGGGCATCGGCGGGGTGACGCTGGACGACGTGGGGCCGCTCCGGCAGGCCGGCGCTGCGGGGGTCGCCGTCGTGTCGGGGATCTGCGCGGCACCCGATCCGGGCGCTGCCGCTGCGGCGTTCGTGGCCGCATGGGACGGAGCGGCACGGTGAGCGGTCAGACGCGCAGAGCGGTGTCCCCGCTGCCGCGGGTGCTGAGCATCGCCGGCACCGATCCGACGGGCGGTGCCGGGGTGCAGGCGGACCTCAAGTCGATCGCGGCCCAGGACGGGTACGGCATGGCGGTCGTCACGGCCCTGGTCGCGCAGAACACGCTCGGGGTCCGGTCGGTGCTCGTCCCCGACGCCGCGTTCCTCCGGCAGCAGCTCGACGCGGTGTCGGACGACGTCACCGTGGACGCGGTGAAGACCGGCATGCTCGGCACGGCCGCGGTGGTGCGGGTCGTCGTCGACTGGCTCCGCGAGCACCGACCGGCGTGGGTGGTCGTCGACCCGGTGATGGTGGCGACGAGCGGCGACCGCCTGCTCGACGCGGATGCGGAGTCGGCCATGACCGAGCTGTTCGCCCTGGCCGACCTGGTCACCCCGAACCGGGACGAGCTCCGGGTCCTCGCCCAGCTCGCCGATGCCCGGACGACCGAGGGGATCGAGGCCGCTCGCGCCGTCGCCCGACGGTGGGACGTCCGGGTGCTCGCGAAGGGCGGTCACGACGACGGTCCGTCCTCGGACGACGCACTGGTCTCCCCCGACGGCAGCGTCCGGGTCTTCCGCGGGCCGCGGGTCGCGACGACGAACACCCACGGCACCGGGTGCTCGCTGTCGAGTGCGGTCGCCACGCTCGTCGCCCGGCACGGCGACTGGGAGCTGGCGGTCGGGGCGGCCAAGACCTGGCTGACCGCGGCCCTCCGCGGCGCCGATGCCCTGCGGGTCGGACAGGGCCACGGACCGATCGACCACAACGCTCTCGTGCGCTCGGCACTCCCGACACCCCGGCTGACCGAGGCCTGGTGGACCGATGCGGCCGAGGTGCTCGACGAGACGCTGGACTGCCGGTTCCTCCGGGGCCTGGCCGACGGCACCCTCGACCCCGAGGTCTTCGCCGGCTACCTGGCGCAGGACGTGCACTACCTCCGGGCGTACGAGCAGCACCTCGCCGCGGTCGCCGCCGGGTCGACCGGGGACGCCGCCGCGTTCTGGACGACCGCCAGCGAGGGCTGCGCCGCGGAGGCCCGCGACCTGCACCACCGTCGACTCGCCGGGTCCCACGCCGACGACCCCGTGCACCCCGTGTGCGCCGGGTACATCGCGCACCTCGCCGACGCGGCACGGCAGAGCGCCGACTCCGGGGACGTCGCGGTGCTCGCTGCGGCGGTGCTCCCGTGCTTCCGGGTCTACGCCTGGGTCGGGGAACGGCTCGGCACGGCACCGGTCGGGCACCCGTTCGCGGACTGGATCACGGCCTACGGGGACCCCGGGTTCGCAGCGTCGAGCGCGCGGGCCACGGAGCTCGTCGAGGAGCTCGCCGGGCGGGCCGACCCCGCGCTGCGCGGGCGGATGGCGCGCGCCTTCCGGCAGTCGGTGGCGCAGGAGCTCGCCTTCTTCCGGATGCCGGAACAGCTGGGCCAGCCAGGACAGCCGGGCCAGCCAGAACAGCCGGGCGAGTCGGTCTGACGGAGGTGGGGCGGGCCTCCCGGTCGAGTGGTCGAGCGGCCGGGTCAGGACCCTCCCGGCGAGGCGACCAGTCGGATGCCGTCCGCGCCGGGGGCGCGGCGGACCAGGGTGACCCGGAGGTCCGATCCGTCGACCTCGCAGCGCATCCAGGTGTGGTCGGGCTGCCGGCGGCGGTCCGTCGGTGAGCCGGGGTTGAGCAGGCGCATCCCGTTCGGCGCGGTGGAGTCCCACGGGATGTGCGAGTGCCCGAACACCAGCACGTCGACGTCCGGGTGGTCCGTCTGGGCTCGACGCTCGCGACCGGTCGCCGCCCCGGTCTCGTGCACGACCGCGAACCGCAACGACTCGACGCGACGGGCGGCGACCAGGGGCAGGCGCTCCTCGAAGCCGAGGTCGTTGTTGCCACGGACCGCCAGCAGCTCGCGGGCTCGGGTCTCGAGCAGGTCGACGGTCGCCAGGTCCACCCAGTCACCGGCGTGCACGACCAGGTCGGCGGCGTCGATGTCCGCCCAGAGCTCGGGCGGGAGGTCCTTCGCCCGCTTGGGCAGGTGGGTGTCGGACAGCAGGACGAGCGAGGTGCTCACGGCGTCGCCGTCACTCGTCGGGTGCGCGGGCCGGCATCGGCAGAGCGACCTCGTCCGCGGCGCCGAGTCGTTCGAGCATGCCCGCGAGCAGGGCAACGTCGTCGTCGGACCAGTCGGCCAGGCGTTCGACCAGGGCGTCCCGGTGCAGTTGCACGGACCGGGCGAGCGCGAGGCGGCCGGCGTCGGTCGCCTCGAGCGGCTTGGCGTTGCCGGAACCGCCGTCGACCGTGCGGACGAGGCCCGCGACGAGCAGACCCGACAGCTGCCGGGAGATCGTCGACCGGTTCAGGCGCAGGTAGCGGGCGATGTCGATCGCCATGCACCCCGGGTGCTGCACGACGAAGTCGACGAGCGACTGGTCCACGATGCTGAGCACGTCGTCGGTGCCGCGCGCACGGACGCTCGCGCGGCGGGTGATGCGGGAGAGCTCGGTGTACGCCCGTCCGATGTCCGCTTCGCGGATCCCGGGGCCCCTCGGGTCGGCCATGGTGTTCCAGTCTGTCGTCCGGCGTCGGCCGGAGGTCGGTCGCCCCTGGTCAGGGCGCGGTGCTGCGCGACGGTCCCCGCATCGCTGACGCGGGTCCCTCCGCCGACGGTGTCGACCAACGATAACCGGGGGTCCACCGAAGAGGGGACATGTGACCGTCGTCGCACCACCTGCCCATGGTCGGGGCTCAGGCCGGAGCGCCCGCGGCCCGGAGTGCGGCGATGTCGAGCTTGACCATGCCCCGCATCGCCTCGTACACCCGGCCGGCAGCCGTGTGGTCGCCGCCGGCCGCCATCAACTCGCCCATCATGGACGGGGTGACCTGCCACGACAAGCCCCAGCGGTCGACCAACCAGCCGCATGCGACCGGGTGCCCGCCCTCGGCGATCAGGGCGTCCCAGATGCGGTCGAGCTCCTCCTGCGTGTCCACGTCGACCTGCAGCGAGAGCGCGTCGGTGAACGGGTGCCCGGGGCCGCCGTTCATCGCCCGGTACGGCTGCCCCATCAGGGTGAACTCGACCACGAGCACGGACCCGTCCGGCGCGCGCCCGATCCCGTCGATGCGCGAGTCGGGGAACAGCTCCGTGTAGTACTCGGTGGCGTGCTGGGCCTGGTCGTCGAACCAGAGGAAGGGGACGATGCGGGGCATGGCGGGTCTCTCGGTGGGGTCAGTCCGCGACGCCGCGGCTGAGGAGGTCGTTCTTGTCGGGGTGCTCGTCGAACCACTGGCTGACGAACCAGCACATCGGGACGATGCGCTTCGTCGACGTCGTCTCGACGTCGGACACGGCGTGCTCCACGAGCTCACCCGCGTACCCGTGACCGCGGTGCGCGGGCACCGTGTACGTGTGCGGGAAGGCGATCGCGTCACCGTTGACGCGGTAGTCCAGCACGCTCACGAGGGTCCCGTCGACGTACATGGCGTACCGGTCTCGGTCGGCCTCGTTCCGGAACTCGTGTGTCATGCCGCCATCCTGCACCGCCGCTCAGGGTCCGGTGTCACCGCACTCCGGGGAACGCCGGACACGCGCGGCGGAGCACACCGACGGAATGACCACCGGGTCACCGTGTTGCACGGAGCATGACCACCATCGGAATCATCGGAGCAGGCAACATCGGATCCCAGCTCGCACGCCTGGCCGTGCAGCACGGCCACCAGGTCGTGATCGCGAACTCGCGCGGGCCGGAGACCCTGACCGACCTCGTCAGCGAGCTCGGCGAGCACGCCACCGCCGGCACCCGCGAGGACGCCGCCACCCGGGGCGAGGTCGTCGTCGTCACCGTGCCGCTCGGCGCGATCGAGACGATCCCCGTCGCGCCGCTCGTCGGCAAGGTCGTCATCGACACGGACAACTACTACCCGCAGCGCGACGGCCAGATCGCGGCACTCGACGAGGAGACCACCACCACGGCCGAGATGCTGCAGGACCACCTCGTCGGTGCGCGCGTCGTCAAGGCCTTCAACCACATCGGCGCGGACCACCTCACCGAGCACGCCACCCCCGCCGGCACACCGGACCGTCGCGCCCTCGTCATCGCTGGTGACGACGACGCCGCCAAGCACACCGTCGCCGACCTGATCGACGAGTTCGGCTTCGACACCGTCGACGCCGGCCCGCTCGCCGAGGGATGGCGCATCCAGCGCGACACCCCGGGCTACGGCCCGCGCATGAACGCCGACGAGCTCCGCGAGGCACTCGCGAGCGCGAAGCGCTACCGCGACATGTGACGTCGACGCACCGCGCGCTCGACCCCCTCTGACTGGGGCTCTCGGCCGCTGTTCCTCCCGAGTAGAACAGACGATGGATCAATCCAGGGAGAGGAACAGCGGCCGTGGCGTCTCATCGCATGCCCGAGTCCGAGCGACCCCGCCGGGCGGTACCCGCATGGGTCACCGCTCCGCCGGAGGACGCCCGTCCTGCGGAAGCCGCGCCGGCCCCGGCGAGCGCTGGCGCGGTCCCCGGGATCGGCACGGTCCCCGCCGGCACAGTCCCCGCCGCCAGCGCAGTCCCCGCCGGCACATTCCCCGCCGCCAGCGCAGTCCCCGCCGGCACAGTCCCCGCCGTCGACCTGGAGGCGCACCACACCACCGCCCCGCCGGTCCTGGACCCGAACGCGGTCGCCCCCGACTACCCGCCGGCGCAGGAGCTGTTGCCGCCGGCCCCGACGTCCCCGAACGTCGACACGATCCCCTTCGCTCCACTCTCCGGCGCACCCGTTCTCGGCGCGTCCGCGGTCGGCGTCGGCGGCAGTGGTGTGACCGTCACCACCGCCGCCGCGGGCAGCCCGGCCGTCGGCCGCCACGGTGCCGGCCAGCGCGCCTCCTCCGGACGCCGCGACGCCGCTGCGGCCGCGGGGATGGCGTTGCCCGTGCCTCCCGTCGCCGGGACCCACGCCGGCGGGAGCCGGCCCGCCGGTGCTCCCCCCGTCGCCCCGGAGGTCCAGCACCCGCCGCTCGGTCCCGTCGTCGCCGACCCACCCCGTGATCCCGCCAACTGGTACACGCCGCAGGTGGGCACGCTCGCCGCCCCCGAGGCGCTCTCGCCGTCCGCTGGGGTCGACCTCGCCACGCTCGGTGCGCCGGGCCCGCACGCCGACACCACTGCCTGGTCCGCGTCGGCGCCGACCACGCCGCCAGCGCCGACGGTCCCCGTCGTGCCCGCAGCGGGCCAACCGCGGTTCTCGGTGCCCGGCCTCGAGCACGTCGTCGTCGAGGGCGGAGAACCCGAGCCCGTCGGCCCGATCGGGTACCGCACCCCCGCACGCTTCGCACGACAGCAGGCCCGGGTCGTCCCGCCCGCCGCGACGGCTCCCCCGACGTTCGACGCCCTCATCGGCGCTCCGGCACCGACCACGGCCGTCCTCGGCGGCCCGTCTGCGGTCGTCGGTGCGGCGGCCGTCCCGCCGCTCGGCCCGGTCCTGCCGTCGGTCACCCCGACCGAGGCCCAGGCCGCGGTCAGCAGCGCTGAGGACCCCGCTCCCGACGACACCGCTCCGCCCGTCGAGCCGACTCCGGCCCGGGAACACCGGAACGCTCGCGGGCGCGGCACCACCGGTCGCCGGCCCTTCCACCCCCGCCGGACCGTCGAGGAGCCGCCGAAGCGTCGCTCGACCGCGGTCCCGCTCCCCGCGCCCGCCGAGGTCGGGACCGTCGCGACGGCCACGCCGGAGGGTGCGGCGAGCCTCCCGTCCGTCGCCCAGCCGGCCATGGCACGTGCCGGACTGTCTCTCGGACCGACCGCGGGTGCCGTCCTCGGCGCCGTGGCCGGCCTCGGGACGATCGGGCTCGCGGCGTGGTGGTTCACCGCTCCGGCGACCGTGCACGCCGTCGGTCTGGTCCTCGGCCTGCTCGCGGTCCTGGTCTCCGTCGTGACGATGCGGAACCCGCTGACCACGTGGCAGCGGCCGGTCGCCCTGCTGGGCGCGGTGCTCGGCACGGTCGGCACCCTCGTGCTGCTGTGGGCTGTGGCCTCGGCGCTCGGCGCACCGCTACCGGACATCACCGGCACCGGGACCGTCCCGGCGATCGCGCCCTGACCTCGGCCGTTCGTCAGACAGCGCGGACGACCCCGCGCGAGAGGATCGCGTTGGTCAGGGCCTCGATCGGCTCGCGCTGGACGGTCGGGTTGGCGATGAGGACGTAGTCGACCGCCGGCAGGTCGGGCAACGACAGCCGCTGCGACACCTTCACCAGGTCGGCGGGGATCAACGAGTGCGGGAACACCGCGACGCCGATCCCGGCACGGACGGCTGCCAGGACCCCGTTCACGTCGCGGGTGTTGCAGGTGATCCGCCAGGTGCGGCCCGCCGCCTCGAGCGCGTCGATCGCCATCTGCCGACTGATGCTCGGCGCCTGGTAGGCGATCAGCGGGACCGGGTCGTCGGTTTCGAGTGAAATGCCGTCCTGCGCCATCCAGACCATCTGGTCCGAGGCGACGCGGGTGCCCTCAGCGGACTCCCCCGCGGTCCGCTTGATGAACACGAGGTCGAGCTGGCCGGCGTGCACCCGCCGGAGCAGCGGTGCCGACTGGTTCACCGTCAGCTCGAGGTCCACCTGGGGATGCAGCTTCCGGAAGTCGCGGAGGATGCGCGGCAGCTGCGTGATCGCCAGGTCGTCGGCCGCACCGAAACGGAGGCGGCCACGGGCGGCGACGCCGGAGAAGTAGGCGTCGGCGGTGGCGTGCGCCGCGAGGATCGTGCGGGCGAACCCGGCCATCGCGTCCCCGTTGTCGGTCAGGCGGACGCCGCGGGTGTCCCGGGCGACGAGCGTCCGCCCCACGGTGGACTCGAGTCGGCGCACGTGCTGGGACACCGTCGGCTGGCTCACGCCGAGCTGCACGCCGGCCTGCGTGAAGCTGCCGGTCTCGGCGACGGCCAGGAAGGTCTGGAGCAGGACAGGGTCAAGCACAGGAGGCTCCTCATTCGACATCGCAATGGAGTGATGCCGATCATAGGAGGATCGAATGGAACGCCATCGATTAGTTTCGTCTGGGTACCGTTCCCACCCTCGACAGCCGGAGTCCCCCGCACCGTGCGATCGTCATCGACGACCATCCACCCACCCACCGAGCCGCTCCCGATCAGCACCGTCCGCCCACCGTGGCGCCGGTCCTTCATCGCCCTGTCCGTTCCGAACTTCCGGCTGTTCACCGCCACGAACCTCGTCGCGATGACCGCCGGGTGGATGCAGCGCATCGCCCAGGACTGGCTCGTGCTGCAGCTCACCGGGTCGGTCGCGCAGGTGGGCATCACGGTCGCGTGCCAGTTCGCGCCGATGCTGCTGTTCGGGCTCCTCGGCGGGGTGTTCGTCGACCGCTACTCGAAGCGCGCGCTGATGATGATCACGCAGGGCGCGTTCGCGGTGCTGTCCCTGCTGCTCGCGGTCCTGACCCTGGCCGGGGTGGTGCAGGCGTGGCACATCTGGGTGATCGCGTTCCTGGTCGGCATGGTCACGGTCATCGACAACCCGGCGCGCCAGGTGTTCGTCACCGAGATCGTCGGACACCAGCACCTGCGGAACGCCATCAGCGTCAACTCGTCGGTGTTCCAGCTCGGCGGCATGATCGGCCCGGCGCTGTCCGGGATCCTGCTCGTCGCCGTGGGAGCCGGGTGGTCGTTCGGCATCAACGCGGTGGCATGCGTCGCGGTGGTCGTGACGCTCGGGTTCCTCCGCGTGTCCGAACTGCACCGCACCCCGTCGGCTCCGCGGTCGAAGGGGCAGCTCGTCGAGGGGCTCCGCTACGCCGCCGCGAAGCCGACGATCATCGTGCCGGTGATCCTGGTGGCCTTCTTCTCGGTGTTCGCGTTGACGATGCCGGTGCTGCTCTCCGCCTTCGCGTCGAAGGTCTACGACGTCGGCGCCGGCGGCTACGGCCTGTTCAACTCCGCCGTCGCGGTCGGTGCGCTGACCGGCGCCGTCCTCTCCACCCGGCGCGCCGTGGTGCGGCTCCGCACGATCGTCGGCGGGGTGTTCTGGACCGGGGTGCTGCTCGTCGTCGCGGGGTCGACGCCGAGCATCGCGCCGTTCACCGTGCTGCTCGTCGTCGTCGGCTTGTCGCAGCTGCTCTTCCAGACGGCGTCGAACTCGCTGGTCCAGCTGTCCTCGAACGTCGCGATCCGCGGGCGCGTGATGTCGCTCTACGTCCTCGTGCTGCTCGGCGGCCAGGCCATCGGCGGCCCGCTGATGGGCCAGGTCGTCGACCACTTCGGCGCACACGTCGGGATGATGGTCGCCGGCGGCGTGCCGGCCGCGGCGGCGGCCGTCATCGCACTCGTCCTGGCGCGGCGTGGCGGGCTGCACCTCGAGGTGCGGATGCGCCACCACCTGCCGCTGCCGGCCATCGTCGGGAACCGGTGACGCGCCTCCCGTCCGTCGGGTCGTCAACGCCGAACACCGGTGTTCGTCCGTCGCATCGCGCTTCCGCGCGGCGTGACCGACGAACACCGGTGTTCCGCAGAGCCCGCGGGGCCGCCAGAGCCGGTCGGCTCAGTAGGCGACGCCGAACCGCGCCTGGTGGTGCTTCGGCTGCTCGATCTCGTCGACGACCGCGATCGCGTAGTCGGCGCCGGAGATGTCCGAGTTGCCCTCGGCGTCGGTGAGGAGCACGTCGTCCGACGTGCGGTACGCGCCCCGACGCTCGCCGGGGTTGTGGCCGCCGAAGGCCGCGGCGGGGCTGACGTAGAACCAGTCGACCGAGGTGTCGCCGGCGCGCAGGGCCTCGAGGATCTGGCCGTGGCTCTTCGCCTCGCCCGTGAACGCGTCCGGGAAGTCCGGGGTGTCGTACAGGGCCGGGCCGCCCTCGGCGACGAGCATCGATCCGGCACCGCCGACGATGCCGAGCCGTGCACCCGCGGCGGCGGCTGCGTCGACGAAGTGCTGGAACTGGTCCTTGAGCTCACTGCCGTCGGACTGGACCGCGTGCAGGGAGACGATGAGGACGTCCGCGCCCTTCGTCACGTCGGACACGAAGGCGGCGTCGAACGCGTCACCCTGCGCGAGAGTGAGGTGCTCGGCGGCATCGAGCTTGGAGGTGTCGCGCGCGACGGCGACGACCTCGTGGCCGCGGGAGAGGGCTTCACGGACGATGGCGGAGCCGGCGTAGCCGGTGCCTCCGAAGACGACGATGGTGGACATACGAGCTCCTTCGTGGTGGTGGTGCCGACGCGGTGACGCGCGTGCCACTCACTGTACGGGTGTTACTCTCTTTCGGTGAGTAGGCACCTCACGGTGCGTGCCCTGCCCGGGCGCGTCGTGCACCGTGCCCCACGGAAGGTCACCATGAGTGCGCTCGAGTACAGCCCCTACGCGGCGGACTGCCCCTCTCGACAGCTGCTCGACCGGATCGGGGACCGGTGGAGCGTCCTGACGATCGGCGCCCTGGCCGACGGCCCGCGTCGGTACTCCGCCATCGCCACCCGGGTGCAGGGCGTCTCGCAGAAGATGCTCACGCAGACCCTCCGCGCCCTCGAACGGGACGGCCTGGTGACCCGGACGGTGTTCCCCGAGATCCCGCCGCACGTGGAGTACGAACTGACCGACACCGGGCGTTCCCTCCGCACGGTGCTCGTGCCGCTCGAACAGTGGGCGATCGACCACATGGACGGCGTCACCGAAGCGCGCTCGGGGTACGACGCGCGGGCCTGAGCCCGTCGCTCCTGGAATCGCGTCGGCTCGCCGGTGGTTGCGTGGAGGCATGCGATCGATCGTCTACTCCCAGCCCGGCACGTCCTCCGTCCTCTCGCTTGCCGACCGACCGGTCCCCGAGCCCGGCGACGGTGAGGTCCGCGTCCGCGTGGTCGTCTCCGGGGTGAACCCCACCGACTGGAAGGCGCGGCAGGGCGGTACCTACGGCGACGGCCTGCCGTTCCCCGAGATCACCCCGAACCAGGACGGCGCGGGCATCGTCGACGCGGTCGGAACCGGCGTCGAAGGAGTCTCCGTCGGCGACCGCGTCTGGGTGTTCCTGGCCGCCGCCTCCCGCCCGACCGGCACCGCGCAGGAGTACACCGTCGTGCCGGCCACCCGCTTCGCACCCCTACCCGAGGGCGTCTCGTTCGACGTCGGCGCCTCGCTCGGGGTCCCGGCGATGACCGCCCACCGCGCCCTGACCGTGCACGAGGACGGCCCCACCCGACTCTCCCCCGGCGCCCTGTCCGGTCGCACCGTCCTCGTCGCCGGAGGCGCGGGTGCCGTCGGGCACGCCGCCATCCAGTTGGCGCGGTGGGCCGGAGCGACCGTGATCGCGACGACCAGCTCCGACGACAAGGCGGCCCTGGCCACCTCGGCCGGGGCGCACCACACCGTGAACTACCGCGACGACGACGCCGCCGACCAGATCCGCGCGATCGCCCCGGACGGCGTGCACATCGTCGTCGAGGTGTCGATCCCCGCGAACGCCGACCTCGACGCGGCCGTCCTGGCGAACCATGGCGTCGTCTCGATGTACGCCGACAACGGTGGGGACGCAGCATCCATCCCGGTGCGGCCGAACATGGGCATCAACGCCCGGTACCAGTTCCTGCTGCTCTACACGATCGGTGACGTGGCCCTCGCGGCCGCTGCCGAGGACGTCGCCGCAGCCCTCCGCGACGGCGTCCTGCCGGTCGGCGAGGAAGCGGGTCTGCCGCTGCTGCGTTTCCCGCTCGAGGAGACCGCTGCGGCGCACGACGCCGTGCAGGGCGACGCGGTGGGCAAGGTGCTCATCGACGTCCAGGCGGAGTAGCGCCGGCGCCGGCGCGGCGCCACGCTGCCACTGCGCCGTCGCACTGCGGCACCTGGTGCGCTTCGGCGCCGCACAACCGAGACCGGTTCGAACCACGGAGGTCCGTGGTTCGGACCGGTTTCCGTCGTGCCCGTCCGGTCCGCGCCGTGGTGCGGGCGAGGTCAGTCCCGCCGGCGCCTGCCGGTCGCCCGCGCCAGCTGCGCCCGCGCCGCGGCCGTCGCCCGCTGCAGGTTCGCCGCGACGACGCGCGGGTCGTCGTAGTCCTGGTCGTCGCCGCCGGCAGACCGCGGGGGCACCACCCGCGCGCGGCCGAACCGGGCCGCGCCGGACGGACTGAACGTCGTCATGGCGTCAGGGTACGTCGAGGGCCCGACAGCGGCTCGGCACCCGCCTCGGGCACCGGCGGGAAGGCCAGCACACAGGCCGTCGCCACGTACTCGGCGATGACGGCGACGTTCCGCACGTCGAGGTCGGTGAACGCACCCGGCGCGGGACTGTCGACCGTGAGCATGCCGAACGAGTAGTCCTCGGACCGGACGACGACCGCCACGTAGGACCGCCAGCGGGGTGCGAACTCGGGGTCGTCGTCCTCGGCGTCGACGTCGGACTCCCGGTCCGGGACGACCCGCGGCGGACCACCCTGCAGCACCCACTCCAGGTTCCGGTCGCCGTACGGGGTGCCGGCGCGGAAGGTACCCGCGGTGTCGCCCGCTCCGCCGTGCCCGATCGGTTCGAGGGCGTCGAGCGCCGTCGACAGCAGGTACACGTTCGCCCGGACGTCGGGCACGTGCGGCAGCAGGTAGAACGCCAGTGCGGCCGCGGCCCGGTCGGCGAACCCGCCGAGTTCGATGCGCCGGGTCACCGGGTCGTGCGTCGCGAACCGGGTCAGCCGGGTCGCGATCTGCCCGAACCCGTACTGCACCGCCACCTCGTACGCCGCGAGCGCCGCAGCACCCGTGTCCTCCGCCGAGGCCCGTGCACGCGCGCCGCGACGCGCCCGCAGCACCTGCCAGACGACGACGGCGACGAACACCACCAGCGCCGACACGACGAGCCACGCCCGCTCGACCGGGACACCGACGAGGTTGGGCACCTGGAACACCGCCGTCGGCAACGCCGCCGCCACGATCGGCAGCACCACGTCACCGGCGCGCCCGCGCCGTCCGTTCCCCTGTCCCACACGAGCACGGTAGGGCCGACCACCGACGGACGGGAGGCGCGGGGCGGGGGCGATCCGTGCCTCCCGTCCGGGTCGTGGTCGGCTCCGCCGAGCGGACGTGGTGCGCGTTCATCGCCGGACTTGGTATGCAGGAGGCATGACCGATGTTGCACAGCCCACGCCCACGCCCGGAACACGCGCCATCGTCCTCGGAGGCGGTGGGGTCGCCGGCATCGCCTGGGAGCTCGGCGTCCTGTCCGCGCTCGAGGACGCCGGGGTCGACCTCGGTGCCGCGGACCTGGTGGTCGGGACGAGTGCGGGGAGTGTCGTGGGGACGTTCCTCCGCGCCGGCGCGGTGCAGACGGCCTACGAGCAGCAGTCGAGCCCCCTGCCGACGACGTACGAGGAGCCGGCGGCCGTGGACGTGACCGCGGTCGAGCAGCGGTTCGCCGCCGCGATGCAGGACGCCACGTCCGAGCAGGACGCCCGTGCGCGGGTCGGTGCCGCGGCGCAGGAGGTCACCACCGGCCAGAGCGACGACGAGCGCGTCGCCACCTTCCGGCAGACGCTGCCCGGTGCCGAGTGGCCGGAGAAGCCCTACGCGGTGACCACGGTCGACGCGGTGGACGGGTCCTTCCGGGTGTTCCGGGCCGAGGACGGCGTGCCGCTGGAGCGTGCGGTCGCCGCGAGCTGCTCGGTGCCGATCGTCTGGTCACCCGTGCGCATCGACGGGCACCCGTACATCGACGGTGGGGTGCGGTCGGCGACGAACGCCGACGTGGCCGCCGGGTACGAGCGGGTCCTGGTGATCGCGTGCAGCCCGGAGGGGCCGTCACCGCTCGGACCGTGGCTCGACCGGTCCGTCGCAGCCCTCCGCGACGCCGGGTCGCAGGTGGAGGTCCTGGTCGCCGACGAGGCGTCGCAGCGGGCCTTCGGGACCAACTCGTTGGCGCTGTCGACGCAGCGGCCCTCCGCGGAGGCCGGGCGGGCCCAGGCGGAGCAGGTCGCGGAGCGGGTCGCGTCGTTCTGGGCGTGAGGCGGTGACGGGTCAGACGAACGCGGCCTGACCCGTCACGGCGCGACCGACGATGAGCGTGTTGACCTCACGCGTGCCCTCGTACGAGTAGATGGCCTCGGCGTCGGCGAAGAACCGGGCGACGCCCTTCTCGAGGACGATGCCGTTGCCGCCCTGCACCTCGCGGCACCAGCCGACCGTCTCGCGCATCCGGGCGGTGGCGAAGGCCTTCGCCATCGCGGAGTGCTCGTCCCCGCCCAGTCCCTGGTCCTGCAGGGCCGACGCCTGCGCGCAGAGGGCGATCGACGCGGTGATGTTGGCGAGGGACTTCACGAGCAGGTCCTGGATGAGCTGGTGCGAGGCGATCGGCTTGCCGAACTGCACACGCTCGCGGGCGTAGCGCAATGCCGCCTCGTAGGCACCGACCGAGATGCCGACGGCCTGCCACGCCACCTCGGTGCGGGTCAGGCGGAGCACCGTCGCTGTCGACCGGAACGAGTCGGCGTGCTGCAGTCGGCGGGCTTCGGGGACGCGGACGTCCTCGAGTGCGATGTCGGCGTTCTGCACCGAGCGGAGGGCGATCTTGTCCTCGATCTTCGTCGCGGTGAACCCCGGGGTGTCCGAGGTCACGAGGAAGCCCTTCACCTGACCGTCCGCGACGTCCTTCGCCCAGATCACGACGACGTCGGCGAACGTGGCGTTGCCGATCCACCGCTTCGCGCCGTTGAGCACCCAGGTGTCGCCCTCGCGACGGGCGGTGGTGCGCAGGCCGCGGGCGGAATCACTGCCGGACAGCGGCTCGGTCAGGCCGAAGGCGCCGACGATCTCGCCGGAGGCCATCCGGGGCAGCCATTCGCGCTGCTGCTCGTCGCTGCCCGCAACCGCGATGGAGTTCATGGCCAGGCCGGACTGCACCCCGATGAAGGTCGCGACGCCGGCGTCGACACGGCCGAGTTCGAGTGCCGCCCAGCCGCGGTAGACGGCGGAGTTCTCGAACTGGCGGACCAGCGGGACCCCGGGGCCGTACATGCCGAGCTCGGCGAGCGGTGCGATGACCTGCTTCGGGAACTCGGCGCGGGCCCAGTACTCGTCGGCGATGGGTGCGACGTCGCGCTCGAGGTACTCGCGGAGCTTCCCGAGGGAGGCGCGTTCCTGGTCGGTCAGCTGCTCCTGGAACCGGTAGAAGTCGGATTCCAGCAGGGGCGTCTGCGCAGCCGTCGTTGACATGACCCCAACGATGCATCATTCTCGAAAACGTTGCAAGACGGGTACGACGACTCTGGGGGAACCGTGAGCAGGCAGGCACTCGGCGCGCTCGGCTCGGCACTCGTCCCGAGCGCCCTCGCCGCCCGACTGGAGGCCCACCCCGACTCCCAGCGTGCGTTCCGTGCCGCGCGCCACAGCTTCATCGACGGCGGCCGCGTCGACATGGGGGCGCTCGCGTCGTCGCTCGGGGTCGACCGCACCTCGCTGTTCCGCTGGGTCGGGAACCGAGACCAGCTGCTCTCGGAGATCCTCTGGTCGCTCGCCGTCCCCACGCTCGACGCCGCCGGCCGTGCCGCAGCCGCGTCGGGAGCAGCGCGGATCGTCGACGTCCTCGACCGGTTCACGGCGGACCTGATCCGGGCGCCGTACTTCCGGGCGTTCCTGACCCGGGAGCCCGCTCGTGCGCTGCGCCTGCTCACGACGACGGACAGTGACGTCCAGCGGCGGTTCGTGGCGGTCGTCGCCTCCCTGATCGCCACGGAGCAGCACGCCGGCGCGTTCGACCCGGCGCCGCTCTCCCCCGAGGAACTCGGACGGCTGCTCGTGCGTGTCTCGGAGTCGTTCACCTACGCGGACCTGATCTCCGGCGAGACCCCGGACCCCGAGCGGGCACGCACGACGTTCGAGTACATCCTGCGTCCCACCCGGTGAGCGGGCGGAGCGACCGGACAGCCGACCGCCCGCTACCGGAAGCCGTTCTCCTCGAGGAGGTACCGCGGCAATCCGTGACCGGTGCAGCGGTCACGACGGCGGACGCCCCGGAGGACCTCACGCACGTGCTCGCCACACCCGGTCCAGGTGGACTTCCCGCACACCGGGCACTGCGCTGACTCACACATGCACCCGTTGTAGCGACACCGACCCCGGAGCGCTCCGAGGCCGGCGTCGATCGGCTACCCGCGCTGCCGTCGGCGACAGTAGTCGTCAGATGAGGTCGTCGGACAGGTGGTTCGGCGTGCCGAACGGTGCATCGTGCGCCGGGGACCTCAGCTGCGAGGCATACGGGGCCAGGTCTGAACGGCGAGCTCCGCAAGCTCGGCCTGCCGATCGTCAATCACGCTCTTTGTCCAGTCAGCCTTCTCGCTCGCAGCTTTGGTTATAACGAGCTTCGAATCGGACAGGACTGGCTTCTTTACGCTCCAGGACTTGTTGCCGATGCGACCGTTGGGGCCCTTCTGCAGAAGCGCCATATTCCCGAGACGGTGAACATAAGAACGTTGCTCATCCTCAGTGAATTGAGGCCAGTCGGCTTCTCTCGCGTTCTTCGGCAGGATGTGTTCGAGGTTCACTGCATCGACGTCTTCGTTGACTACCAGCTCCGGCTCGGAATCACCGCGCTCGTTCAACTCAAGAGCACGCAGGATATACCGAGCCAGAGAACCGCGCATCACGCGCCACCCGGCAAACGCCGACTTGAACTCGGAATCAATCGGAACGAGATTGCCCACTCGAGTCTGCAGGATGCCAGCCGTCTCAGTGATCTTCCCGCTTCGAATGTCCCTCGCAGCCTCACTGAAAGCCGACTCAGCAACGCCAGCACCAAGCGAACCAACAGCTAGCCCGCGGACTACCCACGAGACGAGCGTCGGCACAAAACGTTCGATTTCGGCTTTTTCGAACTTTGTCAGCACAGCGAGCATGAGCGGGCGGTACTGCTCGAGGTTGAGCTCAACTAGCACCTCTGCCGCACCAGAAACGGATGCAGCGTAATCACCCCAGTATTCACTATCGGACGATAGGATAGCAAAATAAAGCCGCGAGCTGTCCTTCAGATCCTGCGAGAAGCTGACAGCGGAGGCAGTTCCGTCAACTTCACCTTTGATCCGCTGATAGACGTCTCGTTCTCGCGTCGGCCCAACGCGCGAGCTCAAAAGGTGTCGAGCGAAATCAGTAAATCGCTGATTGCCCACCTTTTCGATATTCAGGTTCGTTAGGGTCGAGATCCAGTTATCTCGTACCTCATCCAGCCGCGCTCCTGACTGACTGAAGAGAAAATTCTTCAGAAGGTCAGCAATTGTCAGATCTGCGCCTCTGTCATTCAAGGTCTCAAAAATGAGGAACGCGTCGGCCTCTGAAGCAACCTCGATCGCAACTACCTGGACATCCTCCTCAAGCCAGCCGATCAGATCATTTAAGCGGTCGCGCCACCCAGTACCGGCCTGCTCAGCGAAACCATTTACCCGCTCTCGAAGGTAGGCAAATGCCAATTCGATCAATGCTTGACTTGAGTTTACTGATTTGACCGAAGCATCGCGCTGTACTATACGGCGCTCATAATAGTCTCGGTCGTCGGAGTTCAAGATGAGCTTGGGGCGATCCGCACGCGCTCTTCTATCGAACTTCCCTAGGAAGTCCTGCTGCGTGGAATCGCCAAATTCTTTTTCGTCACGCTCGTAAAACTCATCCCGAATAGCAGCGATCAGAAGCGAAGTGGTGGCAAGTCGCTGCTGGCCGTCAATGACAAGCTGCCGCCCTTCCTCGCCATCGCGAGCCAGGACTGTCGTACCAAGGAAATAGGAGTCACGATTGGTGAAGCTGGCCTGCAAGTCCGACCAGTACTCGACCACCTGGAGCTTCTCGCTACCTTGTTCGCTCGCCCCACCATCGGCCGAAGACTGCCACGAATACGACCGCTGATAAAACGGTACGGCGAGTGATCGAGTGCGTATCAGTTTAGCGATTCCAACGGCTTCGTACGCCAAAAACTTCTCGGACAAAGGTCCCCCTCGCGGTCGACAGTGTCCTCATCTTAGGAGAGGAACCACGACCCTCTGCACGTCGGCGTGATCACTCAGATCAGATCAACGGTTAGGGCACTCGGCGTGCCGAAGCGGTGGGCCGTGATGGACACCGCCTGCTCGCGGAGGAACGGCAGCATCTCGATGCGTCCGGCCTCGGTCACCGGCTCGGCGTACACGGCGAGGTCCGGTCGGCCGTTCGTTCCGACGGCGAGCGCAGCGGCGTCCCCGGCGATGAGTCGGACACGCGTGGACGGGCCGGCAGCGATCCGGGCGGCGAACGTCTCGTCCGACTCGGTCTGCCGCACGGACTCGACGAGCGGGAGCCCGCGGAGCGCGGTGGCCACCGCTTCCGGGAGCGCGGCGGCCGTGGAGACCTGGACGGAGGTGCCCGCACGGAGCGCCGCGGCGACGACCCGTACGAGGCCGTCGACGTCCGACTCACCCTCGGCAGGCGAGGCCAGGCGGACGTGGACGCCCGGGAACGGCAGGTACCGGAAGACGTTGCGCTCGGCGGAGAGTGCGGACACGTCGGCTGCGGTCCCGAATTCCGAGGTCCACGCGAGTTCGTCGGACGCGATCGCACGGTCGACGGACTCGGACGCCACACCCGTCGCCCGGACGAAGGCCGACACGTCCGACGACGGCGTCGAGCCAGCGCGGGCGACGGCGGGCTCCCACGAGCCGAGGCCGACCAGGTAGTTCACGCCGCCGGCCTTCGTGCCCGCGCCGACCGCCGACTTCTTCCACCCGCCGAACGGCTGGCGGCGGACGATGGCGCCGGTGATGCTCCGGTTGACGTAGAGGTTGCCCGCCTGGATGCGACGGAGCCACGTGCCGATCTCGCCCGGGTCGAGCGAGTGCAGGCCGGAGGTCAGGCCGTAGTCGACCTCGTTGACGATGTCGATCGCCTCGTCGAGGGTCTCGGCGGTCATGACCCCGAGGATCGGGCCGAAGTACTCGGTGCGGTGGTAGTCCGAGCCCCGCCGGACGCCCTGGCGGACACCCGGGCTCCAGAGCTTGCCAGAGTCATCGAGCTGCTTCGGCTCGACCGCCCACGACTCCCCCGCGCCGAGCGTCGTGAGACCGTCGAGCAGCTTGCCGGACGCGGGTTCGATGATCGGCCCCATCTGCGTCGTCGGGTCGCTCGGGTACCCGACGGTCAGCGACGACACCGCGTCGAGCAGCTGGTTGCGGAAGCGCTTGGACTTGGCGACCGACCCGACCATGACGACGAGCGACGCGGCCGAGCACTTCTGACCCGCGTGTCCGAAGGCCGAGGCGACGACGTCCTTGACGGCCAGGTCGAGGTCCGCCGAGGGCGTGACGATGACGGCGTTCTTCCCCGAGGTCTCGGCGAGCAGCGGCAGGTCCTGACGGAACGACCGGAACAGCTCGGCGGTCTCGTACGCACCCGTCAGGATCACCCGGTCGACGAGCGGCGACGCGATGAGGTCCTTCCCGAGCGAGGACTCTTCGACGTCGAGGAACGCCAGCACGTCGGCGGGGGCGCCGTGCGCGTCGAGGGCGGTCTCGATCACCGACGCCAGCACGGCACCGCTGCGGGCGGCCGGCGGTGCCGGCTTCAGGACGACCGCAGACCCGGCTGCCAGCGCAGCCAGCGTCGACCCGGCCGGGATCGCCACGGGGAAGTTCCACGGCGGGGTGACGAGCGTCAGCGCAGACGGGGTGAACGACGCGCCGTCGACGGAGTCGAGGGACGCCGCGAGTTCGCCGTAGAAGTGCGCGAAGTCGATCGCCTCGGACACCTCCGGGTCGGCCTGGTCGATGGTCTTGCCGGTCTCCGACGCCATCACCTCGATGAGGGCGGCGCGGTTCGCCTCCAGGGCGTCACCGACGGCGTGCAGGACGGCACCGCGGGCTGCGCCGGACCAGGTGCCCCAGGTGGTGCCGGCGGCACGGACGCGCCGCAGGGCGGACTCGAGGGTCGTGGCGGAGGTGATCCGGGCCTCCCGGACGGCCGAGACCCCGAGCGTCGACGAGGCGATGCGGGCGGTGATGCCGGCGCCCCACTCGCGGACCGATCCGACGGACGGGTCGCTGTCGGGCGTGTTCTCGAAGTGGCCGGGCGCCGGGCGGTCGACGGCGGCGTACCGGTCCGCGACACGGTGCGGCGCCGGCGCGTCGAGCCCGCCGGGCAGGGCGAGCGGTGCCAGCGAGTCACGGAAGCGGGCTTCCTCGCGGGCGAAGAGCGTCGGGGAGGACGCGAGCGAGAACACCGCGGACATGAAGTTGTCCTGCGACGCGCCCTCTTCGAGACGGCGGATCAGGTAGGCGATCGCGACGTCGAACTCCCCCGGGTGCACGACCGGCGTGTAGAGCAGGAGCGAGCCGACGGTCTTCTTCACCGCGGCGGCCTGCCCCTGGGCCATGCCGAGCAGCATCTCGAACTCGATGCCGTCGCGAACGCCACGCTCGCCGGCCAGGAGCCAGGCGTGCGCGACGTCGAACAGGTTGTGCCCGGCGACGCCGACCCGGACGTTCGCGATCCGCTCCGGCGTCAGCGCCCAGTCGAGGACGCGCTTGTAGTTCGTGTCCGAGTCCTGCTTGGTGTGCCAGGTGGCGAGCGGCCAGCCGTGCACGGACGCCTCGACCTGCTCCATCGGCAGGTTCGCGCCCTTGACGAGCCGGACCTTGATGTCGGCACCGCCGCGTGCCCGGCGGGCGGCCGACCACTCCTGCAGGTGCTCCATCGCGGCGAGCGCGTCGGGCAGGTAGGCCTGCAGCACGATCCCCGCTTCGAGGTCGGCGAACTGCGGCTCGTCGAGGAGCTTCGTGAAGACCGCGATGGTGAGGTCGAGGTCCTTGTACTCCTCCATGTCGAGGTTGATGAACTTCTTCGGCGATGCCGCTGCGGCCCGCTCGAACAGCGGGCGGAGCTGCTCGACGATGTCGTCGACGGCGTGGTCGAACGCCCACGGCGAGTGCGGGTGGACCGTCGAGGAGACCTTGATCGAGACGTAGTCGACGTCGTCACGGCTGAGGAGCGCGTGGGTGCCGGCGAGACGCCTGGCGGCTTCGCGTTCGCCGAGCACGGCTTCGCCGAGCAGGTTCACGTTGAGGCGGACGCCGTCCTGCTTGATCCCCGCGATCGCGGGGCCGAGCTTCGCGTCGGTCGCGTCGACGATGAGGTGGCCGACCATGTTCCGCAGCACCCGTCGGGCGATCGGCACGACGACGGTCGGGAGGCTCGGTGCCAGTCCGCCACCGAGGCGCACCAGTCCGCGGAGCGCGGCGGGCAGGAACCCGGGTGCGTCCGGCGCGATGGCGCGGAGCTTGCGGGCCGCGACGGCGAGGTCCTCGGGGCGGACGACGCCGTCCACGAACCCGACGGCGAAGGCGAGGCCCTTCGGGTCGGCGAGGACGCCGGCGAGCTGCTTCGCGGAGCCGTCGACGGGGTACGTCTCGGCCTCGGCGAGCCACTGTCGGACGAGCGCGACGGACGCGTCGGCGAGGTCGTCGTGGACGGTCGGGGCGGCAGCGTCGGAGCGCGGCTGGACGTCGGTCATGGGGACAGTGTGACGGGCGCTCTTTCGGTAGCGGAAGCAACCGTTCCTGATGCATTCCGTTCAGCTCAGCTACGCTTTCGACATGCTCGACGTCCGCCGCCTGGTGCTCCTCCGTGAGCTGTCGATCCGGGGCACGGTCGCAGCCGTCGCCGAGGCGATGAACTTCACCCCGTCGGCGGTGTCGCAGCAGCTCGCCGTGCTCGAGCGCGAGGCCGGCGTCCAGCTGCTCCGCCGTGCCGGGAGACGCCTGCAACTCACGCCGCAGGCCGAGGTGCTGGTCGCGGCAGCGGGCGAGGTGCTCGACACCCTGGAGCGTGCGCAGGCCTCGGTCGAGTCGACGTTGACGAGCGTGCAGGGGCGCATCCGGGTCGCGGTGTTCCAGTCGGCCGCGCTCGCGCTGATGCCGTCCGCGCTCCGCACGATGGCGCTCGAGCACCCCGACGTCCGGGTCGAGATGGTGCAGCGCGAACCGGAGACGGCGCTCAACGAGACCTGGGCCCGGGACTTCGACATGGTGATCGCCGAGCAGTACCCGGCGCACGCGGCACCGCGGTTCCCGGGGCTCGACCGGCGCGACCTGACGACGGACCCGGTGCGGTTGGCGCTGCCGCCGGTGGCGACGGCGCTCTGGCCGGTGGCCTCGCTCGAGGAGGCCGCGACGCTGCCGTGGGTGATGGAACCACGTGGTGCAGCCTCCCGGCACTTCGCCGAGCAGACCTGCCGACGTGCCGGCTTCGAACCCGACGTCCGGTACGAGACCGCCGACCTGCAGGCGCAGATCCGGCTCATCGAGTCCGGCAACGCGGTGGCGCTGATGCCGGACCTGGTCTGGGCCGGTCGGTCGACGAGCTGCCGACTGCTCGAGCTGCCGGAACCGGGGCGCCGGACGCTCTTCACGGCGCAGCGCATCGCGAGCGCCGAGTCCCCGGCGGTGTCGGCGTTCCGGACGGCGCTCGAGCGGGCGGCCGGCGCTCCCCGATCCTGAGGGCACCATGTCGGGAAATCCCCGATCATGACGGGTTTCCCAGCACTTTTTCCGTGACGGTTTCGTGACCATCCCGGACGGTTCCGCGACACTTTCGCGCCGTACGCTCTGGCCACGGGCCAGCCACTGGGCGGCCCGCTCGCACGTCATCCCAGGGGGGAACCCAATGCACAAGACCTGCCTGCCGCCGATCCACCGGATCGCGGCCATCGGCTCCGCCGTCGCTATCGTCGCGGCGTCCTCAGCGTTCGGCATCGGCGTCAGCGTCAGCAGCGCCTCCGCTGACGAGTCGGTGCCGGACACGAGTGTCGCGACGTCCACGGGCGCCGACGCGTCCACCGGGGTCGGCGCGACCACCGGGGTCGGCGCGCCAGCGACCGGTCCGACCGATCCGGCGGTCGGCTCGACCTCGGGTGCCGACGCTGCGCCGGGAGAGACCGGCCGCGATCACGGTGTACCCACTCCGGCAGCCACGCCCGCACCGACAACGACACCGACTGCACCGGCTGCACCGGCGGCACCGACCGTCCCTCGCGCACCAGCGACGACCACGACCGTCACGCCGGTGGCCGTCACGCCAGTGGCCGTGACGCCGACCGCAGCCGCCGCCCCGTCCGCGACCGCAGCCGGCACCGTCGCGATCACCGGGACGACCACGACCTGGCACACGCTCCGCGCCGTGACCGACGGCTGGCCTGCCGGCACGACCTTCACCTACCAGTGGACCCTGTCGGGGCCGGTCGTCGGGACGCGCGTCATCGCCGGCGCCACGAGCGACACCTACGTGCTCGGCCACCCGGACGCGACGAGCGACCTGACCGTCGCGGTCACCGGCACCGCACCGGGCGAGGACCCGACGACCGTCACCAGCGCCCCGGTCCACGCGGACTTCAACGACGAGACGACGTTCACCGGCGCAGGTGTCCGCGAGCTCACGGCTCGTGCCGGCGAGACGATCTCGGTGCCGATCCAGGCACTGACCGGCGACCAGGGAAGCCTCCGGTACGGCGTGAGCTCGTCGGCCGACGGTCCGATCGACGCCGCAGCCCTCCCCGCGGGGCTGACACTGTCCAGCGACGGCGTGCTCTCCGGATCCACCACGACGGCACAGGTCGTCGACTTCTGGGTCCTGGCCCGGACCTCCCAGGAACCCGCGGGAGCGCCCGGGCAGCACGTGCAGCTGACGGTGGGCCTGGCGGCGGACACGCAACTGCGAGCCTTCGTGACGGACTACGACCCGCCGCACTCCCGCTCCTGGACGGTGTCGGCCGACGGGACGACGGAGTACCTCGACGCGCTCTCGGACGACCAGGCGCCGGCGTCCACGCCCATCACGTCGACGGTGGGCTCGACCATCACCGTGAACACCGGCTTGGTCGACCGCTACGGCAACCGCCAGCCGATCCCGGTCATCGACGACGAGTGGGCTTCCTCGGTCGCCGGTGACACGCTCGGCAAGTACGACCCGGGCACGGCGGTCACGTTCTCCTCGCCCGGCGTCCGGACGCTCACGGGGACCGCCCCCGACGGCCGGACGATCAGCTTCACGGTCCGCGTGGCTGCGACGGCAACGACTGCCACCCCGACGACCCCCGCGGCCGCCGGTGGCACCGCGTCCGGAACGGGCAGCCCCAGCAGTGGCTCGGCGCCGTCCGGCCACCTCGCCTTCACGGGTGCCGACGAGACCGGGCCGATCGCCTGGGCCCTCGGTCTGCTGGCGGCCGGAGCGGCGCTCCTCGTGGCACGGGTGCGTCGACGTCGAGCCTGAACGAGCAGCTGGAGGGGCGTGTCCGAGCCGGGCACGCCCCTCCAGTGCGCCCCGGGGCACCCGTCGGAACACCGGAGCCAGCCCCATCCGACCGAGCGGCGCGATCCTGAGGGCACCATGTCGGGAAATCCCCGATCATGACGGGTTTCTCGGCACTTTTTCCGTGACGTGTTCGTGACCATGTCGACCGGTTCTGCGGCCTCTGATGACCCTACGATCTGGCTACGGGCACGCCATCGGGAAGCCCGGCCACACGTCATCCCAGGGGGGAACCCAATGCACAAGAACTGCCTGCCGCCGATCCACCGGATCGCGGCCATCGGCTCCGCCGTCGCCATCGTCGCGGCGTCCTCAGCGTTCGGCATCGGGGCGGTCAGCGCCTCGGCCGACGAGCTCGCACCGAACGCTGCCGTCGGGACGTCCACCAGCGTCGACGCACCGGCCGACGGCCCGACCGCCGACTCGGCTGCGGACACGGCAAGCGCTGCTGCGGGCACCCCGGCCGCGACGACCCCGCCGGCCCCGACGGCCACGCCCGCAGCGCCGACGCTCCCGGAGGCTGCTGTCCCGGCCACCGTCGCCCCCGCTGCGGCGACGCCCACGCCGAGCGCGGACGCCCCGACGGCGACCCCTGCCGGCACGGTCGCGATCGCCGGCACGACCCGCGCCTGGCAGACCATCTCCGCGGACACGGCCGGCTGGCCGGCGGGCACGACCTTCACGTACCGGTGGGACTTCCACCACCCGGTCCTCGCGAACCGCGACCAGGGCACCCAGCGGACCTACGTCGTGGACCCGGAGCAGGCTGACGGCACCTTCACGGTCACCGTCACCGGCACGGCTCCCGGCATGACGCCGACGTCGGTCACCAGTGCACCGAGCAGCACGGTCGTCGTCGAGGACTCCGACCGGCAGTTCATCTACGGCCAGCGCGTCGTCCCGGTGACCAGCGGTGAGCCCTTCTCCGTCGACCTCGCTCCCGCCGACAACCCCGACCTGTCCTTCTTCGTGAACGGCTCCATCAGCGGCACCGCGGACCCGAGCGTGCTGCCCGCTGGCGTGACCCTCTCGGAGGACGGGGTGCTCTCCGGGACCCTCGAATCCTCGACGCCGCTCCGCGACCAGATCTGGGTCCACGTCACGACGCCGTACCACCCGGGCGGTGGGCTGTCGGAGCGGATCCTGCTGTCCGTCGCCCCGGCGGAGGACGACGGCGGGCTGTCCTTCACCGGCGGCACGACCGAGGACCACGCCGTCCAGCTCCTCGCGCAGGCCGGCAAGGCGTTCTCGCACACGTTCCAGGCCTCCGGAGGGCCCGTGGACGAGCCGGTGCGCTACTCGATCGTGCGGCCGGACGGGCAGCCGTTCCCGGCCTCGGACATCGGCGCCTCGTTCCCCGCCGGCATCACGCTCGACCCGACCACCGGTGTCCTCAGCGGCACGGACACGCAGGCGGCCCACTACTCGTTCGCCGTCGTCGCGACCTCCGGCGGACAGACCGCCACGCAGTACGTCGAGCTCCGCACGGCCCCCGCTCCGGCGGTCGGTGCCCTCGTGACGGTGACCCGCCCCGGGGACCTGCGGGAGCAGCGCACCTGGACGATCCAGCCCGACGGCTCGGTGGAGACCACCTGGTTCCCGAACGGACCGCAGCACGACATCGAGCGGACGACCGGTGGCCGCCCGACCGTCCCCCAGGGCGGCACGCTGCGGATCGCAGCGGCGCCGGTCGACGCCTTCGGCAACATCACGGTCCCGCTGGACGGCGACTGGGACGGCAGGACGCCCGACACCGTGACGAGTGACGTCGCTTCGGACGTGGTCGAGCGGGCCGGGTGGAACGCGGACGTCACGTTCCCGCACGCGTCGACCCACACGTTGACCGTCACGAGCCAGGGTGTCTCGACCACGTTCCCCGTCACCGTCGTCCCGTCCGCCGGCACCACCGGCAGCGGCACCACCGGCAGCCTCGCCTTCACCGGCGCCGACACGACGGGTCCGATCGCCTGGGGCCTCGGCCTGCTCGCGTCCGGTGTGGCGCTGCTCACACTGCGCGCACGGCGTCGTCGAGCCTGAGCTACGAACGACGAGGGGCGTGTCCGATCCGGACGCGCCCCTCGTCCGTGTGCGCCGCGTTCCGTGTGCGCCGAGCTCGGTGTGCGCCGAACTCCGTGTGCGCCGAGCGCCTTGCGGGAAACCGCACACTCCCCCCAACTCGGGTCACATTCGGGTATCCGGACCCGATCGGTTCACCCATTACCAATACGATCCGACCACGTCGGGGATTCTCGGCTGATTCATACGTTCCGGCATCTGACCGGACATGGACCCTGGGGGAACCCGTGCACCGCAGCACCGCCTTCGTCCGACGCGCTTGCGCCGTCGGCACCGCAACTGCTCTGATCGGCCTGACGACCGGTTTCGGCGTCATGACCGCTGCCACCGCCTACGCCGCTGACGCACCGGCCGGCACCACCGCGACCGGGCCGGCAGTCCCGGGTGGCGACACGACCACGCCGACGGCTCCGGGCCTCCCGGCCGACGCGGGGACCGCCGCCGGCACGCCCACCGGCACCGCTCCGACCGCTCCGACGGTCACGGACCCGACGCGCCCCGCACCCACGGCGACGCCGGCCCCGACCGCCGGTGGTGCGCCCACCGGCACCACGCCGACGACCACTGCGCCCACGGCTGCAGCCCCAGTCGCCGCTCCGACTGCCAGCGCAACGCCGACCGTGACCATCGTTGGCAAGGCTCAGGTCGGACAACGGCTCGAAGCCGACCCCGCCGGGTTCACCGAGGACAACAACCTGAGCTACCGCTGGACCGTGGACGGCGTCACCAAGGCGCAGGGTCCGGCGTACTCGGTCACTGCCGAGGATGCAGGGAAGATCGTGTCCGTCACTGTGCGGAACACGCTCCCCGGGCACACGGACGAGACCGCGACCGCGACGACCGCAGCCGTGACCGAGCTCCCGGTGTTCGTGGACGCCGCAGGCAAGCCCGTCGTCGGCGGCACCGTCGCAGACGAGGACAGCCTGCCCCTCCAGGCGACCGCTGGCGAGGCGTTCTCCTACACCTTCCGCGCCGCCGGTAGCCCGGCACCGAAGCTCGCGCTCGCCTGGTACTACGGCGACGACGAAGGCGACTCCGGTGACCCCGAGTACACGCCCGCGTCGCAGCTGCCCGAGGGCGTCGACTTCAACGCGGAGACCGGTCTCCTCTCCGTCACCACGGACGAGGCGAACCCGTACATCGACTTCGCGGTCACCGCGACCAACGCCGCTGGATCCACGACGCAGTACGTCGAACTGTCCGTCGTCGCCGGCGCACCCGTGGGTGTGGAGGTCTTCGCAGCGGATCGTCAGCAGTTCACGGACTTCCTCGAGGCCGGTTCGGGCAGCGACTTCGGTGTCGGTGTGCAGTTCAGTTCCTCTGCCATGAAGGCCGCCGACGCATCCAAGCGTGACGCAGCACCGCGTGACGGCAAGGTCCGCAGCTGGATCATCGACCGCCGCGGTGCGATCACGACCGTCGACACGACGTACTCCGTCGACGAGGAGGGGGGCGACTTCTCCGACGTCGAGACTCCCGGCGGAACTCCGACGGTCCAGCAGGGCGGGATGCTGATCACCAGCGGTGGCCTCGTCGACGAGTTCGGCAACGAGGTGACCGACGAGGACGCGATGCCGGCACCGGTGGCATTCACCTCGAACGTCGCCTCTGACGTCATCGCCGCCGACCCGTTGTTCGGCGGCTTTGGGAACTTCACGGACGTCACCTTCACCGAAGCCTCGACGCACACCCTGACCGCAACGGGCGACGCGTTCTCGACGGCGTTCCCGGTCCGCGTCCTCCCCACCGCGACCGCCCCGGTCTCGACTCCCCCGGTGGTCACGCCCCCGGTGGCAGCCGCGCCGATCGGCACCGTCCCGGCCCGCACCGCCGCGCACGCGCACGCGCATGGCCGCCTGGCCTACACCGGCTCCGACGCGACAGACTCCCTGCCCTGGGCGCTCGGCATGCTCGCCGCCGGTGCGGCACTGGTGGGCCTCCGGACTGTCCGCCGACGCGCCCAGCGCTGATCCGGACGGGAGGCTCCTCCCGCGGCCCCGTCGATCCCTCCACGGATCGACGGGGCCGTTCCGTCGTCCACAGGTCGGTGACGCGCATCTCCCGGACCGGACGGCGCGGCTAGCGTTGGAGCCATGCCGAGCCTGCTGCACATCGATTCCTCCGCCGACCTGTCCCACTCCCGCTCCCGCGCCCTGACCGCTGCCTTCGCGGATGCATGGCGAGCCCGCGGCCCGGAGTACACGGTCGTCCGCCGCGACCTGCACGTGGACCCGCTGCCGCACCTCGAGACGTCGGCGCTGCACTGGGCTGCAGCTGACCGCACGGCAGAGGAGTCCGTGCCCGACGCAGCCGAGCAGCTGCGCCAGGACGTCATCGACGAACTGCTGGCCGCCGACGTCGTGGTGATGGGTTCACCGCTGTACAACTACACGGTGCCGTCCAGCCTCAAGGCCTGGCTCGACCGCGTGCACATCCCGGGCGTGCTCGTCCCCGGCCCGGACGGCACGCCGCAGCCCCTCGCCGGCCGTCCTGTCGTGACCGTCGTCAGTCGCGGTGGCACCTACGACGCGGGGACGCCGACGGAGCACTGGGACCATGCTTCGCCGGTGCTCGACATCATCCTCGGCACGGCGCTCGGCATGAAGGTGCACCCGGTCGTGGTCAGTGCGACCCTCGCCGACCGGCTACCCGGACTCGCACCGTTGGCCGACCACGCCGCTGCCGAGTTCGCGGATGCAACGGTGGTCATGGAACGCCTGGCGACGACGCTCGGCTGACTCCCGAGCAGCCGACGGGTGCTCAGACTCGCCGGATCTCCCCGGAGCGTCCGAGCAGGTCGGCGTGGAACACCGTCTGGCTCAGGGCGCTCGCGAGCAGGTAGCCGGACATGGACTCGATGCCGCCGCTGAACGGCACGCGTGACGCCACCTCGAACACCGTCGGGCGGTCCAGGGTGTCCAGCGCGTCGGCGACGTGGCGGGTCCGCTCGTCGCGGTGCGCGGCCAGCACCCGAGCTCGGGCGACCACGTCGTGGAACCGGTACTCGTGGCCCGGGCAGACCTCGAGCCCGGCGTACGGCTCGAGGGCGGCCAAGGAGTCCAGCGAGTCCCGCAGCGGGTTCGAGTCGGTCCGCCCACCCAGGCCGATGCCGGAGTTGATCCGCGGCAGGACGTGGTCGCCCGTGAACAGCAGGCCGTCCCGCTCGTCGACGAAGCAGACGTGGCCACCGGTGTGGCCCGGGGTCCACAGCACACGGAGGTCCCGGCCCGGGATCGGCAGTCGGTCGCCGTCCTCGAGCAGCAGGTCGGCGAACGGCGCCTCGACGGTCCCCTGCCCGAGTTGCCGACCGGAGCCCCACACCGCCAGGACACCGTCCAGCCGGTCGTCGGGGACACCCCAGGTCCGGGCGTCCCGCTCGTTCTGCTCGGCATCGGCACGGGCGTGCTCGAGGGCGCGGACCTCGGCCGCGTGCATCGCGATCGGGGCTCCTGAACGGCGACGGAGCGCAGCGGCCGCCCCGAGGTGGTCGGCGTGCAGGTGGGTGACCGCGATCAGGGTGACGTCCTCCACCCCGCGTCCGATCGTTCGGAGGCCCTCGGTCAGGACATCGAGTTCGCCGCCGTCGCTCCAGCCGGGGTCGATCACCGCGAGCGCCCCGTCGTCCCCGGCGACGACGTAGACCAGCGTGGCGTCGGGCACACCACCGCGGAACGGGACCGCGAGCGTCCAGATGCCGGGGCGGACCTCCTCGACGGGTGGCATCTCACGTGCGGCGAGCGCCGCGGCCTGCACGGGGCTGACGGGCGACGGGTTCGACACGCGACCAGCGTAGTGAGCACGGGCCGAGTGGGCGGGGCGGCCGCGCACCGTGCCTCCAGGCCGTCGTCGGCGACGAGCGCGTAGACAAGCGGAATGGAGACCATCGCGCCCATGCTCGCCAAGGCCGTCGCCGCCGTCCCGGACCCGGACAGCGTCACCGGCGGCCTGCGGTACGAGCCGAAGTGGGACGGCTTCCGCGGCATCGTGACGATCGACGGCGACGACGTCGAGATCGGCAGTCGCGGGGCGAAGCCGCTCACCCGCTACTTCCCCGAACTGGTCGAGGCGTTCCGCGAGCAGTTCGGCGGCCGCCCGGGCCCGGTCGTCCTGGACGGCGAGGTGATCGTGCGTTCCGGGGAGCCCGGGCACGAGAAGCTCGACTGGGAAGCGCTGTCCCAACGGATCCACCCGGCGGCTTCACGCATCGCGAAGCTCTCGGTCGAGACGCCGGCGCAGTTCGTGGCGTTCGACCTGCTGCACGTGGACGGGGAGGACCTGACCTCCCGCCCGTTCGACGACCGGCGGGCGGCCCTCGAGTCCCTCGGCGCCGACCTGACCGATCCCCTCTTCGTGACCCGGACCACGCTCGACGTCGAGACGGCCCGTCGGTGGCTCACGTCGTTCGAGGGCGCCGGCCTGGACGGGGTCGTCGCGAAGCCGCGGCAGCGTCCGTACGAGCCGAACAAGCGCAGCATGCTCAAGGTCAAGCACCACCGCGAGGCCGACGTCGTCGCGGTCGGCTACCGGGTGCACAAGAGCGGGACGGGCGTCGGCTCGCTGCTGCTCGGGCTGTACGACGAGGACGGTGAACTGCGGATGGTCGGCGGCGCCTCGGCGTTCTCCGACAAGCGTCGGCGAGAACTGGTGGACGAACTCGAACCGCTCGTCGAGCGGGACGCGGACGGGAGGCCCGTCACCGGTGACGGCGAACGGTCACGGTTCTCGTCGGGTCGCGACACGTCGTTCGTCCGGCTCGTGCCGGAACGGGTGCTCGAGGTCCGGTACGACCAGATGGAGGGTGACCGCTTCCGGCACACGGTGCAGTTCGCCCGGTGGCGGCCCGATCGGCAGGCTCGCTCGTGCGGGTTCGACCAGCTCGAGGTGCCGGCGGCGTACGACCTCGACGACGTCCTGAGCTGACACTCCCCGCCCCCCGCAAGCGGGGGCGGAGTTGTCCATTTGGCGCTCGCTCGTCATCAGTAGTTAGCCGAACTAGTGATTGTGTGGAAGCATTCGAGACATCAGGGAAACGGTGGTTCTCCACCCCCTCGAGATCATGGATCGGAGTGGACATGAGCAACGAGATCCTCGTTCGCCGAGCACAGCGCAACCCTCTCAGCGAGGTCCGCGAAGCACGTCACCAGCGTGCCCTGCAGACCAGCGCGATCATCAGCGGGATCGCGGGCGTCACCGCCGCCGCGCTCGCCTTCGTCACGATCGGCCTGGGCGCATGATCGTCCTCGACGGCGTCACGCAGGGCAACCGCCGGACCTGGTCCCGCCTGAGCCGCCTGCACACGGCGACGGTCGGGTTGCCGCTGCAGACCTCCCGCGTCGATGACGACGAACTGCGCCGCGAGGACTCCTCCTCGCTCATCTGAGCGGGGTCCCCCGGACGAGCGGGTGCGCTCAGGCCTTCTTGGCCCGCGACGGCTGCACGCGCGGCGGCTCGCCCGGCATCTTCGGGAAGTCGGGCGGGAACGGCAGTTCGCCGAGCCCGTCCTCCAGGTCACGCCGCCACCACTCGAGCAGTGGGTCGATGCTCCGGGGCTCGGCCGACATCGACTCCCACGGGTCCCCGGTCGTGTCGAGCCTCGTGGGCACGGTCAGGATCGTGAACGCCGCGGGGTCGGCGTCATCGAGTTCGTCCCAGGCCAGCGGCGTCGACACCGCCGCGTTCGGCAGCGCCCGCGGGCTGTAGGCGCCGGCCATCGTCCGGTCGCGGTTCGCCTGGTTGAAGTCGACGAAGATCCGCGAGCCGCGCTCCTCCTTCCACCAGGCGGTCGTGACCTGCTCGGGCATCCGCCGTTCGAGTTCGCGGGCGGCGGCGATCACCGCGTGTCGGACGTCCAGGAACTCGTACGCGGGTTCGATCGGGGCGAAGACGTGCAGTCCACGGTTGCCGCTGGTCTTCACCCATGCCTCCAGTCCGACCTCGGCCAGGACCTTCCGCAGCTCGTGGGCGGCGGGGACGGCGTCGTGGAAGTCGGTGCCCGGCTGCGGGTCCAGGTCGATGCGGAGCTGGTCCGGGTGGTCGCTGTCCTCCGCTCGGGAGGCCCAGGGGTGGAACACGACGGTGTTCATCTGCGCTGCCCACACCGCGACGGCCGGTTCGTCGATCACGAGCTGCGGGTGGCTCCGAGCGCTCGGGTAGGTGACCGGCACCGCCCGCACGTACTCGGGAGCGCCCTTCGGCGGGTTCTTCGAGAAGAACTGCTCGCCGTCGACGCCGTCCGGGAACCGCTGCAGTGAGATCGGTCGGTCGCCGTTGGCACGGACGAAGCCGTCCCCCACGGCCACCAGGTACCGGGCCAGATCGAGCTTGGTGATGCCGAGGTCCGGCCACAGCACGCGGGACGGACTGGAGATCCGGACCTCCCGCTCGCCGTCGGGTCCGGGCACGGTGAGCGTCGTCGCCGGTGTCGCCATGCAGCGGAACCTACTCCGACGGCGGGAGCACGGGACGGACCGGGACCGGACCCGGCAGGATGGACCGGTGACCGCGTACCTCGGGGTGGACCTGGCCTGGGGTCTCGGCACCGAACGACGTGCTCCGAACGAGACCGGTCTGGCCGCGCTCGACGGGGACGGCCGGGTGACGGACGCCGGTTGGGCCCGAGGCGTCGACGACGTCACCGCCTGGATCGCCGGACGGCTCGGCCCCCGGACCCTGATCGCGGTCGACGCGTCGCTCGTCGTCACGAACCCGACGGGCATCCGTGCGTCCGAACGCCAGGTCGGGCAGCGGTACGGCCGGTGGAAGGTCGCCGCGAACCCGACCAACCTGGCCTCGGCCGCGAGCGCCGGGGCGCGGCTGCTCGACCGGCTGACTGCCCTGGGCGTGACGTACGTCAGCGACACCGCTGCCATGCACGCCCGGACCGCCCCGGCGGTGTTCGAGTGCTACCCGTACACGACGCTGGTCGGGGTGGAGGAGTTCGGCTACGACGACGAACGGCCCCGCTACAAGCGGCTCGACACGTCCGTACCCCCGACCGTCGCACGGCAGCGCCGAGCGGAGGCGTTCGACGAACTCGTCCGACGCATGCGCACCACGGCGTTCGACCCGCCGCTCGACCTCGACGCGCACCCGCTCACCCGCGACCTCCGCGACCCGTCCGTGCTGCACGGGCCGACGCACAAGCACCGCGAGGACCTGCTCGACGGCGTCCTCTGCGCCTGGACGGCGTCCTTCTGGGAGCGACATGGTGACGAACGGGTGCAGGTGCTGGGTGGCGATCCGGGCCTCCCGTCCGACCCGCTCGACGCGCAGGGCCGGTTGCCGGCCCTCGTCGCCCCCGCGCGCCGGTCGCAGCGTCCCGCTCGCTAGGCTGGGCCGGTGAGCACCACGACCGAACCGTTGCGCATCGGGCTGGTCTCGTTGCACACCTCCCCCGGCGACGAACCCGGGTCCGGTGAGGTCGGCGGCATGAACGTCGTGGTCCGGCACCAGGCCGAAGCCCTGGCAGACCGCGGTCACCAGGTCGACATCATCACCCGCCGCTCGGCGCCGACGCAGCCGGAATCCGTCGCCCTCGTGCCCGGCGTGTGCCTGCGGTTCCTGTCGGCCGGTCCCGCCGAGCCGGTCCCCAAGGGCGAGCACGACGCCTTCATCGAACCGTTCCGCCGGGGCCTGACAGCGCTCGGGCCGTTCGACGTCCTGCACTCGCACCACTGGTTCTCCGGCGCCGCGGCCCTGCCCGTCGCCCGCGACCGCGGCGTCCCGCACGTCCAGTCGTTCCACTCGATCGCCGCTGACAGCGCGACACCGCTCTCCGAGGGTGAGCGCCCGGAGTCCGCTGGTCGGATGGCCGGCGAAGAACGCCTCGCGCGCGAGTCCGACGCCGTGGTCGTCGTCAGCGAAGCCGAGGCCCACACGGTCCGCGCCCGACTCGGTGGCGACCCCGCGCGAGTCTGGATCGTGCCGCCGGGGGTCGACGGATCGGTGTTCCGACCGGCCAGCGTCGGCGCACGCCGAGCGACCGCCCCCTACGTGGTCGCCGCGGCCCGCGTGCAGCCACTCAAGGGCCTCGACCTGGCGATCGAGGCCATCGCCGGGATCGACCAGGAGGCCCGCCCCACCCTCGTCATCGCCGGGGACGCCTCGAGCGAAGCGGGCGACCACGTGAGCGAACTGCGTCGGCTCGCCGAGTCGCGGGGCATCGCCGACCGCGTCACCTTCATCGGACCCCAATCGCGTGCCGACCTGGCGTTCCTGTTCCGCGGAGCAGCGGCCGTGCTGGTGCCGTCGCACTCCGAGACGTACGGCCTGGTGGCGCTCGAGGGCTCGGCATCCGGGGTGCCCGTCGTGGCCGCCGCCGCCGGAGGCCTCCGCGAAGCCGTGGTCGACGGCGAGACCGGGGTGGTCCTCGAGTCCCGCGACCCCGCGGTCTGGGCGTCGCAGATCCAGCGCATCCTGACCGAGCCGGAGTACGCCGCTGCCCTGGCCTCGGCCGGGCGGGAGCACGCCGAACGTCTCAGCTGGGAGCGGTCGGCGGCCGGACTCGAGCAGGTCTACCTGCGGGTCCTCGGGCGCTGACGGAGCTGCTCGTGTCGGACCCGGTGCTCGACCCCGCGCTCGACCTCACCGCGTTCTGGGACGCCCTCGACGGTGTGCCGACCGCTGCCGATGCCGAGGCGCTGTTCGTCGCGGGCGGTTCCGATCCGGGCTCGCGCGCGGCCGGTGCGCTGCGGCGGGCGAACCTCGACCGCTACCTGCAGCGCTTCGGACCCGCGGCCGAAACGATCCTGGTCGCCGAGGCACCCGGCTGGCGCGGCATGACGAACACCGGCATCCCGTTCACGAGCATGCGGGAGTTGCAGGACCCCGACGGGCTGTTCGCCGACGTGCCCTTCGCGCTGCCGCCCGAGCCGACGGCCCCGTGGGAGGCGTCCTCCCGGGTCGTGCACGCTGCGCTGCGCGGCTGGCACGGCCCCCTGCCGGTGCTCTGGGCGGTGTTCCCGCACCACCCGTTCGTCGCCCCGGACCGGCTGACGAACCGGACGCCGCGTCCGGCCGAGGTCCGCGACGGTGCCCCGGTCGCGCTCGCGCTGGCCGAGGCGGTGGGCGCCCGGCGGTTCGTCGCGGTCGGACGGAAGGCACAGGGAGCACTCGCGAGCGCCGGCATCGACGCGATCGCGGTCCGGCACCCGGCACAGGGCGGTGCGACGCAGTTCACACAGCAGTTGGCGGCACTGCGCTGACGCAGACGGTTGCCCGTGCCGGTCAGTGCCGGTTGCCGTGCCGGTCAGTGGCGGTTGCCGTGCCGCTCAGTGCCGGTTGCCGTGCCGGTCGGTGCCGGTTGCCGTGCCGGTCAGGCCGACCGGACCTCGACGCCCTTCGCGGCGAGCGCGTCCGACACGTGCGCCGGCAGCGGAGCCGCCGCGTAGACGACCTTGAGCGACGGCAGGTCGACGAGGTCGTCCCAGTTCTGCGGGTCGTAGCGGTCGTCGGAGCCGTCCCAGCCCGGGTGCAGGTCCTGCAGGATCTCGAGGTCCGAGTCCACCGTCAGTTCGGTGACCAGGTCGAGCTGCGACGGCAGCAGGTCGAGGTCGTCGTAGTACTCACGGGCCCGGTCGTCCTGGCCGTCCACGTCCTCGTCGTCCACCACCGCGTCCTCGTCGTCGTCGTCCCCGTCGTAGGGCTCGATGACGTCCAGGTCGTAGCAGAGCACGTCGAGGACGAGCAGCTTCGCGTTGAAGTCCGCGAACTCGATCGGTTCTTCGGTGGTCGTCGACGCCTCGTCCATGCAGGGCAGCGTATCGACCGGCCGCTGGCCCTGTCCGCCCCGACCGATTTTGCTGTGGGACTGGACAGGAACGGTTCAGCAGGAACAGGGTGATGCATGGCGACCACGACGAAGACCGAGCGCGACCCGGGGCAGCAGACCGAGCTCCGCCGTGTGATCGGTCCGAAACTCCTGCTCCTGTTCATCGTCGGGGACATCCTCGGCACCGGCGTGTACGCCCTCACCGGGCAGGTCGCGGCCGAGGTCGGCGGGGCCGCGTGGCTGCCGTTCCTCATCGCGTTCTCGGTGGCGCTGCTCACGGCGTTCTCGTACCTCGAGCTCGTGACGAAGTACCCGCAGACGGCGGGTGCGGCGCTCTACGTGCACAAGGCGTTCGGCGTCCACTTCGTCACGTTCATCGTGACGTTCATCGTGATGTGTTCCGGCATCACCTCGGCGTCGACGGCGTCCCGGGCGTTCGCCGCGAACCTGGGCGTCGGGTTCGGCCTGGAGCTGCCGAACACCGTCGTGATGCTCATCGCGATGGGCTTCATGCTCGCCGTGATGGCGGTGAACTTCCGTGGCGTCAGCGAGAGCGTGAAGACGAACGTGGTGCTGACCCTCGTCGAGCTCTCGGGTCTGGTGCTCGTGATCCTGGTCGGTTTCACCGCGATCGCCGGTGGCAACGCGGACTTCTCCCGCGTGGTGATGTTCGAGACGCCCGAGGACAAGAGCCTGCTGCTGAGCATCTCGACCGCGACGTCCCTGGCGTTCTTCGCGATGGTCGGTTTCGAGGACTCGGTGAACATGGCCGAGGAGACCAAGGACCCGTCGCGGATCTTCCCCCGCGTCATGCTGACGGGCCTCGGCATCACCGCCGTGATCTACGTCCTGGTGTCGATCTGCGCCGTGGCCGTCGTGCCGATCGGTGAGCTGGCCGGCAACGAGACGCCGCTGGTCACCGTCGTGCAGACCGCCGCGCCGGACTTCCCGATCGGTGCCGTCCTGCCGTTCATCTCGATGTTCGCCGTCGCCAACACCGCGCTGATCAACATGATGATGGCGTCCCGGCTGCTGTACGGCATGAGCAAGCAGGGCGTGCTGCCGGGCTTCCTCGGCCGGGTCTCCCCCGCGCGCCGCACCCCGTCGAACGCGATCGT
This sequence comes from Curtobacterium sp. MCBD17_030, assembly GCF_003224255.1. Taxonomy (NCBI): domain Bacteria; kingdom Bacillati; phylum Actinomycetota; class Actinomycetes; order Micrococcales; family Microbacteriaceae; genus Curtobacterium; species Curtobacterium sp. MCBD17_030. The sequence goes on along the minus strand of NZ_QKLI01000004.1, from coordinate 24,728 downwards.
CTTCACGACCCTGATCTCGCTGGCCCTGATCGGCTGGGTGTCGCTCGACCCGGAGTCACCGATCGTGGTGATCCTCGGCGGGACGACCTCGCTGCTGCTGCTCGCGGTGTTCGCGGTGGTGAACACCTCGGTGCTGGTGCTCCGCCGCGACCGGGTCGGCCACCGGCACTTCAAGGCCGGGGTCGTGATCCCGGTGATCGGCATCGTCGCCTGCCTGTGGCTCGTACTGCCGTTCTCGTCCGGCCGCGCGTGGGAGCAGTACCAGATCGCCGGTGCGCTGCTGGCGCTCGGCATCGTGCTCTGGCTCGTGACGTGGTTCACCCACGGTCGGAAGACCGCCGAGAAGGCGCCGACCGGAGTCGTGACGGAACCGACTGCCGTGCAGCGGAACGCCCGGGAGGACCACGATCGCTGACACCGGCCACTGACACCGGCCGCTGACCCGCTCCACCGTGGCGACGCAGGAGGCCCGGCACCCGCACGGGTGCCGGGCCTCTCTGGCTACCGGACGTCAGCTCCGGCGGGCCGGCATCCCGAGGGGACCGGGCGTGCGCTCGACGGCACGGACGGCGAGCGCACGCATCCAGTCGAGTCGCTTGCCCGGCCACCCGTGCACCAGGACCGTCCACTGCTCCGGCAGCGCCGACGCCCCGGCGAGCGCCCCGGCCAGTCCGCCGGTGATCGCGGCGACGGTGTCGGTGTCCCCGCCGCCGCGGACCGCACGTTCGAGGGTGTCCACGACGCCGTCGCCGAGGGTGATCGCGGCGACCGCGGCCTGCAGCGACGCGACGACCCATCCGTTGCGGGCGGTGTGGTCCTCGGGTGTCGAGGACTCGGCCTCGGCGATCCGGTCGAGCCACAGGGTCCGGCGCTCCCGCGGCAGCATCGGCACACCGCGTCGGACGTCGAGCCGGCCCCGGCGGATCGCGTGCCGGATCGCCACGGTCCAGAGGACGCAGGCGTCCCCGGCGTCGTCCTCGTGGTGGGTGAGGTCGCTGACCCGTCGGGCGGCGACGGCGAGGGGCTTCTTCGCGCCGTCACCGAGGAACCCGAGCACGAGCGGCGTCGTCCGCATCAGCGACCCGTTGCCCGCCGACTGCCCGTTCTGCTCGTGCACGGCGCGGGCGGCGGCCTTCGCGGCGTCCTCGGTGTTGGCCGACATCCGCCCGAGCACCGCCCGGGTCTGCGCACCGACGTCCGGCGCGTCCTGCGCCCAGTCGGACCAGGCCGCGAGCAGCCGCCCGTGGGTGCGGGGTTCGTTCCACCGGGCGCCGTTCGCGACCGCTTCCAGCACCGGGATCGCCATGCTGGTGTCGTCGGTCCACTCCCCGGGTTCCCACCCGAAGGGGCCGCCGCCGCGCATCTCGACGGGGCGGTCGGCGGCCCGTGCCGGGCCGAACTCGTACGGTGCCCCCAGGGCGTCCCCGCACGCACTCGCCAACACGGCGCCGAGCGCCCGGTCCTGCATCGCTGTGTCCATGGTTCCCTCCGCGCTCCACGCTAGTGCCGCGAACCGGGGGCATGTCGGCACGTGTGTCGTCCAGTCGGAACGCCTAGCCTCGTCGTACCGGACTCCGGTCCGGCCCGCTCCAGCCCGCCGAGGCCCCAACCCCGCTCCAGCGCGGACCGCTCCGGCCCGCCGAGGCGCCCCACCCCGCTCCACCTGACGAAGGACCGCACCATGCGCCGTGCCGGCATCGCACTCGCGTCGGTCTTCGGCGTCGGTGTGGTCGCCGCGGTCATCGGGGTCATCGTCCTGATCGTCGTCGCGGTGAACTCGTTGAGCGGGCTGGCGTCGTCCTCGGCGACACCCCGGGCGCTCACCTGCCCGGCCGCGGCTGCGCAGACCGTCGGTGGCGTCGTGGTGCCGGCAGGGCCGGTCGGTGGCTTCTGCCAGGACCGTCTGGTGAACGCCGCGCAGGTGATCCGGGCCGCTCGTGACCTGGGCATCGGCCCGCACACCCAGGCGGTCGGCGTGATGACCGCGATCGGCGAGTCCGGGCTCGTGAACCTGGACCGTGGCGACGCCGTCGGTCCGGACAGCCGCGGGATCTTCCAGCAGCGGGACAACGGCGCCTGGGGCACGTACGAGCAGCGGATGGACCCGTACACCGCGGCGTCGATGTTCTACGCGAAGCTCGTCAAGGTGCCCGGGTGGAAGACCATGACGCCGACGCAGATGGCGCACGCGGTGCAGGTGAACGCCGACCCCGACCACTACGCGAAGTACTGGCCGACGGCGAAGCGCGTGGTCGAGGGCCTGACCGGCGAGACCGTCCCGGACGCGGCGCCCCAGAACTGACCGGCACAGGGCTGACGAGCACGGGGCTGAGCCCGGGCCGTTCACGCCGCTGCCGAAGCGACCGGCTTGTCGTCGTCGAGCTCCACCATGGACGCCCCGTCGTCGTGCACCACGACCTGCCCGCGCAGTCGTACATCGTGTTCGTCGAGGGTGCAGGCCATCGCGTCGACCCATTCCCAGTCGACCGGGAACAACCCCGTGGCACCCGGCCGTTCCCAGGCGAGGACGACCTCCGCCGCGCCGACCTGTCGGACGACGTCCTCGACCAGGGCGCCGAAGTCCTCGACCTGGTCGTCGGGTTGGTACGGCAGGTCGGCGACGGGCAGCACGAGCTGCACCGGGATGCCGCGGGCGCTGAGGAACAGCACCCAGCACTGTCGTCGGACAGGGGTCTCGAGGAGCGCGACGACGAGGTCGACCACGTCGTCGTCGGTACGGACTGCGGTTCGCTCGAGTCGCTCGAGCACATCGGTGTCTGGCATGCCCCGAGCCTGGCCGTCCACCCTGCTCCCGCGGAGGCCGGAGCACCTCGCTGTGGACAACGACCACCAAGCCCAGGGATGTGCAGGACCGATCAGATCCCGATCGAGACCGCCCCGCCGGCCAGCAGCCGTGCCACGACGAAGACCACCACGAGCACCCCGAGCCCGAGGAGCGCCACCGGCCAGGTCAGGCGCCGGCGCACCAGCCGGAGCACGCACAGCACGAGGGTGACGAGGAACACCAGGGCGACGACCACCGGGCCGAGCGTCACGACCGTGCCGCCGAGCCCTTCGTCGCACCGGTTGCCGGGCGCGTCGCACGACCCGAACGAGAGCGCCATGAACTGGATCCCGCGACTCGCGACGACGGTCGCGACCGCACCGAGCAGCAGTAGGACGACGGTCGCGACCACGTCGGCGACGCGACGGCCACCGCGCAGGCCGGGACGGGCCTCCCGGCCGCCGGCAGGACCCGAACCGGACCGCCCGTCGTCGCCCGCGCGTGTCACGACCGATCCCCGATCACGGTGCCGGCCAGGACGGGGACGGTGCCGGCCAGGACGCCGAGGAGGGAACGCATGGTCCCCATCGTGCCTCCTCCTGAGCGCACGCGTTCGACGGTACGGTCGGGACATGGCCCGCGCACGCGACCACGAACCCCCGGCCGCCCCCGCCACCGCAGCCGTGCTGCTGGGCGGCTTCGCGTTCCTGCAGGGGTTGATCCTGCCCGCCGAGGCCGTCGGCCGGAACCTCGCGATCGGCTTCCTCTTCGGCGGTCTGGGACTCCTCTCGGCTTGGCGAGCAGTCACCATCGGCCGCGGCCGCCGACACCGTGGGGCCCGACGGTGGGCATGGGCCGCAGCCGTCCTCGGCCTGCTCGGCGTCGGCATGCTCGGTTACCAGGGTCTGGTCATCCTGACCGGCGGGGCGCTCCCGCCGCCGTTCTGGTGGCCGTACGCGCAACGCTGACGGTCCGTCACGCGGGCAGGTCGGCCGACCGGGAGGCCCGTGCTCCGCCCGTTTCGATGCGCCTGGAACGACCGGTACCGTCCCGCCGGAACGGGTGCAGGATGGCCGCATGGCAACGACGCCGAACCCCTCGACCCTGTTCCGACGGAAGCCGATCGACACCATCGACGACGACTCCGGGAGCGAGGGCGGCCTGAAGCGGCACCTCGGCCTCTGGCAGCTCACCGCGATCGGCATCGGCGGCATCATCGGCGCCGGGATCTTCACCCTCGCCGGTACGGTCGCGAATGGTGTCGCCGGACCCGCCGTCCTCATCTCGTTCCTCGTCGCCGGCGTCGCGAGTGCTGCGGCAGCGCTGTCGTACGCGGAGTTCGCGGGGCTCATCCCGAAGGCCGGCAGTGCGTACACGTACGGGTACGCGGTGCTCGGCGAGATCGTCGGCTGGTTCATCGGCTGGGACCTGCTGCTCGAGTACACGGCGATCGTGGCGGTGGTCGCGATCGGCATCTCCGGCTACGTCGGGTTCCTGGTCGGCCAGTTCGGCATCGACCTGCCCGCCTGGATGCTCGGCGCGCCCGGCACCGGCGACGGCCACGTCGTCGACGTCTTCGCGATCGCGCTCTGCCTGCTCACCGCGTTCGTCCTCACCCGGGGCATCCGGAGCGCCGCACGCTTCGAGTTCGTCGCGGTCGGGATCAAGGTCGCGCTCGTCGTCCTGATCGTCGTGCTCGGGGTGTTCCACATCGACAGCGCGAACTACTCTCCGTACTTCCCGTTCGGGTTCGGCGGTGTGATGACCGGCGCCGCGACCGTGTTCTTCGCCGTGTTCGGGTACGACGCGATGTCGACCGCTGCCGAGGAGTCCACGGACGCCCGCAAGCACATGCCGAAGGCGATCCTGCTGTCCCTCGGCATCTCGATGGTGCTCTACGTCCTCGCCACGATCGTGCTGACCGGGATGCAGGACTACGAGGACATCGACCCGGCGTCCGGGTTCTCGTCGGCGTTCGCGTCGGTCGGGCTCGGAGGCGTCGCGAACGTCATCGCGATCGGTGCCATCGTCGGCATCGTCACCGTCCTGGTGACGTTCATGCTCGGCGCCTCGCGCGTCTGGTTCTCGATGAGCCGCGACGGGCTGATGCCGAAGTGGTTCGCGAAGACGGATCCGAAGCGGCACGTGCCGACCCGGGTCACCTGGATCCTCGGCATCGCGTCGGCCGTCCTGGCCGGGGTGCTGCCGATCGGGGTCGTCGCCGAACTGACCAACATCGGCATCCTGCTCGCGTTCGTCGTGGTCTGCACCGCGGTCATCGTGCTCCGCTACCGGCAGCCGGACCTCGACCGGCAGTTCCGGGTGCCCTTCATGCCGGTCGTGCCCGCCATCGGCGTGCTGGCGTCACTGTGGCTCGTCTCGTTCCTGCAGTGGGAGACGTGGGTGCGGTTCGCGGTGTGGTTCGCGATCGGGCTCGGCGTGTACTTCGGGTACTCGCGGAAGCACAGCACGCTCGCCCAGCCCGCGGACCACTGACCGCAGACGTCTGCCCCCAGACCACAGCGACCCGACCATCCAGGGGGTGGTCGGGTCGCTGCGTGCGGCGGTGCGCGGTGTCAGTCGCGTCGGTGCTTGCCGAGCGAGGCCGTCGGCGCTGCCATCGGGTGGTTGCGGAACCAGCGCAGCAGTTCCCGCGCTCGGCTCGCATCGGCGCTGGCGTCGCCGGAGGTCAGGAACTCGTCGAACCCCTCGGGCGGCTCGACCTGCTCGTCGCGGTCGAACGCCATCGTCCACTCCGGGAACCGACGGGTGTGGATCGACTCCTCCACCAGCAGTCGGACCTCGTCGTGCCGCGGATCGGCGATGATGCGTCCGTAGGTGGCGATGACGGCGTCGTGCGGACCCTCCAGCAGCTGCATGAACCGACCGGAGCGGTGCACGAGCATGCCGGTGAGACCGTCGGCGGTGTTCCGCTCGCGCGAGCGGGCCAGGACCTCATCGAGGGCGGGGTCGTCGAACGGCTGGGTGGCCGAGCTCATGTAGACGAGTGACTGCAGCATGATGCTCCCGATGATGTCTCACCAACGCGCATGCGAACCAGCCCCCGAACGGGCCTGACCCGATCCGGACGACGGCCCGGACAGCGCGGTGACCGCCTGCTACCGGGCCGCCAGCGCCGTGTACGGCACGACCTGGCCGTCCTCGGTGCACACGTGACGCTGCACCCCGGAATCCGTGATCGTCGTGTACTCGGGCGACCACCACGAGGCGGGGCCGTCCGCGACCTTCGGGAACGTGCCGCGCACGACGTCACCGGTCTCCTCGGGTTCCCCGTCGACCTCGACCTCGTCGGCTTCCGGGTCGTCCGTCGTGCCGTAGTTCCGCAGCACGTCCCGGTCCCAGCTCATGAGCATGCCGGCGTAGGCCTGCCGGTCGTCGTCGTCGACCTGCACGCTGTAGGACGTCCGGTCGTCGGAAGCGTCCCGCGGGACACCCCGGAACTCGATCGTGTACGAGTCGGCGGTCTCGGTCATCGAGACCGTTCCGCCGTCGGTCCCGAGCAGTTCGCAGGTCGCCTTGCCCGGCGTCCCGGCCGCGCGCGTCGGCGTCGGCGTGCCCTCGGCGGTCTCCGTGTCCCCGCCGCCCGCGCAGCCGGTCAGTGCGACCGCGGCGAGCAGCGCCACGACGACCCCGGTCGCGCCCTGCTGGATGCTCTTCATCGACATGTGTTCCCCCTCGTCTCCTGCGCCCCTCCGGCGCTCGTCCGACCGTACCAACGCCACCCGGACGACGAGCGTCGGCGGGGCCTGGCACGATGTCCCTGTGCCAGCAGCCCCGATGATCGACGCCGTCGACGTCATCCGCTTCGTCGGGCCGCAGACCTTCGGCCGCGCCCGTGACGTCGTGCGCGCCGGCCTGGTCGAGGAAGCCACCTGGCACGAGGACGGCACGATCACCGCGACGGTCAGCGGGAGCGCCGCCGACCCGTACGACGTGCAGGTCGAGACGACCATCGCCCGTGGCGAGTTCGTCCGTCCGGTCCGCAGCCGCTGCACCTGCCCGCTCGGCGGCGAGTGCAAGCACGTCGCCGCCGCACTCCTCACCATCAACGCCCGTGCCCTCGCCGCGCAGGCCGGGCCCCGCGCGCAGCCGCCCACCCCGCCGACCCCGGACTGGAGGCGCGACCTCGCCCGCCTCGCCGGTGACGACGACGGGACCACCCGCTCCGGCACCGTGCCTGCGAGTGGCGGGATGGGCCTCCAGTTCGAACTCCGCGACGCGGTGCCGGCCCGACTCGCCGGACGTGCCCGTGCTGCGGGCCGGACGATGCCCGTCGCCAGTCGGGCGGTGCGCCTCGGCGTGCGACCGGTCAGCCGGAGTGCGGCGGGCAACTGGGTGCGCGGGCAGCTCACCTGGGGCGCGCTGCCCTACTCGATGAACCGGCTGGGACTCGAGCCGGACCAGCACGCGTGGTTCATGCAGTTCCAGGCGCTGCACCGGGCGGGTGTGCTCGCGGGGCTGCCCGGGGAGAGCGACTGGATCCACCTCGACGACTTCCGCAGTCCGCTCCTCTGGCCGCTGCTGCGACAGGCCGAGCCGCTCGGCATCGCGTTCGTCACCGGCAAGCGGGAGGGCGGGGTCGACCTCGGCCTCGACGCCCGGGTCCTGCTCGACGCGGCCCGGACCGCCGAGGGGCTGCTGATCGGCGCGAGCGCGGTGATCGACGGGCGTCCGCTCGCCGAGGGCACCGCGCGGGTCGTCGGCGACCACGGCGTGTACGCGTTCCGTGAGTCGCCCGAGTTCCGCGTGACGCTCGCCCCGACCGCTGCACCCGTGCCGGAGGACCAGCGGAAGATGCTCGTCGAGGCATCACGCATCACCGTCCCCGCGGACGAGGTCGACGAGTTCCTGGCCGACTGGTCGCCGAAGCTCCGCGGATCCCTCGGACTCGTCAGCTCCGACGGGTCACTCGAGCTGCCGGAACGGACGCCACCGGAACTCGTGCTCACCGTGACGTTCGAACCGGCCCGGGCGCCGCGGACCGACGACCGGGCGCACCTGCAGTGGCGCTGGAGCGTCGACGGCCGGAAGGACCCGGTGTCCCTGCACGGGCCGCTGCCGGAACTCGGCAGCGTGCTCGCGGCGGACGACGAGACGCAGGCGTCCGAGCCTCCCGGGCCCGGTGGCGGACTCGAGTGGTTCCAGGACGGGACCATCGACGGGGCCGACGTCGCCGTGCTCGCCAACGAGCTGCTGCCCGCACTGCCCGCACTCGGCGTCCGCGTCCTGGTGCAGGGCGAGCGTGTCGACTACGAGCGCCTGACCGGGCGGCCGCACATCCGCGTCACGACGATGCCGTCGGACAAGCACGACTGGTTCGACCTCGGCATCTTCGTCAGCGTGAACGGCAAGGAGATCCCGTTCACGCCCCTGCTCCGGGCACTCGCCAAGCGCGACCGGCGGATGAAGCTGGTCGACAACTCGTACCTGTCGCTCGCCGACCCCGCGTTCGACCGTCTCAAGGAGGTCATCGAGGAAGCCCGCGAGCTCGACGAGTGGGAACCCGAGCAGCCGCTCACCGTGACGCCGTACCGGGCGGCGCTCTGGTCGGAGTTCGACCAGCTCGCCGACGAGACCGAGCACGACGAGCGGTGGAAGGAGATCGCCGGGCGCCTGCTCGACGCGACCGCCCCGGCCGACGCCGTCGTGCCGGCGACCGTGCACGCCGACCTCCGGCCGTACCAGCGCGACGGGTACGCGTGGCTGACGTTCCTGGTCGAACACGGCGTCGGCGGGGTGCTCGCCGACGACATGGGCCTGGGCAAGACGCTGCAGGCGCTCGCGATGATCGCCGACCGGCGGGCCGCCGACCCGGAGGCACCACCCTTCCTCGTCGTCGCGCCCACCTCGGTCGTCGGCAACTGGGCGGACGAAGCGGCGAAGTTCGTCCCGTCGCTGCGCGTCACCACGATCGCTGGCACCTCGCTGAAGGACCCCGCGCGGGTCGCCCGGACCGCCGCCGTGTCGGACGTCGTCGTCACCTCCTACGCCCTGCTCCGGCTCGACGCACCCGCCTACCTCGACCTCAGCTGGTCGGCGCTGCTCCTCGACGAGGCGCAGTTCGTGAAGAACCCGCAGTCGCAGACCCACCGCGTGGCCGCCGAACTCCGCGCCCCCGTGAAGATCGCGATCACCGGCACGCCGCTCGAGAACGGGCTCGCCGACCTGTGGGCACTGTTCGCGGTCGTCGCTCCCGGGCTGCTGTCGTCGTGGACGCGGTTCGGCGACGACTACGTCAAGCCGCTGGCCTCGACCGAGCTCCGCGGAGCGGCCCGCAAGGAGCTGACCGACCGACTCCGGCGACGCATCCGACCGCTCATGCTCCGGCGGACGAAGGAGAGCGTCGCCGCGGACCTGCCCGAGAAGGTCGAACAGGTCGTCCGGGTCACCCTCGACCCGGCACACCGCGACCTCTACGAGAAGACGCTGAACCGGGAGCGGCTCAAGGTCCTGGACCTCGTCGACGACCTGGACCGCAACCGGATGATCGTCTTCCGCTCGCTGACCCTGCTGCGGATGCTCGCCCTCTCCCCCGCACTCGTGTCGGACGACCACGGCGACGTGCCCAGCGCGAAGCTCGACCTGCTCCTCGACGAACTCGAGCAGCTCGCGGCCGAGGGGCGGCGTGCACTCGTGTTCAGCCAGTTCACCTCGTTCCTCAAGATGGTCTCCGCCGCCCTCGACGAACGCGGGGTCGCGTACGAGTACCTCGACGGCTCCACCCGGCGCCGAGGAGTCGTCATCGACCGCTTCCGGGACGGCACCGCCCCGGCGTTCCTCATCTCGCTCAAGGCCGGCGGGTTCGGGCTCACCCTGACCGAGGCCGACACCGTGTTCGTGCTCGATCCGTGGTGGAACCCGGCCGCCGAGAACCAGGCCGTCGACCGGACGCACCGCATCGGGCAGACCCGGTCCGTGACCGTCGAGCGGCTCATCGCGGAGGACACCATCGAGGAGAAGGTCCTGGCGCTCGCGCAGCGGAAGGCGCAGTTGTTCGCCACGATGATCGACGACGACGCGCCGTTCGCCGAGGGGTTGAGCGCCGAGGACATCCGATCACTGCTGGCCTGACCGGGCGGCGAGACGCCCCCGTCAGCGCGGGACGCCGCCGAACGCTCGAGACGCCGCGGAGTTCGGCGGCGTCTCGGGGGTTCGGCGGCGTCTCGGCCGTTCGGCGTGGGTCAGGCGGCCAGGCCGTCGATCCGGGCGATCTCGTCGGCACTGAGCTCGAGCGTCGCGCCGGCGGCATTCGACCGGATGCGATCCGGGTTCGACGACTTCGGGATGACGACGAACTGGTGGGCGACGTGCCAGGCGACGATGACCTGCGCGGCATCGGCGTCGTGGGCCTCGGCGATCTCGACGAGCGTCGCGTCCTGCAGGTTGCTCGCCTTGAACGGGCTGTAGCCCTCGAGCACCACAGCGCGGTCCCGCAGCCCGTCCGCGACCGTGCGGTCGAACTCGACCGGGCTCCAGCGAATCTGGTTCACGGCCGGCGTCGCACCCGTACCCTGGATCAGCTCGTCGATCTGGTCGATCGAGTAGTTGCTCACACCGATCGCCTTCGTCAGCCCCGCTTGTTGTGCCTCGACGAGCTGCTGCCACACGTCGGGACGTGCCTCGCCGTTCGGCGGCCAGTGGATGAGCCACAGGTCCAGGTGGTCGAGGCCGAGCTGGTCCAGGCTCTCCTCGATGGTCTCGCGGACGCGGTCGGCGTTGTCCGGCGGCAGCTTCGTCGTGATGAACAGGTCCTCGCGGGGAAGGCCCGAGTCGGCGATGGCCTTGCCGACGCCGCGCTGGTTGCCGTAGCCGGTGGCGGTGTCGATGTGGCGGTAGCCGGCCTCGAGGGCGGCGGCCACTGCGGCGGGAGCGTCAGGCTCCTCGATCTGCCAGGTGCCGAAGCCGAGGAGCGGCATCGAGCCTCCAGTGACGGGCACGGACGGTTGTGCGTAGTCGGTCATGGCTCCTGCCTACGCGGACTGCGGCGCGTGCGTCCCAGGGTGTCGGCGGCCTCCGCCAGGATCGAAGGGTCCCCCGAGCACCACCAGGAGCACCACCGAACATGACGTCCCGCCGACGCCGCACCCGCGCCACCATCAAGTCCTCGATCGTCACGCTCGTCCTCGCGATGGGCGTGTGGGCGCTGTTCTCGTCAGGAGTGCTCTCCACCGGAGCGGACGCGACGACGAGCGCCGGCAGCGCCACCACCGACACGGGCGCCCCCGGCACCACCCCACGTCCCAACGTGACCACATCGGCACAGACGCCCGCGACGACGGGGCCGAGCCGGGCCTCCAGTCCGACGGCCGACACTGCCCGCACGATGCTCGCCGCCCTGCCGGTGAAGGGGAAGGCGCCCGCGACCGGCTACGACCGAGAAGCCGACTTCGGCACCCCCTGGCTGGACCTCGACCACAACGGCTGCGACACCCGGAACGACGTCCTGGCCCGCGACCTGACCGACATCGTCCGCCAGGGGCCCTGCAAGGTGCTGTCCGGCGACCTCGTCTCGCCGTACACCGGCGGCGAGATCGCGTTCGTGCGGGGCAACACGACCTCGACCCTCGTGCAGATCGACCACGTCGTCGCCCTCGAGAACGCCTGGCGCACCGGGGCCCAGCAGCTCACCCAGGCCGATCGGCAGGCGCTGGCCAACGACCCCGAGAACCTGTTCGCGGTCGACGGGCACTCGAACTCCCAGAAGCGCTCCTTCGACGCCGCGACCTGGCTGCCCGCGGCGAAGGACTTCCGCTGCGAGTACGTCGAGCACCAGGTCGCGGTGAAGGCGAAGTACCGGCTCTGGGTCGTGCCGGCCGAGCGGGACGCGATGGAGCGAGTCCTCACCACCTGCTGAGCCACCGAGCACACCGCTCGCAGTCAGACAACACCTGTAGCGTAACTCTCGTCCGGCGGACGCCGCCGGACCGGACTCGCCGCTCAGCGCCGCGCACCGACACGGACGCTCCCCGGACCCCGAGCCCTTCATCGTCGAAGACCGCAGGAGGCCTCCACCACATGACCGACACCAGCACCAGCTCCAACTCCAGCTCCAGCTCCAGCACCCGCTTCACCGACCGCGTCGTCCTCATCACCGGCGGCGGCTCCGGCCTCGGCCGTGCGACCGCCGTCCGCCTGGCCACCGAGGGCGCGAAGCTCGCGCTCGTCGACGTCTCCGAGCAGGGCCTCGAGGCCACGAAGTCCGCCGTCCTCGAGGTCACGCCCGACGCCGAGGTCCTCACCACCGTCGCCGACGTCTCCGACGAAGCGCAGGTCGACGCCTACGTCGCCGCCACCGTCGAGCGCTTCGGCCGCATCGACGGCTTCTTCAACAACGCCGGCATCGAGGGCAAGCAGAACGTCACCGAGTCGTTCACCGCCGCCGAGTTCGACAAGGTCGTCTCGATCAACCTTCGGGGAGTATTCCTGGGCCTCGAGAAGGTCCTCGCCGTGATGCGCGAGCAGGGCTCCGGCATGGTCGTCAACACCGCCAGCGTCGGCGGCATCCGCGGCGTCGGCAACCAGTCCGGCTACGCGGCCGCCAAGCACGGCGTCGTCGGCCTGACCCGCAACTCCGCCGTCGAGTACGGCGAGTTCGGCATCCGCATCAACGCGATCGCACCGGGCGCCATCTGGACGCCGATGGTCGAGAACTCGATGAAGCAGATCGACCCGGAGAACCCCCGCAAGGCCGCGGAGGAGTTCATCCAGGTCAACCCCACCAAGCGCTACGGCGAGGCACCCGAGATCGCCGCGGTCGTCGCCTTCCTGCTCTCGGACGACGCGTCGTACATCAACGCCGCGGTCGTCCCGATCGACGGCGGGCAGTCCGCCAAGTACTGACCTCCCGCGGTCCGTGTCACCGGGGCGCGCCTTCCTGACGGGAGGCGCGCCCCACCTGTTCCGCCCGTCCTGCGTGGCAGCATGGCCGGTGACACGACCGTGGAGGGGAACGCGATGAGCGCCAACGGAACGACAGGGTCCAGCTTCGGGCCCGGAGCCGAGAACACCGGACCCGACGCCGCCGGCGACCTGCGGCGACGCATGGGCGAATCGGCGGAGGGATTCCTCGGCAGCGCTGCCTGGGTTCCGTGGAAGGCCGCCGGCACCAGCGGTGAGCCCGAGGAGGGCAGCGTGGCGCACGTCGTCCTGCGCGACCGTCCGTTCGTGCCGGTCTTCACCGATCCTGCCCAGCTGGCCACGAGCCTCCCGGGCTTGGAAGCACGCGCGATGCCGATGGCCGAACTCGTCACCGCGCTGCCCGAGGAGTTCGGGATCGTCGTCGACCCGACCAGCGCCGAAGCGGCGAACTTCCTGCAGGCCGACGTCGTCGCCGGACTGCGCGCGGGCATCGGCGGCGTGCCGACCGAGGCCGACGAGGCCTGACGATGTCCGCCCAGCTGACGCTGCCGCAGGGGTACGCGCTGCTGCTCCTGCGTCCGGATGGCAAGCTCGCCGTCTCGTCGCAGACGTTCGACCCCGGTGCCGCCGGAGCCGTCCTCGGTGACCTGGCGCTCCGCGGAGTGCTGCAGTTCGACGGACGCAAGGTGATCCCGGCGAAGTCCGCTCCCGTCGGTGACCCGGTGATCGACGGGATGAAGGAGCAGATCGACCTCTCGCCGGCGCCGCGACGACCGTCGTCCTGGGTCTCGCGGAACGCGAACGGTGCGCTGCGGGAGGCCGTGCTCGCCGGGCTCGTCGACCGCGGACTCGTGACGCGGCAGGAGCACCGGGTCCTCGGGATCTTCCCTTCGGCCCGCTGGCCGGAGCGGGACGGTGGGCCGACGAAGCTCCTGCGTGGGGAGATCGGTGACGTCCTGCACCTCGGCGTCGCACCCTCGCCGTTCGCGGTCGCGCTCATCGGGCTACTCAACGCCACGGGGACGCTGCGTGGGCAGTTCGGCAAGGTCGACCGACAGCGTGTCAAGGCGCTGACGGACGGGGACTGGGTCGCGGGCGCGGTGAAGTCCGTGGTGCAGAGCCGGCAGACCGCGGCGACGGCCGGCGGCGGTGCAGCCGGGGGCTGAGCGGCATCTCGAGCTGACCCGCCCGCCGACCGCGTCACGCCGACGGCATCACTCCCGCGGCGCCACCAACTCGATGAACCGCGACAACAGCGCCAGCCCCGGGATCGACGGCGGCAGCGCTGTCGTCAACGCCGGCGAGTGCACGAGGTACGCCGCCCACTTCGCCCGCGACAGCGCCACGTTCAGCCGGTTCGGCATGAGCAGGAAGTCGAGCCCGCGTGGGATGTCCGCCGCGGAGGACGCGGCCAGCGAGGTGATCGAGACCACGGCCTCCCGGCCCTGGAACAGGTCGACGGTGCCGACCTGCGTGCCGGTGTGGCCGGCCCGGTCGAGAGCGTCCCGGATGACCGCACCCTGCGCGTTGTAGGGCGCGACGACGATGACGTCCTCGTCGTTCAGCTGGCGCGTGCCGCGGTCATCAGTCCAGGTGCGCCCGACGATGTCGGCGACGAGCGCGACGACCTGCGCCGCTTCCTCCGGCGACGAGGTCGTGTTCCCCGCGTGCACGACGGGCACCGGGTGCACACCGGGCTCGATCCCGTCGAGGGACCGCCCGGACACCATCGACGCGAGCTGCCCGTCGTAGGACAACCCCGACACCGCCGCGGTCAGGGCCGGTTCCATCCGCCGGGTCTGCGCCAGGAAGTACCCGAACTCCGGCGGCAGCACGTGCTCGCCGTCGGCCAGCCAGCCGAGCGCGGACTCGTCGACCGGCTCGGGGTGCGAGCCCTGCGACACCTGCGGCAGCTGCTGCGGATCGCCGAGGAGCAACAGGCGTGTGGCCGCGATGGCGGAGGCGATGGTCGGCGCGAGCGAGAACTGCCCCGCCTCGTCGACGACGAGCAGGTCCAGGGAGTGCCGCGCGATGGTCGACTCGTTCGCGAAGGTCCACGCCGTCCCGCCGACGACTCCCCCGGTGCCGGTGTCCGAGCAAGACTGCAGGAACGCCGCGATCGCCGCGCCGTTCTTCACCGGCGTCCACTCGGCGGCCTCGATGTCTTCGGGGTCAGCGCCGCTCTTCGGCTGCTTCACCACCCGGTCGGCGGGGACCCCGGCGGCGATGACCGCGTCCAGGAAGTTCTCGCTGGTCGCGTGCGACTGTCCGACGACGCCGACCCGCCACCCGTGCTCCCGCACGAGCCGTGCGACGACGTTCGACCCGACGTACGTCTTGCCCGTGCCAGGAGGCCCCTGGATCGCCAGGTACGACCGGTCCAGCCCGAGCAGGGTCGCTACCACGGCGCCCACTGTGTCGTCCCCCGCGACCGGTACGAGGGGCCCGCGAGGCGGCACGCGCCGGAGGAGGTCGAGCGCCGGATCGGGCAGCATCTCCGGCAGTGCGTCGAGCACCTCGGCGCCCCATTCGGCGATCGCCTCGGGCTGCGGCTTCGCCCGCGGGGGCGACGACGGCGCGAGGGCGACCGGGAACCCGGTGTGCGGCTCGCCACCGCCGACGGGAAGTCGTTCGAGGACGAGCACCTCGGTGGCGTCGCCGTTGTCCCACACCTCCAGGATGGTGGCGCGGTCGGTCGCGCCCTTCGAGCCGGGGCCCGGTGCCGGGATCGACGCCGGGAGTGGGTCGTCGTACACGAGGTGGGGCGAGCCTCCCGCCCGGAGCCTGGAGCCGGGCGCGAGCGTCCCCGACAACCGGATCTCCCGCGACTGTGAGCGGGCGCGCGGCAATGTCGCCCAGTCCCGCTCGACAGAGGCGCGTTCGACGACGAGCACGTCGCGGGTGTCGGCCCACTCGTCGACCGGGTTGCGCAGGCGATCGAAGTGGTCCTGCCAGAACGTCTTCGCCTCGCGGCGGTGGTAGTCGATCGCGGCCGCGGCGAGCGCCAGCGCGGTCTGGTCCGGTGTGCGGTCGAGGGCGTCGACGTCCGCCGTCTCGGCGGCCAGGGCGACGTACACCGGGTTCGGCTCGCGCTCGACGGGGATGGGCGGGAGGCCCTCCAGCTCGGTCCTCGTCGTGGCGTCGGGCGCGTGCTCAGCGCGCAGGCCCAGCAACCAGTCGCGGAGGCGCAGCGTCGACCGGCAGTCGTAGGCGTTGTAGTCGGCGACCTGGTCGAGCTGCCGCTGGCCCTCGACGGCGTCTCCGGTGCGGAGTTCGGTGATCGCGTCGACGTAGGCGGTGATGCTGTCGGCCGCGTTCGTCACGTCGCTGAGCCGCAGGTCGTCGCCCATGTACAGCGGCTCGAGCTTCTTGATCGAGTAGCTGCGACTGCCGACCACCAGCGCCTTCCGCACGATCGGGTACAGGTCGACGAGGACACCGGCGCGCAGCAGGTCGTCGACCGCGTCCTCCCCCACCCCGTGCCGCGCGGCGAGGGACAGCAGGTGCGTCCGCTCGTACGCGGCGTAGTGGTAGATGTGCATGTCCGGGTACTGCTGACGGCGGTCGGCGATGTACGCGAGGAAGTCCACGAGCGCCTGGCGCTCGTCGCGGATCGTGTGCGCCCAGAACGCGCGGAACTCGGCCTGGTCGTCGACCAGTCCGAACAGGTAGTCGAGGCCCCAGTGCACGCCGTCCTCGGTGTGCAGCGGGTCGCCTTCGAAGTCGAAGAAGACGTCGCCGGGGTCCGGTGCTGGGATCGCGTCGAGGGCGCGTGGGTCGAGGACGTCGAAGGCGGGCCCTGCTTGTCCGGCTTGTCCGGCTTGTCCGGCTTGTCGCTCCGTCTCGATCTGGAGGCTCGCCTGCCGCACCAGACGATTCAGCGTCGTCTTCGACATGGTCGCCACCGGCGCGGTCCGGACCGCCAGGTCGTCGATCGACCGCACACCCTGCCGGATGAGCTTCGTCCGCTGGTCCAGGCGCATGCCGGCGACGAGGACCAGGTCGCGGTGTCGCTGCACCTCCTGCTGGCAGGCGGAGCACCGCCCACAGCTGGAGTAGCGGGGGTCGCCCCACTGCATCGGCTCGTCGGCGGCCAGCCGCTCGGCGATCACCCGGATCAACTCCGCCCGCTGCGTGCGGTACACCGGCACGATGTCGGCCAGCTCGTGCGTGGTCGTCGTGCGGTCGCCGAGGACCAGGTGCACCTGCTGCCCGGTCGGGATGCCGTGCGCGCGCATCTGCTCGGCGTAGGCGGCGAGCTGCAGCAGGGCACTGATCTTGGCGTGGCGGGCGAGCTTGGTGTCGTAGACCTCGTACTCACCGCGGTCGTTGCGGATGATGAAGTCTGCGAAGCCGATGAAGCCCGACCCGTCTGCGGACGCAGGGGCGTGGAACGTCGGTTGGTACAGGACGTCCGCGCCGTCCCGCATGGCCTGGAGCGCTGCGGCTGCGGCCTCTCGGTACTGCGGCGGGGCTGGACGGTCGAACTCCACGACGTCATGGGACTGCTTGAGGATCTCGAGGTAGTCGAGCTCGTGCTGGTCCCCCAGGCGGGCCGTCCGGTCGAGCATGTCGTCGTGCTCGTCGGGCAGGGGTTCGCCGCGGCCGAGCTTGGCGTCGAGGCGGCGGAGGAACGCCCACTCGCAGGTCGCCCACGTGGTGAGGTCGCTCGGGCTGAGCAGGGCTCGGCCGTCCTCGGTGATCTGCACTGCGCTCCTCGCTGGTCGTGAGACTCCAGGGTAGGGGCGGGCACCGACGTCACTGGCGCGTGCAGCAGCCTCCCGTACGGTTGCCGCATGGAACCCGGGGACTCCAGCACCGAGCTGCTGCGGAAGAACGCCAACCTGCTCATCGACCACGGTGCGAAGGACCAGTCCGTCGCGGCAGAGCTGCGCCTGCTCGTGCCCGGGCGGAAGGGCACGGAGGGCATCGGCGGCAGGCTCGTCCTCACCTCGACCGCGCTGTTCTTCGAGGGCCACGCGGTGAACCGCGTCCGCCCGCAGTTCGGCTTCCCCTTGGGCGAGATCGCTTCGCTCAGCGACGTGTCACGAGGCCTGTCGCGGCAGCTCCGGGTCGAACTCCGAAGCGGTGTGCACGGGCGCTTCGTGGTGTGGGGCGTCCCGCGGCTCATCGCGGCGATCGAGGACGCCCGCGCCGCGCTCTGAGCCGAGGTCGCGGCCGCGCCGTCACGACTACGACTCCAGGCGCACGAACCTCGGTCCGTCGTACCCGTCACGCGACACATGCGCGGTGAAGTCCGCGAGGCCTCGCACCCAGTGCCCGTGCTCGCCGTACAGCGCCTGGTACACGACGACGGGCTCCTCGGTCTCGACGTCCTGTGCCAGGAGCACCACCTGGTACTCCCCGCCCTTGAAGTGCCGGTACCGCCCTGGGGTCACGTCATCGCTCATCCTCCCGATGCTACGGAGACGACAGCCGACCGTGCGCCGCCGTTCCCGGTACGGTGTCCGTCGGAGGGGGAACGATGAGCGACAGCATCAACCAGTGGGGCGGAAGCGCGACCAAGGCGGAGGTGGCGCCGCAGATCGTCGTGCGCCGGCCGCTGTTCCCCGGGGTGATCTTCCTGGCCCTCGGCTTGATCGGTTTGGTGATCGGTGTTCCGGGGCTCGTCTTCCAGCTCATCGCGGGCTCGGACGACAGCCCCGCGTTCGGCATCTTCATCGTCCTCGGAGCGGGGTCCTTGCTGCTTGGCCTGGCTCTCGCCGCCGGCCGCATCAACGTCTACGACCGGCACTACGACGTGAAGTCCGGCTTCGGGAAGTTCCGCCGCCGCGAAGTCGAGGACATCCACACGCTCCGTCTCGGCAAGCAGTCGAACGGCAGTGTGACGTTCATCAGCCTCACCGCCTGGAACGAGCAGCGGAAGAAGCAGTTCATGGTCTTCACGAACTACCGCGGCTACCGCGAGTTCACCGCGTGGCTCGACAAGCGGCGCCCCGAGCAGTGGGCCGAGTGCGAGCGGCTCGGCCTGCCGGACTAGTACTGGTCAGTCGCTGACGTCGCCCGAAGAGGTCACTGGTGCGCCGCGACGGCGTCCATCAAACTGATGTGCGGGCGCGACGGCAGGGGGACCGCCGCGAAGTCGATGGTGGATCCTCCGTTCTGGAGGCGACTGTATGAGCATGGCGGGCGCGTCAGCGGGCAAACGTGCTCGTCACCTCAGCCGCGCAGCTGAGGCTGACCCAGCCAACGCAGCCGCGTTGCTCGCCGCTTCCAGCCGGTTCTCGGTTGCGGAGAAGACCGAAGCGCAGACCATGCAACTGGTCTCCGAGCTCGCGACCGACGGTTTCCAGCTCCTTCCGGACCGACGATGGCCTGGATCTCGAACAGCCCAGGTGGACCTGGTCGTGGTCGGGCGGTCCGGAGTCTTCATCGTCGACACGAAGGCATGGCGGGACTTCTCGGTACAGGGAGGTCGGCCGCACCGGGGACAGGACGACGTCACGGACGAGTTCGACTCTCTCTCGACGTTGCTCGCTGACACGCAGGAGGCCTTCGCCGAGGTCGGTCTGCCACCGAGCGAGGTGCACTGCATCGCCGTGATGTCGCTGCAGCCCCGGATCGCGACCGCTGTCGGGACCGTCGAGGTCGTGGGCACCGAGAAGCTCGTCGAGCGACTCCGACGTCCCGGTGCGCGGCTGAACGTCGCCGACGTGGAGAAGCTCGCTGCGGTCGCCCGCGACTACTTCGCGGTCATCGTCGACCCAGAGGACGGGCCCTCCGCCCTGCACATCGACGTCGATGAGGACGAGGTCGTCTTCGACTTGGAAGAGTTCCACCGGGGGCTCCTCCACCTGGACGAAGCGCCGATCGAGACGTGGATGTCCTTCCTCGATCCGGCGCAGGCAAAGATCGCACGGAGGAGCTTCAACGGGCCCGCCCGTATCCGCGGCGCGGCGGGTACCGGGAAGACCGTCGTCGGCCTCCACAGAACAGCGCACCTCGCCCGAGCCGCCACCGACAAGGTGCTCGTGACGACGTTCGTGAAGAGTTTCCCGGCGGTCTTGAAGTCGCTGCTCGAGCGCTTGGAACCAGCGCACGCCGCGAAGGTCGAGTTCGCAGGCGTTCATGCTTTCGCCCGCTCGCTCCTCAAGGAACGCCGCGTCCCGTTCGAGATCGACCCGGACGCCGCGAACACCGCCTGGTGGCGCGCTTGGAACGCCCTCGACCCGAAAGACCCGCTCAGGTCCCCACGGTTCGGCTCTGATTACTGGCGGGACGAGGTCACACACGTGATCAAGGGTCGAGGCTTGACCGAGTTCGAGCGGTACGCAGCCGTGTCCCGCGTCGGACGAAAGTACGCCCTCCCCGTCGAGCTCCGGGAGCGAGCATGGGCACTGACCGAGACCTACAACCGCAATCTCAGTTCCGCTGGCGTCGTCGACTGGGCTGACCTGGCCCGGATGGCTCGCGACGAGCTCCGGGAGCGTCCACTCCACCGGTACGAGGCAGTCGTGATCGACGAAGCACAGGACCTCAGCTGCGTGACGGTCGGCATGCTGCACGCTCTCGTCGGTGACCAGCGAGACGGCTTGACGCTGATCGGCGACGGTCAGCAGTCCATCTACCCTGGCGGCTACACGCTCGGAGAGATCGGGATCAGCCTCGCCGGCCGCGGCGTCATCCTCGACGTCAACCACCGCAACACCCGTCAGATCGCCGACTTCGCGCGCCGTCTCGTCGAAGAGGACATCGTCACTGACATCGAGGGCACGGACGCTGCCGGTGACACGGTCGCCGCGATCACCCGGACCGGACCGGAGCCGGTGCTCCGACGTTTCACCCAGTCGAGGGACCTTCACCGGGCACTGGTGGCTGCTGTTCGGTCTGCTGTCCGCGGCGGGACGAGAACTGGCGACATCGGCATCCTGGCTCCGACCAATGCGGCAGCCAACCGTGTGATCGGCATCCTGCGTGAGGAGCGCCTACCGGTCGTCTCGATCGAGCGGTACACGGGGCAGACGACGAGCAACATCAAGGTCGGCACGATCAAGCGCGCCAAGGGCCTCGAGTTCAAGCACGTCTTCCTGGCGGACGTCCCAGCGCGGCTCCTGGACCAGGAGCCCGCGGCCGAGAACGAGAGCGCCCTCGAACGACGCCGACTCGATCTCCGCGAGCTCTACGTCGGCATGACCAGAGCTCGCGACCAGCTCTGGGTCGGAGTTTCGAACTGATCTGCCACCCGGACTACATGATCCGACGAGGGATGGTGAAGCAGCCGGAGCTCAGTCCTCGTCGGGTGGGAAGGCGGTGAACGAGGCCCCGACCGCTGGGAAGGCATCGACAAGCTTCTGCAAGGTGGGCTCGGTGTTCGTTCCCCACATCCTGAACATGACGTGCGTTTCGTTCCCCTGATGAATCGGCGACTCGGTGAAGTAGCGCTTGACATCGAGTTGCGGCTCATGGTTGAGGAGAGCCCGGACACAGGGATCACCGGCGGCGATCAGTCCGGGCACGGACCGGAAGATTCGCTCGCGGAACAGGGGCTTTATGTCGTAGATCGACACACCGGCGTTGGTCAGAACGTTGACCATGTGCCGTACAGCGTTCCGCTTGTTCAACACGTCCGAGTCTCGTCCGCCAGCGGAGACGACGTACTTTGTGAAGTCTCGGCCGTCGGAGGAGGAACGCCGTGCCCGGGCGGCGTCCTTCTTCCCGATCTTGACTTGGTAGGCGGCGGCCTCGGGCAGCGGTAGCACTTGGTCGATGTCGAGAAGGATGCGACCGTCCACTTCGTACGGCTTCAGTCGGACGCAGCGGATGTCCATGCCCTCGAAGCGGTTCAACCACAAAACGGCGGTTGTTATCTCACGCCCGAAATCTGCCGAGACCAGAACGATGCGCACGTCCGTCGAGAGTGCAATGCCCTCTCCCTCCGTTCCCAGGAAGTCCGCGATGACGCCGCGCGCTTCGTCCAGAGAACCGTCGCCCTCGGAAAGTCGAGCACGGTGCGCTGCTAGCGCTTGAACGACCTCGTCGAAGGTCATCGAGGAGACCATTGCGGCGTAACGGATTGCCTGTAGCTCCATGTGACCGCCGTCTTCCGTCCGCTTCAACTCGATCACGACGAGGTTGCCAGCCTCATCGAGGGCGAGCAGGTCGATTCGACGGCGCGAGTCTTCCCAGTCGCCGAACTCCTCGCTGATGATCAGGAGCGATTCACCGAGTGCGCCTGGTTGAGCACGGAGGAGCCGTTGGATGTCGCCGCGTTCGTACAGGTGCAGGTCTCGGAAGGTGGCCGGACGCTGCTCCACGAGCGCGTCAGCTTCGAGTCGGAACAAGGGCATGGCCTGATTCAAACACTTCAGAGTCGAGTTCCGGCGTTCTCGCCATAGGACGAGACACCCTTGGTCCAGCGGGCCCCGCCACGTAGGGTCCAGACATGACCGTCGCCCTCTCGCTCGCGATCGTCGCCGGCGTCCTCGCCATCGCGACGGCCCTCGGTCTGCTGCTCCGCAGCCGCACCGGCCGAGCACGCGTGGTCACGTCCCGAGGCAGCGATGCGACAACGGTGACCGACCTCGCCGACCGGGAGGCGTTCGGCACCGCCGCCACGCTCCTCCAGTTCTCGACTCCCACGTGCGCACGCTGCCCCGCCACGGCGAGGCAACTCGACGCCGTCGCCGCGTCGAAGTCGACGACGGCCGGCGGCCCGGCTCGAGTCCGCCGACTCGAGATCGACCTCGCCGAACGCCCGGAGCTCGCCCGGCGCTTCGACGTGATGCAGACCCCGACCGTGCTCCTCGTGGACGGAACGCAGACCGTCCGTGCCCGCTTCGGTGGACCGCCCCGCCAGTCCGAACTCATCGCCGCGCTCGACGCCGTCCTCACCGAGGAGCACCCATGACCACCAGCCCTGCACCCTCCCGAGGGATCGACCCGCGCTCGCCCCGCTTCGGCGCCGCGATCACGACGGTCCTGCTCGCGCTTGACATCGTCCTCACCCTCAACGACAGCACGCGGACGATCGGCATCGTCCTGCTCGCCGTCATCGCCGCGCTCTTCGCCTGGGGAGGTCTCGCCGGCATCGCCCGCCACCCGTACGGCGCAGTGTTCCGCCGCCTGGTGCGGCCGCGACTCGGCCCGCCCGCCGAACTCGAGGCACCCGAGCCCCCGACATTCGCCCAGCGCGTCGGACTCGTCGTGACCGGTGTCGCCCTCGTCCTGGCGCTCCTCGGCGTCCCCTACGCCGCACCGGTCGGCGCTGCCGTCGCCCTGGTCGCCGCGTTCCTCAACGCGGCGTTCGACGTCTGCATCGGGTGCCTGATGTACGTCTGGCTCGTGCGCGTCGGCGTCTTCCGCGGCCGCAGCAGCATCGCGTAGCACCGGGTCCGGCGTCGGAAACTCCCCCCACGGCAGCTTCCGACGCCGGCTCCAGTGCCACCGGTCAGCGCACGCCGACCGCCCGCTCCGACATCGCCACGAGGTCGTCCGCCCGCAGCTCCGGCCACCCGTGCAGCACGGCTCGCCACTCTTCAGGCAGCGCCGCCGCCCCGTACAGCGCTCCGGCGAGGCCGCCCGCGATCGCCGCGACCGTGTCGGTGTCGTTGCCCGACCGGACCGCGCGGACGAGGGCGTCCTCGAGCGAGGTCGACGACCGCACCGCCGCGTAGGCCGCCTGCAGCGCCGACACGACCCACCCGTTCGTCGCGGTGAAGGCCACCGGCTCCGCGTGTTCGGCTGCGACGAGTCGCTCCGTCCACGTCCGTCGAGCCGCCGGCGCGAGCAGGTCCAGCCCCCGCAGGACGTCGAGCTCGCCGTGCAGCACCGTGTGCCGGATCGCGACGCACCACAGCACGCACGCGTCCCCCGCGTCCGCTTCGTGGTGCGTCAGGTCGCTGACCGCGCGGGCCGCCGTGGCGAGCCGCGCCTCCTCGCCGTCGTCGCCGCGCAGGTACGCGAGGACGAGGGGCACGGTCCGCATCAGCGACCCGTTGCCGGCCGAGCGGCCGGTCGACTCGTGCACCCGCCGGGCAGCGAGCCGACTGGCGGCGGCGGTGTGGGCCTCCAGCCCGGAGAGCACCTGTCGGGTTTGAATGCCGACGTCGGGTGCGTCCAACGCCCACTTCGCCCAGGCGCCAACCAAGCCGTCGAAGGTGGCTTCCGCAGCCGGGTCGTCACCTCGGGCGACGGCCTGGAGGATCGGCACGGCCATGCTCGTGTCGTCCGTCCACTCCCCTGGTCGCCACCCGAACGACCCGCCACCCCGCATCAGGATCGGCGTCGGCTCCGGACCGGGCGGGCCGAACTCGTAGCCGGCGCCCAGGGCGTCGCCGGCAGCGGAGCCGAGGACGGCGCCGACGGCGCGGTCGAGGATCGTGGTGTGCTCGGTCATGGCGAGACCTCCCGATGCAGGTTAGCGCAGTTCCGCGCTAACTCGATTCTGCACCGCTCTGGCGATAAGCGCAAGTGCGCGTAAACTCCTGCTCGTGGCTGACACCGAGTACCGCGACCCGAACGGCAAGCGCCTGGCGGACTACCCGCACCCCTCCGTGGCGGTCGACACCGCGGTCATGACCGTCGTCGACGGCGAGCTGTCGGTGCTGCAGGTCCGTGATGCGGTCGATGGTGACTGGCGACTGCCGGGGACCTTCGTGCACGAGGGCGAGCGCCTCGCCGACTCAGTGCTGCGGTCCCTGCGCGAGAAGGCCGGCGTCGAGGGGCTCGCGCCGCGGCAGCTACACGTGTTCGACGATCCAGCGCGGGACTCCCGGGGGTGGGTGCTGTCGGTGGCGCACCTCGACGTCGTACCAGCCGCCGCCCTGACGATCGACTCCGTGCGGGCGCGCCTGGTGCCCGTCGCGGCAGCGGGGGCGATGGTGCACGCGCATGACGACATTCTCGAGTACGCCGTGGCCCAGCTGCGGGAGGACCATCGGGAGCGGCCGGACCCGCACGGGCTCCTCGCGGAGCCGTTCACGATGACCGAGCTGAGGCGGTTGCATGAAGCGGTGCTCGGGGTGGGGTTGCAGCCGGACACGTTCCGGAGGGCGATGGTGGGGCGGCTCGTGGTGGCCGAGGGGAAGCGGGCGGACGACCTCGT
>NZ_QKLI01000039.1:0-5380 GCF_003224255.1 Curtobacterium sp. MCBD17_030 | reverse complement strand
TGGTGTTGGGTGGGGAGTGCGTCTGGTCCTTGAGAACTCAACAGCGTGCACATTGTCAATGCCAATTTTATTGACCTCGTGCTCGATCGGTTTCGGCTGGTCGGGTCATGAAGCAATTCCTTTTGGATTGAAGATTGTCAGTAGACAGTCAACAGTCAAGATCAACTCGCTGACACTTCGGTGTTGGTTGTAATTTTTTACGGAGAGTTTGATCCTGGCTCAGGACGAACGCTGGCGGCGTGCTTAACACATGCAAGTCGAACGATGATGCCCAGCTTGCTGGGCGGATTAGTGGCGAACGGGTGAGTAACACGTGAGTAACCTGCCCCTGACTCTGGGATAAGCGTTGGAAACGACGTCTAATACTGGATATGATCACTGGTCGCATGGCCTGGTGGTGGAAAGATTTTTTGGTTGGGGATGGACTCGCGGCCTATCAGCTTGTTGGTGAGGTAATGGCTCACCAAGGCGACGACGGGTAGCCGGCCTGAGAGGGTGACCGGCCACACTGGGACTGAGACACGGCCCAGACTCCTACGGGAGGCAGCAGTGGGGAATATTGCACAATGGGCGAAAGCCTGATGCAGCAACGCCGCGTGAGGGATGACGGCCTTCGGGTTGTAAACCTCTTTTAGTAGGGAAGAAGCGAAAGTGACGGTACCTGCAGAAAAAGCACCGGCTAACTACGTGCCAGCAGCCGCGGTAATACGTAGGGTGCAAGCGTTGTCCGGAATTATTGGGCGTAAAGAGCTCGTAGGCGGTTTGTCGCGTCTGCTGTGAAATCCCGAGGCTCAACCTCGGGCTTGCAGTGGGTACGGGCAGACTAGAGTGCGGTAGGGGAGATTGGAATTCCTGGTGTAGCGGTGGAATGCGCAGATATCAGGAGGAACACCGATGGCGAAGGCAGATCTCTGGGCCGTAACTGACGCTGAGGAGCGAAAGCATGGGGAGCGAACAGGATTAGATACCCTGGTAGTCCATGCCGTAAACGTTGGGCGCTAGATGTAGGGACCTTTCCACGGTTTCTGTGTCGTAGCTAACGCATTAAGCGCCCCGCCTGGGGAGTACGGCCGCAAGGCTAAAACTCAAAGGAATTGACGGGGGCCCGCACAAGCGGCGGAGCATGCGGATTAATTCGATGCAACGCGAAGAACCTTACCAAGGCTTGACATACACCGGAAACGGCCAGAGATGGTCGCCCCCTTGTGGTCGGTGTACAGGTGGTGCATGGTTGTCGTCAGCTCGTGTCGTGAGATGTTGGGTTAAGTCCCGCAACGAGCGCAACCCTCGTTCTATGTTGCCAGCGGGTTATGCCGGGGACTCATAGGAGACTGCCGGGGTCAACTCGGAGGAAGGTGGGGATGACGTCAAATCATCATGCCCCTTATGTCTTGGGCTTCACGCATGCTACAATGGCCGGTACAAAGGGCTGCGATACCGTAAGGTGGAGCGAATCCCAAAAAGCCGGTCTCAGTTCGGATTGAGGTCTGCAACTCGACCTCATGAAGTCGGAGTCGCTAGTAATCGCAGATCAGCAACGCTGCGGTGAATACGTTCCCGGGCCTTGTACACACCGCCCGTCAAGTCATGAAAGTCGGTAACACCCGAAGCCGGTGGCCTAACCCTTGTGGAAGGAGCCGTCGAAGGTGGGATCGGTGATTAGGACTAAGTCGTAACAAGGTAGCCGTACCGGAAGGTGCGGCTGGATCACCTCCTTTCTAAGGAGCATCTGGTCAGTGCTGTTCACCGTTTGGTGGGTGGTGGCTGGTCCAGGCGCCCGATTCGGACCGAACGTGTCCGACGGGTAGCTCATGGGTGGAACATTGACAGTGCAGTTGGGAGTGATGCTTCCGATCTTCAGTACACCGGGTTCGCCTGGTTGGAACGGGTCGGGGGTGGAGCGCTCAGCTGGTGCACGTTGTTGGGTCCTGAGGGACCAGGCTTCCTGCTGACACGAGAGTGTTGGGAGGGGTTGGGCCGTTGGGTCCTTCGTTGGGCCGCATGATGTCAGACCGGTTGGTTTGGGGGAGTGTGGTGCCGATCGTATGTTGAGAACTACACAGTGGACGCGAGCATCTTTAGATTCGCGTCATCCGAGACCGGTTGGTTGCCCTTGTGGTGATCGGTGTGGTGTCGGTGTGGCGTTGGATCGCAATTTTAATCTTTGTGGTCAAGTTTCTAAGAGCAAACGGTGGATGCCTTGGCATCTGGAGCCGAAGAAGGACGTAGAAATCTGCGATAAGCCTCGGGGAGCTGATAATCGAGCTGTGAGCCGAGGATTTCCGAATGGGGAAACCCCGCCAGGCGACTTGTCGACCTGGTGACTCCCGCCTGAATATATAGGGCGGGTAGAGGGAACGTGGGGAAGTGAAACATCTCAGTACCCACAGGAAGAGAAAACAACATGTGATTCCGTGAGTAGTGGCGAGCGAAAACGGATGAGGCTAAACCGATCATGTGTGATAGCCGGCGGGCGTTGCATGGTCGGGGTTGTGGGACACGTCACTCAGTTCTGCCGGACTGGGACGGTTACAGCGCATCATAGTCGAACCGGTTTGAAAGCCGGGCCGTAGTGGGTGCCAGCCCCGTAGACGAAATGGTGTTATGGCCGGATGTGTATCCCAAGTAGCACGGGGCCCGAGAAATCCCGTGTGAATCTGTCAGGACCACCTGATAAGCCTAAATACTCCCAGATGACCGATAGCGGACAAGTACCGTGAGGGAAAGGTGAAAAGTACCCCGGGAGGGGAGTGAAATAGTACCTGAAACCGTTTGCTTACAAACCGTCGGAGCCTCCTTTGTAGGGGTGACGGCGTGCCTTTTGAAGAATGAGCCTGCGAGTTAGCGATATGTGGCGAGGTTAACCCGTGTGGGGTAGCCGTAGCGAAAGCGAGTCTGAATAGGGCGATTCAGTCGCATGTCCTAGACCCGAAGCGAAGTGATCTATCCATGGCCAGGTTGAAGCGACGGTAAGACGTCGTGGAGGACCGAACCCACTTCAGTTGAAAATGGAGGGGATGAGCTGTGGATAGGGGTGAAAGGCCAATCAAACTTCGTGATAGCTGGTTCTCTCCGAAATGCATTTAGGTGCAGCGTTGCGTGTTTCTCGCCGGAGGTAGAGCTACTGGATGGCCGATGGGCCTCAACAGGTTACTGACGTCAGCCAAACTCCGAATGCCGGTGAGTGAGAGCGCAGCAGTGAGACGGTGGGGGATAAGCTTCATCGTCGAGAGGGAAACAACCCAGACTACCAACTAAGGCCCCTAAGCGTGTGCTAAGTGGGAAAGGATGTGGAGTTGCACAGACAACCAGGAGGTTGGCTTAGAAGCAGCCACCCTTGAAAGAGTGCGTAATAGCTCACTGGTCAAGTGATTCCGCGCCGACAATGTAACGGGGCTCAAGCACACCGCCGAAGTTGTAGATTTCGCACACTAGACAAGCCTTCGTGGTTCAGTCGTGCGGAGTGGTAGGAGAGCGTCGTGTGGCGAGTGAAGCGGCGGAGTGATCCAGCCGTGGACGCCACACGAGTGAGAATGCAGGCATGAGTAGCGAAAGACGGGTGAGAAACCCGTCCTCCGAAAGACCAAGGGTTCCAGGGCCAGGTTAATCCGCCCTGGGTAAGTCGGGACCTAAGGCGAGGCCGACAGGCGTAGTCGATGGACAACGGGTTGATATTCCCGTACCGGCGAACAACCGCCCAAGCTAATCCAGTGGTGCTAAGAGTCCTAACCCGGCACTTGTTGATCCCTTCGGGGTGAGACGGGCCGGTCTAACGCTCGACCCCATGCTGGTGCGGTTAGCGTATGAACAGGTGTGACGCAGGAAGGTAGCTGAGCCAGGCGATGGTATCCGTAAGGTGATCCTGGTGTAAGGATGTAGGGCTGACGATAGGCAAATCCGTCGTCTGTATGCCTGAGACCCGACGCGTACCCGTAAGGGGAATTCAGTGATCCTATGCTGCCGAGAAAAGCATCGACGCGAGGTTGCAGCCGCCCGTACCCGAAACCGACTCAGGTGGTCAGGTAGAGAATACCAAGGAGATCGAGATAATCGTGGTTAAGGAACTCGGCAAAATGCCCCCGTAACTTCGGGAGAAGGGGGGCCGGACGCGTGACCGGATTTACTCCGTGAGCGTTGAAGGCCGCAGAGACCAGTGGGAAGCGACTGTTTACTAAAAACACAGGTCCGTGCGAAGTCGCAAGACGATGTATACGGACTGACGCCTGCCCGGTGCTGGAAGGTTAAGAGGAAGGGTCAGCCTCACGGCGAAGCTCTGAATTTAAGCCCCAGTAAACGGCGGTGGTAACTATAACCATCCTAAGGTAGCGAAATTCCTTGTCGGGTAAGTTCCGACCTGCACGAATGGCGTAACGACTTCCCAGCTGTCTCAACCGCGAACTCGGCGAAATTGCACTACGAGTAAAGATGCTCGTTACGCGCAGCAGGACGGAAAGACCCCGTGACCTTTACTACAGTTTGGTATTGGTGTTCGGAGTGGCTTGTGTAGGATAGGTGGGAGACTGTGAAGCGGGCACGCTAGTGTTCGTGGAGTCATTGTTGAAATACCACTCTGGTCACTTTGGATGTCTAACGTAGGACCCTGATCGGGTTCATGGACAGTGCCTGATGGGTAGTTTAACTGGGGCGGTTGCCTCCCAAAGAGTAACGGAGGCGCCCAAAGGTTCCCTCAACCTGGTTGGCAATCAGGTGGCGAGTGTAAGTGCACAAGGGAGCTTGACTGTGAGACTGACAGGTCGAGCAGGGACGAAAGTCGGGACTAGTGATCCGGCAGTGGCTTGTGGAAGCGCTGTCGCTCAACGGATAAAAGGTACCTCGGGGATAACAGGCTGATCTTGCCCAAGAGTCCATATCGACGGCATGGTTTGGCACCTCGATGTCGGCTCGTCGCATCCTGGGGCTGGAGTAGGTCCCAAGGGTTGGGCTGTTCGCCCATTAAAGCGGTACGCGAGCTGGGTTTAGAACGTCGTGAGACAGTTCGGTCCCTATCCGCTGCGCGCGTTGGAAATTTGAGAAGATCTATCCCTAGTACGAGAGGACCGGGATGGACGAACCTCTGGTGTGTCAGTTGTTCTGCCAAGGGCACCGCTGATTAGCTACGTTCGGACCGGATAACCGCTGAAAGCATCTAAGCGGGAAGCCGTCTTCGAGATGAGATTTCCATGCACCTTGAGTGTGAGAGGCTCCCAGCAGACTACTGGGTTGATAGGCCGGATGTGGAAGCGGGGACTAACGACCCGTGGAGCTGACCGGTACTAATAAGCCGAAGACTTGACACACACTTTTTTCCTGACCCCTTCGGGGGTTGGGGCTCGCGTCCACTTTGTGGTTCCCGACAGACGATCGGGAATCAAACTGAATA
>NZ_QKLI01000038.1:0-6353 GCF_003224255.1 Curtobacterium sp. MCBD17_030 | reverse complement strand
TGGCGGGGAGCCGAGGACGACGACACCGACCGACGCTCGGCCGTCCCGCCGCTCGTCGAACCCGAACGCCAGGCCGAGACCCGGTCGCAGCCGCCCGGCCCAGTGTCGTCCGCCCCTCGTCAGGACCCGACCCCCGCGTGGCCGATCCCGGACTGGCAGACGCCGACGCACGCTCCGACGGACCCGTCGTTGCGGCTCGACGACGGCGTCGACCGCGCGCGCGGACCGGCTCCCGAGGACATCGACCAGTCCGAGTGGCAGGGCCGTGAGACGAGCGACACCGGCGTCATCAAGGACCTCTTCGGCACGGAGGCGATCCAGCAGCTCCGTGACGCCGACGCCTCCCGCCCGGAGGACACCAGCACCCGGATGCTGCCCGCCGTCGCCGCGGCCCAGCAGCCCGGCGCCGCCGCGGGTGGCCCGGGAGCGACCGGCGCCGACCGCGACAACTTCATCAACGAGGGCTTCGCCCGCCTGCAGCACGAGGGGCGCCGCGGCAAGCAGCTCCTGGTCTACGGCTCGATCGCGATCATCGTGGTGCTCCTGCTCCTCGTGTTGCTCTTCACCTCGTGGATCCGCGGCAACACGATCGACGAGCACCCGGCCTCGCCGTCGAGCAGCCCGGCCGCGGCGCTCTCGGTGCAGCCACCGGGCGCACCACTCGGCACCGGACACTGACCGCACGCACCACGTGACGGACGGGAGGCTCCCCACCTGCTGGTGGGGAGCCTCCCGTCCGTCGGTCGGTCGCGATGCGTGACCGTGGTCCGGTCAGGACGCCGCGGGGACGGCCGCCGAGACGCCGGTGAGCGTCTGCAGCTCCTCGGTGCTGAGGTCGAGTTCTGCCGAGGCGAGGAGCGCCGGCAGCTGCTCGGTGTTGCGCGCCGAGGCGATCGGGGCGACGACGTCCGGTTGTGCCTGCAGCCAGGCGAGCGCGACCGAGGCGATCTCGGCGGAGTGCGCCGACGCGATCTCGGACAGGGCGTCCACGACGGCGAGACCCTGGTCGGAGAAGTAGCCCGAGACCTGGCCCTCGCGGTCCTTGCCGGCGAAGTCCTGCTTCGTCCGGTACTTGCCCGTCAGGAAGCCGGCGGCGAGGGCGAAGTAGGGCACGACGCCCAGGTGCTCCCGGGCGGCGAGCGGTGCGATGTCGGACTCGTAGGGCTGGCGGGTGACGAGGTTGTAGTGCGGCTGGATCGCGATCGGAACAGCCAGGTCGTGCTCCTTCGCGATGCGGATCCACTCCGAGGCACGCTCGTTCGAGTAGTTCGAGATCGCGGTGTAGCGGACGAGGCCCTCGCGGACGAGCTGGTCGAACGCCCGGACGGTCTCCTCGAGCGGCGTGTCCTGGTCGTCGAAGTGCGCGTAGTAGAGGTCGATGCGGTCGGTGCCGAGGCGCTGCAGGCTCGCCCGTGCGGCCTTCGCGACGTTGTCCGCCGACAGGCCGGGGAACGCCGGGTGCTGCGACACCTTGGTGGCGATCGTCACGTCGTCGCGCTTGCCGGACGCGGCGAACCACGAGCCGATCACGGTCTCGGACTCGCCGCCGGAGTTGCCCTCGCCCCACGCCGAGTAGACGTCAGCGGTGTCGATGAAGTCGCCGCCGGCACCCGTGTAGGCGTCGAGGACCCGGCGTGAGGCCTCCTGGTCCGCGGTCCAGCCGAAGACGTTGCCGCCGAGGGCGAGGGGGAAGACGGTGAGGTCACTGGAGCCGATACGGGGCATGGTAGGAGTCCTTCCAGGTCGGTACGAACTCGTCCACGCTATGCCCCTCGCCGGGCTGCCACTCAGGTGCGCGGGGTGAGGTGGAGGAGCCATGCCGACGCTCGCCTCGTACCTCTCCGACCCTCGTCCCGCCGTCCGACTCCGGGCGGTGATGGCCGCCGGGACCACGCCGTCCCTGGACGAGCTCGACGTCCTCGTGGCGCAGTGCGCGGTGGAGCCGGACCTGCAGGTGCGGGAGATGCTCACGTGGGCGCTGGTGCGCCTCCCGGCTGACCTGGTGGTCCCGCGGCTGCTCGACGAACTCGACCGTCCGGAGGTGCAGGCGCGGAGCCAGGCGCTGCACACCCTCTCCAAGATCCGCGACGGGTCGGTGTACCCGGAGGTGGCGCAGTTGCTCGGCGACGTCGACCCGGGTGTCGCCCGGACCGCGTGGCGTGCCGCGGTGTTGCTGGCCCCCGGGGACGCCCGGCCCGCACTCGCCCGCACGCTCGCGGTGCAGCTCGGGCACGGGGACGCGGAGACCCGGCTGGCGCTGAGTCGAGCGATCGCCGGGCTCGGGGCGGACGTGGCGTCGCCGGTGCTGGACGCGGCGGCGGAGCACCGGAACCCGGACGTGCGGGAGCACGCGGCGGAGACGGCGCGGCTGCTCGAGGACCCGGACGCGGGGTCGGCGTTGGCGCTCGCGCGGGCCCGGCGCGAGGTCGCCCTCGGGCGGACGCGGTCCGCCAAGGGCTGACCGGGCGGGACGGGCGCGGGTCGGGCGCGACGGGCCGGAGCACGTGCCTCCCGAGATTCCGCAACACGCCGCAGGGAGCCCGCCGTGGATGCAGAATTCGCGCATCTCGGGTTCCGAGATGCGCGAATCGCGGCATCTCGAGGGCCGCCGCCCGCGCGTCAGTGGGGAGCGTCGGGCGTCAACCAGATGGCGGTCGCGGCGGCGGCCGGGAGGTCCACCATCGCCTCCGCCCCGCCGGCGTCACGCCGCGAGACCGCCACCACCCCCGCGTAGTCCCGCACCTGCTCGACCCGCAGGTGCGTCCCCAGCCCGACACCGAGCTCGTCGAAGTACCGCAGCAGCGCCGGGTCGTCGTCCGAGACCCGCTCGACGGTCCCGCAGACGCCCGGGTCGACCGTGCCGAGGAGCGCCCCGGGGGAGTCCGGCACGACGCCGTCCGCGCCGGGGATCGGGTCGCCGTGCGGGTCGTGCGTGGGGTGCCCGAGGTCGGCGTCGACGCGGTCGAGGAACGTCTCCGACACGGCGTGCTCGAGTGCCTCGGCTTCGGTGTGCACCTCGTCCCACGAGTAGCCGAGTCGTTCGACCAGGAACGTCTCGATGAGCCGGTGCCGACGGACCATGGCGACGGCGGCCTGCTGCCCCAGCGGGGTGAGGACCACGCCGCGGTACAGCGTGTGCTCGATGAGCCCGTCGCGGTCGAGCTTCCGGAGGTTGCCCGACACGGTCGAGGCGGACACGTGCAGGGCGGCCGCGATGTCCCGCGTGGCGAGACCCCCTTCGCCGCCGCGTTCGCCGGCCTTCCAGACCAGCTTGACGTAGTCCTCCGCCATGGTGCTGAGGGAGGGCAGGCGCATGCGCCAATGGTACGGCCGACCCTGGTACAACCGTGAGGTGACCCCCGTGCAACCTCCCGC
Source organism: Curtobacterium sp. MCBD17_030 (assembly GCF_003224255.1). NCBI lineage: Bacteria > Bacillati > Actinomycetota > Actinomycetes > Micrococcales > Microbacteriaceae > Curtobacterium > Curtobacterium sp. MCBD17_030. The sequence continues at coordinate 2,978 of NZ_QKLI01000038.1, read as the reverse complement.
CGTCCGTCGCCGTCGACGGTGGTGGCCGGTCCCGCCGTCGCTGCTCGTCGGCATCGCCCCGCTGGTCCTCTTCGCGACCTACAGCATCGTCCGCTCGCGCCCGAGTGACGACTACGACTCGCTCGGCCTGACGACCGACAGCGTCCTGCACGACCTGGTGGTGCCGGAGTCGATCGTCGCAGCGGTCCTCGTGGTGGTCGTCACCGCGCTCGGCTGGTGGCGGATCGCGACGGTCGACCCGACGCGTGGTCGACCGCGCTGGACGATGCTCGCGCCGATCCTCGTCCTCGCGGTGTGCATCGGACGGCTGCCGCTGGTGGACTGGGCGGGGAAGTCGGTGGACTACTTCCTGCTCCTCACCGTCGGCGTGCTGCTCGTCGGGGTGTTCGAGGAGCTGCTGACCCGCGGCGTCCTGATCGTCGGACTGCGGCGCCGACTGCCCGAGGTCGGAGTGTGGCTCGCGTCGTGCGCCCTGTTCGGGCTGCTGCACTTCGTCAACGTCCTGGCCGGGGCCCCGGTCGGCCAGACGGTGGTGCAGGTGGTGTTCGCCGCCTCGTTCGGGTCGACGCTGTACCTGGCGCGACGCCTGACCGGCAACCTGCTCGCCCCGGTGCTGCTGCACGCGTTCTGGGACTTCGGGGCGATCGCGGTCAGTGCCTCACGGGGCGCTGGGCTCGACTTCTTCCTCGTCGGGCTGCTCGGTCTGGCGGCGTTCGCGGTGCTGCTGCTCGGCGTCGTCGCCGGAGCACTCGTCGCCTGGCGGGACGACCGCGCCTGGCGGTTGCGCCGACGGTGGCGGACCGTGCCGGCGATGGACCGGCTCTAGATCTCGACCTCGTACGGCTCCGTGTGCAGGAGCTCGTGCACGCCCGCGATGACCTCGCTCGGCCGGAACGGGTACTTGTCGATCTCGGCCTGGTCGCTGATCCCGGTCATGACCAGGACGGTGTGCAGCCCCGCCTCGATGCCCGCCTGCACGTCGGTGTCCATCCGGTCGCCGATCATGCCGGTGTTCTCGGAGTGGGCACCGATCCGGTTCATCGCCGAACGGAACATCATCGGGTTCGGCTTGCCGACCACGTAGGGCTGCTTGCCGGTGGCCTTCTCGATCATGGCGGCGATCGCCCCCGTCGCGGGCAGGACGCCCTCGGCGCTCGGGCCGGTCGCGTCCGGGTTCGTCACGATGAAGCGCGCGCCGTCGCGGATCAGGCGGACGGCCTTCGTGATCGCCTCGAACGAGTAGTTCCGGGTCTCGCCGACGACGACGTAGTCGGGTGCCGTCTCGGTCATGATGAAGCCCGCCTCGTGCAGGGCGGTCGTCATACCGGCCTCGCCGATCACGAAAGCCGAGCCGTTCGGCATCTGCGACGCGCAGAAGTCGGCGGTCGCCAGGGCCGAGGTCCAGATGCGCTCCTCGGGCACGTGCAGTCCCGACTGGCGCAGTCGGGCGCTGAGGTCACGCGGGGTGAAGATCGAGTTGTTCGTCAGGACGAGGAACTCGGTGCCCTGGTCCTGCCACTGCCGGATCAGCTCGGGGGCGCCGGGGAGCGCCTGGTTCTCGTGGACGAGCACGCCGTCCATGTCCGTCAACCAGCACTCGACCTCGTCGCGGGATGCCATGGGGTCAGCGTAGTGCGGTGAGCCGGCTCGATCGGGCGTGTACGTCCGGCCGTGCGGGCTCCGGACGGGAGGCGCGGCGGACGCACCGTACGCTGGTCACGTGACCCAGGGCCTCCCGTCCGGCGACCTGCCGGAGCCGACGCCGGCGCTCCCACCCACCCACGAGGCGACGACGCACGGCGTCGGACCGCACCCCCGGCCGTGGCCCGAGGGCCCGCAGTACGACCCGGAACTGCTCGAGCACGGCGACACGCGCAACGTGGTCGACCGCTTCCGGTACTGGAGCATGGCGGCGATCGTCGCCGACCTGGACACCCGCCGACACAGCTTCGACGTGGCCATCGAGAACTGGCAGCACGACCTGAACATCGGGTCCATCGTCCGGACCGCCAACGCGTTCCTGGCGGGGACCGTGCACATCATCGGGCGTCGCCGCTGGAACCGCCGCGGGGCGATGGTGACCGACCGGTACCAGCACGTGCGGCACCACGAGGACGTCGCCGCGTTCCTCGCGGTCATGCGCGCCGAGGGGCGTCCGGTCGTCGCGATCGACAACACGCCCGGGGCATCGCGCATCGAGACGGCGTCGATCCCGGCGCGGTGCGTGTTCCTGTTCGGGCAGGAGGGGCCGGGTCTGACCGACGAGGCCGTCTCGGGCGCGGACGGACACCTGGAGATCACGCAGTTCGGGTCGACGCGGAGCATCAACGCGGCGGCGGCGGCGGCCATCGTCATGCACAGCTGGGTCATCCGGCACGCGGTCCTGCCGGGCTGAGGGGTGGCGGGTGTCTCGCCGCTCGCGAGGTCGCACGACTCGCCGCCGACGTCCGCCGAGGTCGCACGATGTGCGCATCTCGGGCCGCGAGAGCGGGGGATTGCGCGACCTGGGCGGGAGGCGCGCGGCATGTCGTGCGACCACGGCGCGGGCCGACCGGGCCGGGCGGCGCGAGCCTGACACCGTGCGCAGACCGACCGCGGGCGGGGTGACGGCACCGAGCGGGAGCCCGGCCCCGTCACCCCGGGGATCAGGCCCGGCGGCGGCGGACTGCGGTGAAGGCGGCGAGGGCGCCACCGAGGAGCATCGCGACCAGCGCGCCGACGCCCACTCCGAGGCCGACGGGCGAGCCGGTGAACGCGAGCTCGCCGGTGCCGTTCGAGCCCGGACCGGTGCCCGGTGTTCCGGCGGCCGTGGTGCTCGCACTGGTCGGGGTCGTGCCGGGGGTCGCGGTGCCGTTCGGCGTCACGTCAGCGGTCGGGGTCGCGGGTGCACTCGGCGCGGGGGTGCTCGTCACCACGGCCGGGGTGGCCGGGGCGTTCGGCGTCGGGGTGTCCGTCGGCGTCGGCGTCGCTGGGGTGGT
>NZ_QKLI01000037.1:0-6966 GCF_003224255.1 Curtobacterium sp. MCBD17_030 | reverse complement strand
GTTCGAAACCATCATGAAGACCAACGTCGCCCTCGTGGCGTGACTACAACTGTCACCTATCCGTGCAGCAGACCCGTACGCGCTATAGAGCTATGGGTAATACATAGTTGGGGTGTAGCAGCCCAGGTATGTTCTCTTCTTCTTCACTTGTATCTACTCAAGATGTAAGTAAGTAAGTAAGTAAAGAGGGCTCTGGGCCCCCTACTCCCCTTGCAAACGCTGGGATGTGGGTGGCTTACCCGCGTCGGGGATGTGGCGAGCGGACCGGAAGCAGACCTCAGGCTTCTGCTTGACTGGATAGCGTCGAACGGGATTTCGGACGTCGTGCCGCATCTGCCTATGCGACAAGCACGCCACGCATCACAGGGGGACCACCGATGACCACACTCACCGCCCGGGAACGAGACCGCCGCGCCAACCGGTACCTCCTCGGGACCATCGCCGTCATCGCAGTCATCGCCTCGGCCGTCCTGCACCGACAGGTGCTGAGCCACAACCCTGGGGTGTTCTGGCTGCCGACGGCGGCCGGGCTCGCGTACGGATTCGGGTTGTGGTTCCTCGGGGCACGGCGAGACTCGAAGTGGCTGTCGAACCTGACCATGGCCGGATGGCTCGTCATCTTCTGGGTCCTGCTCTGGACGAAGGTCGTCTCCGGTCCGGCGTGGTTCATGGCCGTCATGGCCGGCGGTATCGCGGTGACGGCTGCGTTCCCCAAGAAGGCCAAGCCGTCGAAGGTGGAGAAGGTGTCGCCGGCGGAAGTGCACCCGTGGTCAGGGTCCGATGTCACAGCGGAGCCCACCACCCACACGTTTGGGCGCCGCACGGTCCCCGCGGTCACCATCACCAGCCCTGACGGCGCCACCCGGTTCCGTGTCTCCGAACTCGCAGGCTTCTTCGACAACGAGATGGGCACGGTGGAGTCCATCCCGGGACAACCCTTGACGTTTCTCACCCGCGTCGGTGTCGCAGCCTCCGACTCCATCATCGGCGAGGCGACAGCCGGCCTGTCGGAGGGCACCCTCGTGCTCATCGATGCAGCGAACGATTCCCGCCCGGCCGCGGTCGTGTCGGCCGAGGACGCGGTGACGTTCGAACACTGGGTTCGCACCCTGCCGGAGGACTGACCGATGGCTCTCGGCTTCATCGTCACCGTCCGGAGCGTCGACGCATCCGCCCCAGCGGCGTCCTGGCGCTTTGCCGACATCGCACCGCTGCTCGCTCTCGCCGCTGAGGTAAACGCGACCAAGCACCGTGGGGACGGCTACCCGTTCCGATGGACGTTCCCCGCAGACAGTTTCGCGTCCGCCCCAGCCGCAGCAACGCTCGGTGCGGAGCAACCGCTGGTGCTACGTGGCGGCGTCGTCGTCGAAGCGTGGGACGAGTCGTAGACACGCCGCCGACGCTTGGCTGCCCCAGGACTGGCAGGTAGCGTCCTCGACATCACGACTGGCGTCTGCTTCCGGATGGAAGGGACGCCAGTTTTCTTGTGCGCCCAGCCGACAGCGCACTCGAGGTAGAGCGACGTCAGTAGCGTCTGCGAGCACCCGAGGCTGACACCTTCGTCGGCAGATATCAGCCGACTGCGGCGTCATTCGCTAGCGGCTCGCTTCCAGTCGATGTTCGCGTCCGCGAGGTGCGGGTACACGACGAGCATCCGTTCCGGGTCCACCTGCCACGTGTCGTGGTCCCAGGTGCGGGTCCCGTCGTCGCTGGTGTAGCCGGCGTACGTGTTGCGCCGGTCGGCAATGTTCGACGCAGCGATGTCGTCCCTGGCCTGCTCTGACAACGGCGTGAGGGCGCCGGCGTCGGCGAGCCAGGCGACGACGGAGTCCATGACGGCGCGTTTCGGGCCCGACCCTTTCGTGTCGTCCATGAGCGACGAGTAGACCCGGCCAGGCATGATGAGCCACCCGTTCGTCGGGAACGGGACACCGCGGGCGTCTACCTGCCGACCCCAGGACCGCGCGTCGACGATTTCGCGGAGGAGGTACGTCTCGCATCTGCCGAATGCTGCAAGGTCGCGGCGGCTGAGCTCCGGATACGGGATGGTCGCCTGGCCGGAGTCCCAGATGGTCGGCTGCGGCCGCGGCTGCTCGTTCAACCGTCGCCACCACTCGCTGAGGCGGCTCACGCTCCGGCCTCCCTGCAGGTGCCGTCGGCGCCGTGGAGATCCCGCCCCATCTCCGCCCAGCGCCGCAGCTCCTGCCGTTCGCATCCGGCCCAGACGTCCGTGTTCAGCATCGCTCCCCCTCGGTCTTCATCCACGGTAGGGGATGCGGCGGCTGCGCTGAGTGGACTCCTCAGCGGAAGTTCGCTTGGCCGCGGTGGCGACCCGTCGTACCGTCGAATGGTCGGACTGGTACTGACTCCCGTCGTCACGATGAACGCTGCGACATGCGGTGCGCTGGCACAGCGGGAACGGTTTGGCACCATCGAAGCGTGGCGCTTCTCGAAGGGCAGGTCTCATGGCCGCCGACATCACCGACCCGTTGAACCCCCGCCTGTGGCACCGCCACGGGATGCACTCCCCCGCCGAGATTCAAGCGATGGTCGCCGCTCGTCTCGAGATGACGCCGGTGAACGCAGACATCCGATACGAGGACTTCCTCAGCGAACCAACCTGCTGACGGGGCGTCCTGAGGATCCTGCTGCCCGGTTGGTCGTACGTTCGGGGCATGCGAGGAGACATTGAGACGTACCACCAGGACGGCACCTGGCAGAGCAAGGTCGAAGGCACCGATGAGGTGTTCGGTGCCGCTGCGACGAAGGACGACGCGGTACATCTCGGTCGGGAACGAGCGAAAGCGGACAAGGTGGAGCACTTCATCCGGAACCTCGACGGCCGCATCAGTGAGCGGAGCACGTACGGCCACGACCCACGGAACATCCCCGGCTGAGAGCAGCGGCCCACGGACCCCTCCACGCTCGGGTGGAGCATCACCGACGGCACTAGAGCTTGGACAGCGGGGACCGTGGCCACCCCGCTACGGGGGTCTAATCGCCCCGGCGCTAGAAGTGCTGTTAGGGAGCCGCTACTTCTTCGGGTCGGTCAGTTGCCCTGCTGAGGTGAGCTCCGCGTACCGCTGGAACAGGACTCGCTGTCGGTCCGCCTCGGACGTCATCGCCGTCCTCGCGCCGAAAGCCTTGTCCACCGCTCGGTCGAGAGCGTACCGCGATGGAGCGCACCGCCGGACTTCCCCTCAGGAGTGCTCATTGCGGTGCAGGAGGACGTGACCGGGAGTCAGGTCAGGTTCTGCGACGCGACGTCTGGCGAAGCGCTCGTCTCGTACAAGGATGGCGAGGCGCGGGTTCTTCACGGGTTCGGCAGGGGTCTGTCGAGGAATCCCGGATGGGCTGACGGGGACTGGTGGCGGTTGCCCGCCTACACGCTTCTCCGACAGCACCAAGCAGCGAAGCAGACCTGGACGGCGGTGAAAACCGCCGTCCTGTCGAGTGCGAGTACTGCCTCGGTGGGAACGGGTGAAACCATCGTCATCTCCCATCCATCGATGTTCGACGCTCCGAAGTGGGCGGGTGGCGACATCACCGTTACACGCTCGAGCTGCGGGTCGTGTTCTTGGGAGTACGTCGCTCGGCCCACGGGGAGCGACCGGGAAGCGGTCCTCGCCCACCGGACCAGCATGGGCACCGATGAGACCGACGACCAAGGTCGGTGGTTCTCTCGCGACGTCCCCTTCCTGCTGTTCGACACGGAACCGGACGACGATGCTGTCAAGGCTGTCCTCGCACTCGACCACAACTACGAAGTCGCACACGAAGTCGCACGGCTGGCACAGCTGTTCTTCGAGCAGCGCGTGGTCGGGCTTCCGGATCCAAACCCGGTCCGGGACGCCGCTCTCGTTCGAAAGATTGCAACCTGGGGGCAGCCCTTCTGACCGTCCATGCTGGACGTCGTTCGCGGGCGGTCGCCGTGTCCCCCGCGGTAGCGGAGGGGTCGTGTCGATATCCCAGACGGACGGATTTTCGGGACAGGACAGGACAGGTGAGACCATGGTTCTGACCGAGCGTGCGGCGCGGGCGTTGGTGTCCACGTTCGAGCGGACACCCGCCGACTCCGACGGGCAGGACGTGCAAGTGTGGTGGCCCGACGGGAATGGCCACGAGGTTGACGGCATGGTCGGCGCCAGCTTCGACGCTCGCGGTCTACCAACTACTCCGGCCTGAGGTCAGCGGCGGACGGCCGGCGGTGCGACGGTGACTTCGAGGGTGCTTCGAAGCCGTTGCTCTGTGAGGTCGCGGTCGGTGAGCCACGGGATGCTGCTGACCAATAGTTCTGCGAGCTCGGCGACGCTTCCTGCGCGGAGGACGCGGCGGCCCAGCGTCGGGGTCATGAACACCGTCTGCGCGTGCCGGTTGTGCCACATGTCGAAGGCGAGGTAGCCGGACTCACCTCCGGCTTCCGCCTCGTTCTGCAGCCGGACGATGTGGTCGTTCCGCTGCTGTTCGAGAGCGGCGGTGACCTGCACGATGCGGACCCGGCTCGCCCATCGAAGCGGCACTCCAGGGGCGAGAGCGAACGCGGCGTTGATGCCGTACTCGCGGCGGACGTTCCCCACCGACTCGGACACCCACTTCGGGTACTGCCCGGGCAGCAGGTACAGGTCACCGAAGATGAGGTCGTCGAGGGACGTCGGCGCCGGTGACCAGACGACGGTTCCGACCGGTGACCGACCCGGGGTCTGGTCGAGGTACTCGTCGAGGCCGAGGCCGGTATGACGCCACCACGGCGTCGCCTTCTGCACCTCGACGCCGAGCTGCAGCACGAGCGCACGGGACGCGTCCCGGTACGAGTCGAGCTTCTCGTGCAGCGACCGTTCAACGTCGTCCCAGGTCAGCGGCTTCTCTCGCTCGGACCCGAAGATGTAACCGCCCGCGTCACGACGGACGGTGAAGTCCTCGATTGCCTGCGCGCGGAGCCGGTCGAGCGCGTCGTCGAAGGGCAGCACCGGCGGGACTTCGACGGGTTGTGTCGGCACGAGGTTCGGCGGTCGCCGGAATGTCGCGTCGAGCGGTTCTGTCCATCGAGCCATGCGGTGGTGCGTCCTTCCGGTCCGATGACCCTATGCGCGGTCCTCGGTCAGGCGGCAGTCCCACCTTTGGGTCGCACCGTCGTCACGGTCATCGCTTCCGTCCGAACAGGCCACGCTTCTTTGACGCGGGCTGCGGCGCTGGCACGGGTGGGTTCCGTTCGTGTTCGGCGAGGCGGTAGCCGACGGCTTCCTCGACCTCTTGGGTGATGGCCGCCCAGCGCTTCGGTTCGAAGGTGCGTGAGTCGAGGTCGTGCAGTGGCTCGTGGAAGTGACCTCTGTGATGGTGGAGGACTCCGTCGGTGGTGCAGAAGCTGACGGTCGGCAGCTGCGTCTGCGAGCCGAGTTCCCAGCCGACCAGGTCGGCGCCTCGTGGTCCGGCGACGAGGACGTGCTTCTTCATCGTCGGGACACCGGCGGCGGTGAGTGCTGCGGCCACTTCCCGCCCGAGTTGCAACGCTTGCCACTCATGGGACGCTTTCTCGGCTGCGGCGGCTGCGGCAGCATCCGCACGGTCTCGTGCTGCGGTGTCGGCGGCGTCGAGTTCGTCGTGCGCGCGACGTCGTGCTGCGTCGAAGTCCATGGGCATGCGCTCACGGTAGCGGCGGCGGACGGCGCCGTCACTGGCCGATGTGTTGTGCGTTTTCGCGGTGGTCGAGTTCGGTGAGCATCGCGTCGGTGTTCCGGAGCGTCCGCGGGGTGACGGCGACGGTGAGGGTGAGCACGCCGACGAAGAACGCTGCGGCGAACCAGAACAGCGGCTGCCCGGCGACGGCGAGCCAGATGCTGAGGCCGGTCATCGGCAGGTACAGCAGCGGTGCCGTCCGCCGCAGCGTCCGGTACTCCTTCTGCCGGCGCAGCAGCGCCTGCCGCCATTGCCCGGTGTTCACGTCCGGTGGGATGGTGCCGCGACGTACTGCCCGAGCGAAGTCGGGGCGGTTAGCCGCCTGCCCGTACTGCCGTCGTTGCCGTCCGAGGATGACCCCCATCACGAGCCCGAACGCGGCACCGGTGGCGACGGACACGACGACGCGGACGCCGATGGTGAGTTCCGGGATGGTGATGGACGTCACGCCGAACCAGCCGGCAGCGAACATGACCGCCATGATCACCCCGGCCGCCCACGTCGGCGCTTGCCTCATCCACCCCATCCTCTGAGCATGCCACCGCGTCCGGGTCATGTCCCGCGTGCCCGCGGTCGCGGTGACCCGTCCGTGAACTTCCCGGGACGCGAAGCGGCCCGCGGTCCGGCGGTAGCCGCGAGGGTCGTGGCGAGATTCCGGGCTGCGGATTTCCGGGACAGGAGGAGTGGGATCGAGGAGGGAAGGACGGGTGAGACGTGAGACATGCAGAAGGTGAGAACTTCCACCTGAACTGACCATCACGACGACACCATGGCCTGACCTTCAAAGGAGGAAGCAGCGGGACAAGCTGACGTCCGCCCGCGACTTCGTCACGGGCGAGCGGGCGCGACGTTCACGGACCGGCAGCCGGGGCGTGCTGCGGGCCGGACTCTGTCCGGGTCCGCTGGCGCGTCCCCGGCGTTGCCGGTGCGTGTTCGGGAGCGTCTGCTTGGCGTCTGCTTGTCCCGCTGTCCGCTTCGCTCCCAGCGGGCGTGGTCTGGTGCGGTGGCGTGGTGAGCACGGGGCGTCTGCTTGTCCCGGGTCCGCTGCGCTCCCCCGGGTGTGGTCGGGAACGTCGACGGGACGTGCGTCGGTTCGTTGACGATGCTCGCTCGTTCCTCGCTCGCGCTCCCCTGCGGGTCGCGGGCCTCCCTGGGGGTCGGCCCTCTGCCGGCTGCGCCGTCAGCGTCTGCGGGACGTTGGCGGGTCGTCGTCTGGGCGGTGGGCGCCCCTTGTCTCGTTCCTCGTCTCGGGGGCTCACGTCCTCGTTCCTCGTCGTTCGCGCATCGCGTCGC
>NZ_QKLI01000036.1:0-7365 GCF_003224255.1 Curtobacterium sp. MCBD17_030 | reverse complement strand
AGCAGGCCTGGCGCGACGTCGTCTTCGTGCACTGGCGCGTGGACGTCTCCGCGGTGGCGCCGCTGCTGCCGTCGGGCCCGACCCCACCACCGGCTGGTCGTCCCAGCCCTGCTGCGGCGTCGCGCACGTGCCGCGGAACACGTACTGCGAGGGCCGCTTCCGCTCGTTCGACACCCAGTCGATCGCGGGTCGGCGGCGCTCGGGCGGGGTGTACCCGATCCGGTACACGGCCATGAGTTCCAGCTCCGGCGGGACCTCGAGCAGCTGTTCGACCTGGTTCCAGGACTCCTCGATCTCCATCGGGAACGACACGAACTGGATCCCGAGGCCGAGCTCGGTGGTCGCCAGCCAGATGTTCTCCATCGCCGCTCCCATGCTGAACACGGAGTAGAAGGCGTTGCGGGCCTCCTTCCGGTACTCGGCCCGGTCGAGCATCACCCCGAGCAGCAGCGGCGACCCGGCGACGAGCTTCCGGTTCTCCTCACCCAGGGTCTGCGGGACCCGGAGGGCGTTCATCAGGAACTGCCCCCGCTTCGTGAACACCTGGTTCGTGAACGGACGGAGCGGCTTCGGCAGCTTGTCGAACAGCATGCCGTCGCGACGCTCGTCCATCTCGGCCTGCGAGAACCGGAAGTACGGCCGGTACCGCTCGAAGAACGTGCCCCGGGACATGGTCGTCGTCATCGCGCTGCCGCTGATGTCCGCGATCCGGTCGATCGTGTCGCGCTCCTCGACGAGGACGAACCGCCACGGCTGGCTGTTCAGCTGCGACGGCGCCCGCCCGGCCAGTTCCACCAGCAGGCGCTGGTGCTCCTCGGACACCGGGTCCGGCAGGAACGCCCCGTTGGTGGTGCGTCGGCGCCGGATGGCCTCGATGAGTTCCACTGCTGTCCTCCCGGTACGGCGGCATGCGGTCATTGCCGCGCCAGGACCGCCCCCAGGTAGGACGGCGCTGCGGCGACCGCGACTCTCCAGTGTGCTCCGCCCCGTGGGTTGGTGCGTGGAGCGAGCGCCAGCGGGACGAGCGCCGGCAGCAGGAACAGCGCCGCGCGGGACCGTGTCCACAGCGGTGTCGTCGCGGCCGCTCCGGTGAGCACGGCGGTCGCCACGAACAGCCCGTGGTGGACCACCCGCAGCCGTCGGGTGCGGATCAGGCGCAGCGCGACGGCGGTGCCCCACAGGCAGTTGACGACGTAAGCGACGGTCGCAGCGGCGACCATCCGCCGGGCGGTGACCGACCCGGGAGGCCCGCCCAGCCTCCCGGCTGCCGTCCCACGTCCCATGGACGCGACCCTACCCTCCCGCAAAACGCAACCCGGGCGACTGCGCGCAAGGGGATACCGCTGCGAGATGACGCCCACGTTGCGTTTCGCGGGAGAGGGGTCAGTCGGAACCGCGGCTGACGAGCTTCGACAGCACGATCGCGGAGCGGGTGTGGTCGACCTGCGGGGCGAGGCGGACGCGGTCCAGTGCTTCTTCGAGGGCCGGCAGGTCCCGTGAGCGCATGTGCACCACGGCGTCGGCACTGCCCGTGACGGTGCCGGCGTCGACGACCTCGGGCACTGCGTCGAGCAGGGTGCGCAGTTCGTCGGGGGAGACTGTGCCGCGGCAGTAGAGCTCGACCCAGGCCTCGGTGCCACGGTCGTCCACGGCGGGGTCCACCTTGATCGTGAAGCCCTGGATCACGCCGTCGGCGACGAGCCGGTCGACGCGGCGCTTCACGGCGGAGGCGGAGAGCCCGACGACCGAGCCCATGTCGCCGTAGCCGGCGCGGGCGTTCTCCCGGAGCTGGTCGAGGATGCGGTGGTCGAGCGAATCCATTGTCCGCATCCTACGCGGGGTCGTTGCGAGCGGATGCGGCGGGACGCATGAAATGTGCGTGTCGAGCCGTGCCATCCAACGGCCCTCCTGTGCAAGGATCAGGGCAGGCGTCGACCTGGTCCGCCTCCGGCGAGTGAGCCTGCATCTCGTCGGAGCTCTCACCGTGGTGGTTCCTGGCAGGCTCGGGCCCCGGTCCTGGAGGACCTCGTGTCGAACACCGCACCCCAGCCCACTGCCGCCGCCCCGCAGCGTACGGCCACGCACCGCACCGTCCTGATGTGCAAGCCGACCCACTACACGGTCAGCTACCGGATCAACCCCTGGATGCACCCGGAGGAGCCGACCGACACCGCGAAGGCCGTCGCCCAGTGGCAGAGCCTGGTCGACGTCTACGAGCAGCTCGGCTTCGAGATCCAGCAGATCGCACCGATCGAGGGCCTGCCGGACATGGTCTACGCGGCCAACGGCGGCTTCGTGCTCGACGGTGTCGCCTACGGTGCGAAGTTCCAGTACCCCGAGCGTCAGCCCGAGGGCCCGGCCTACATGGACTGGTTCCGTCAGGCCGGCCTGACCGTCGCCGAGCCCGAGGAGACGAACGAGGGCGAGGGCGACTTCCTGCTCATCGGCGACACGATCTACGCCGGCACCGGCTTCCGTTCGGACAGCACCTCGCACGAGGAGCTCGCCCGCGTGTACGGCCGGGAGGTCGTCACGCTCAAGCTCGTCAACCCGAGCTTCTACCACCTGGACACGGCCATCGCGGCGCTCGACCCGGTGCCGGACGCGTCCGGCCGCTCCAACATCGCGTACCTCGAGAGCGCCTTCGACGAGCCGTCCCTGGCGATCCTGCGCGAGCGCTTCCCGGACGCGATCATCGCGACCGAGGAGGACGCCGCCATCCTCGGCCTGAACTCCTACTCCGACGGGTACAACGTCGTGATCGCCGCGCGTGCCACCACGTTCGCCTCGCAGCTCCGCGAGAAGGGCTACAACCCGATCGGCGTCGACCTGTCCGAGCTGCTCCTCGGCGGCGGCGGTGTGAAGTGCTGCACGCTCGACCTGCACCCGATCGGCACCGGTACCTCCGTGGCACGGTCCTGATGCCCACGGACACCGGACGCACCCCCGGGCCGGCGACCGTGGCGGCGCTCGCCGTCGAGGACCGTGCCCTCGCGCACAACTACAGCCCGCTGCCGGTCGTCATCGCGTCCGGCCACGGTGCGACGGTCACGGACGTCGACGGCCGCACCTACCTGGACGGGCTCGCCGCCTACTCGGCGGTCAACTTCGGGCACGGCAACCCGCGCCTCCTGACCGCGGCCCGTGACCAGCTCGACCGGGTGACGCTGACGAGCCGTGCGTTCGTCACCGACCGGCTCGGCCCGTTCGCCGAGGGGCTCACCGCGCTCACCGGCACCGAGATGATGCTGCCGATGAACACCGGCGCCGAGGCGGTCGAGTCCGCGATCAAGGTCGCCCGCGCCTGGGGCTACCGCGCCAAGGGCGTGCCGCAGGGGCAGGCCACGGTCATCGTCGCGAGCGGGAACTTCCACGGCCGCACGACGACGATCATCTCGTTCTCGGACGACCCCGACGCGCGGAACGACTTCGGGCCGTACACGCCCGGGTTCCGCACCGTCCCGTACGGGGACGCGGCGGCACTCCGGGAGGCGATGGACGAGACCGTCGTCGCCGTGCTGCTCGAGCCGATCCAGGGTGAGGGCGGCGTCGTCATCCCGCCGGCCGACTACCTGCCCGCGGTCCGCGAGGTCTGCGACGAGTTCGGCGCGCTGTTCATCGCCGACGAGATCCAGTCGGGCCTCGGACGCACCGGCCACACCCTCGCGGTCCAGCGCGTGGACGTGACGCCGGACCTGATCACGCTCGGCAAGGCCCTGGGCGGCGGGATCGTCCCGGTGTCCGCCGTGGTCGGCCGGGCCGACGTGCTCGGGGTGCTGCGGCCGGGGGAGCACGGCTCGACCTTCGGCGGCAACCCGCTCGCAGCCGCCGTCGGCACCGAGGTCGTCGCGATGCTCGTCGAGGGCACGTTCCAGCAGCGGGCGCTCGACGGCGAACCGGTGCTGCGCGGGTTCCTCGACGAGCTCATCGGCCAGGGCGTCGTCGCACACCGCGTCGCCGGGCTCTGGGCCGGGATCGACATCGACCCGGCGCTCGGCACCGGCAAGCTGGTCGCGAAGGAGCTGGCCGCCCGAGGCGTCCTCGTGAAGGACACGCACGGGTCCACGATCCGCTTCGCGCCGCCGCTCGTCGTCACCGACGAGGAGATCGCCACCGCGATGCAGGCACTCGGCGCGGTCCTCCGCGACCTGGCGTAGCCGACCGCCGGTCGCGCGGCCGCCGGCGCGAGCCGCCCACGCACAACCGGAACCGGTCCGAACCACGAACTCCCGTGGTTCGGACCGGTTCCTGTTGTGCCCCTCCCGGCGGCACCGCGGCGCGGCGAGCAGGGGCGCGGGGCGCGGGGCGGGCGGACGGGAGGCGCAGGACGGCTCCGCCACGCGCCTCCCGTCCGGCAGACGGCGCTAGACGCGACCCGGCGCGTACGCCTCCGCCAGCCGGTCCATGAGGGCGTCCTTCTCCTCGTCGACGACCTGCGCCTCCGGGTGCGCGTCGTACCAGGCGACCAGCTCACGGGCGCCCTCGCGGAACGACGTCCGGGCAGCCCATCCCGGCACCAGCGTCCGCACCTTGCTGTTGTCGAACACCATGCTGTTCGCCTTGTCGCCGACCACGCCGGCGCCCCACTCCGGGTCCGCGGCCATGATCGCGTCCGCCGGCACGTGCACGATCTGCGGTTCCGGGGCGCCCGCGGCGGCGGCGACCTCCTGGTGGATGCGGTCCCAGGTCGGCGACTCCTGGCCGGTGATGTGGAACGCCTCGCCGATCGCCTCGGCCCGGTCGAGCACCCCGACGATCGCGACCGCGAAGTCCCGCGCGTGCGTGATCGTCCACAGCGAGGTCCCGTCGCCCGGCACGACGACCGGCTTGCCCGCACGCATCCGCGCGACGACCGTCCACCCGCCGTCGAACGGCAGCAGGGTCTCGTCGTAGGTGTGCGACGGCCGGATGATCGTCATCGGGAAGTCGTCCTGCCGGTACGCGGCGACCAGCAGGTCCTCGCATGCGATCTTGTCCCGCGAGTACTGCCAGTACGGGTTCTTCAGCGGCGTCGACTCGGTCACCGGCAGGTGCGTCGGCGGGGTCTGGTACGCCGAAGCCGAGCTGATGAACACGTACTGCCGGGTCTTGCCGGTGAAGAAGTCGATGTCGGCCTGCACCTGGTCCGGGGTGAACGCGACGAAGTCGATGACGACGTCGAAGGTGCGGTCGCCGATCGCCGCCGCCAGCGCGTCCCGGTCCGCCACGTCGGCCTGGAGGCGCGTCACCGCATCCGGCAGGGTCCGCTTCTCCGTCGCGCCCCGGTTCAGCACCGAGACGGCGAAGCCCTGGTCCACCGCCTCGCGCACGCAGGCGGCACTGATGATGCCGCTCCCGCCGATGAACAGCACGCTCGGTCCGGTCATGGATGCTCCCTTGCTCCCGGCGGTGCGTCCGCGCACCGCGCCTCTTGCGATCCTGCACCGTCGCGGCCGCGTCCCGTCACCGGTGGCACACCGCGCCCGCCCGACGAGCTCGCTTCGGGCGTCCGTGCCCAGGCACGATCGTCGAGAAGACCCCGGAACGATCACTGGCCACGGCCACATCGCCGGGGTCACGTCGTTCTCGGAACGGTTCCTGCTGGATCGGCGGTACTGACCGCAGGACTAGCGTCGCGAGCGGTGCCGCATCGACGCGGCCGCGACAGGAGTGACAGACACATGGAGTACCGCTACCTCGGCAACTCGGGCCTCAAGGTCTCCGAGATCACCTACGGCAACTGGCTCACCCACGCCTCCCAGGTCGAGAACGACGCGGCGATCGCCTGCGTCAAGGCCGCCCTCGAGGTCGGCATCTCGACGTTCGACACCGCCGACGTGTACGCGAACACCGGCGCCGAGACGGTCCTCGGCGAAGCGCTGAAGGGCGAGCGTCGCCAGTCGCTCGAGATCGCGACGAAGGTCTTCGGCCCGACCGGTCCCAAGGGCCACAACGACACCGGGCTCTCGCGGAAGCACATCCTCGAGTCGATCGACGGCTCGCTCGGCCGCCTGCAGACCGACTACGTCGACCTGTACCAGGCGCACCGCTTCGACCACGAGACCCCGCTCGAAGAGACCATGCAGGCGTTCGCCGACATCGTCCGTCAGGGCAAGGTCCTGTACGTCGGCGTCTCCGAGTGGACCGCCGACCAGCTCCGTGCCGGTGCCGCGCTGGCGAAGGACCTGGGCTTCCAGCTCATCTCGAACCAGCCGCAGTACTCCGCGCTCTGGCGGGTCATCGAGGAGGAAGTCGTCCCCACCTCGAAGGAACTCGGCATCTCGCAGATCGTCTGGTCCCCGATCGCCCAGGGCGTCCTGACAGGGAAGTACCAGCCCGGTCAGCCGCTGCCCGAGGGCTCCCGCGCGACCGATGACAAGGGCGGCGCGAAGATGATCGAGCGCTTCATGAACGACCAGGTGCTCACCGCCGTGCAGGAGCTCAAGCCGGTCGCGGACGAGCTCAGCCTGTCGATGGCGCAGCTCGCCGTGGCATGGGTGCTGCAGAACGAGAACGTGGCGTCGGCGATCATCGGAGCCTCGCGTCCGGAGCAGGTGCACGACAACGCCGGCGCTGCCGGGGTGCAGATCCCGGCCGAGCTGATGTCCCGCATCGACGACGCCCTCGGTGCCGTCGTCGAGCGCGACCCGGCGAAGACGAACGACAGCAGCCCGAAGACCCGCGAGGCGTAGACCGCGCTGCCCGGCCGGGACGAGCCTCCCGGCCGGCTGCGCACAACAGAAGGCGGCTCGAACCACGGGAATCCGCGGTTCGAGCCGCCTTCCGTTGTGCGTGGACGGTCCGAACCGGTTCCTGTCGGCTGCGACCGCCGAGGCAGTTCGCCTGCGCGCGCAACGCAAAAGAGCCCCCTACCGAAGTAGGGGGCTCTTCACTGTGGCTGGACGCGGCGTCGATCCGCGGACCTTTCGATTTTCAGTCGAACGCTCTACCAACTGAGCTACCCAGCCGTGGCGACCCTGACGGGACTTGAACCCGCGACCTCCGCCGTGACAGGGCGGCACGCTAACCAACTGCGCTACAGGGCCATATGGAATTGCTTGTGTTGCTGGTCTTGCTTCGGTGTCGTTCTGTTCTGCTTGCTGTCCCCCGGTGAGGAGTGACCCCAACGGGATTCGAACCCGTGCTGCCGCCGTGAAAGGGCGGTGTCCTAGGCCACTAAACGATGGGGCCGCAAGCAGTGCATCGCGCTACCGATGGACAAGCATACGGACGGTCGGCCCTCTTGCCAAATCGAGCCCGCCGAACGATCCGCTTGGGCGTGTCGCGCTACCTCGACGGACCCTCAGGGAGTGGCCGGAGCGGGCTCCCGAGGAGCGGGCCGACCCGGTGCGAGCATCGATGCTGACCTCTCACCCTCGAACGGGG
>NZ_QKLI01000035.1:0-11345 GCF_003224255.1 Curtobacterium sp. MCBD17_030 | reverse complement strand
TACGAGCTCTACGACAAGCACAACACGGTCCTTTCAGACCTGACGGTGCCGGCGGTACGGGAAGCGAACCGCATCGTGCAGACCCTCCTCATCCCCGCCGCCGAAGTCGCCAGGCGCGAGAAAGCTGTCCGGGCGGTGATCCACTCCGGGTACCTCGAAGGGTTTCCCGACGACATGCCCTGGCAGTCACAGCTGTGGATGTACGCCCGCGGGGAGATCACCCCGGAGCAGCTCAGCGCCTACGCCGACGACGGCCGGCAGATCCCACGAGCACCCGAACCCAGCGCCGTCAACGCATCCGACGTACCCGAGGACTGGTGGCGAACAACGCAGGCCCGGATCCGCCGACATCTCCTCGACTCCACCCTCACCGAAGCAGAAGCCGCAGCAGCCCTCCAGATCAGCATCCACGAGGTCGGTGAGCTGTTCGGGTCGAACCGCCTACTGAGCTTCGACCTCGAGGGCGAAGAACGAATCCCCGACTGGCAGATCCTCGCCCCGGCCCTCCCCGAGTTCGGCGACCCATCCGCCCTGCTCCCAGGCTTGGAAGTGCTCTACGCGGCAGCACCGCAGCCACTACTCGACGCAGCAGCGATGACCGAGATCATGACCACACCCTGCACCCACCTCATCGTCGAGAACCACGCCCTGACGCCGCTGCAATGGCTCCGGGAAGGGCGCCCGCTCGAAACAGTCATCGCCCTGTTCCGGGGACGTGAATGGTGAGCGCCGCCAGCCGCCCGGACCTGTTCCTCCTCAGCGTCGCGTTCGACCTGGCCGGCACCCACGGGCACATGTACTTCCGCGACCCCACCGGCCCCGAACTCCGGCAGATCATCGTTCACAGCGCCGACGGTGGCCCTGGCTACCGGTGCGAACCAGCATCAGGTGACACCCGGGACGGGTGGGAGCCATTCCTCACCGAAGCCGGCTGGCTCATGGCCCTCATCCGCCCCGACACCCCCGAAGAACGCCGCTGATGGGCCCAGGACTGGAATGGGTAGCCTCCGCGTACGCCGGTCGGCCGCAGATCACGATGCCGTACGGGCTCGGCGAGACCACCGACCTCACCGACGCCCTCGCCGTCCTCAAACTCGCCGGGCTCGCCGCGGTCGTGGAGACGCACGACACCATCCGCCTCGCCGACGGCCGCCGCGCACGCTTCCCAACACTGACGCAGCGGCCTCGCGATGAGGACGTGGATGACGCTGAACTCCTCCTCATGGCACCGCGGACCGTGACGGCGACGCAGATCGCGCTCGCTGAACAGACCGCGACGGTGCTTCTGGTCGACGTCGACCGGCGACGCGTGTGGATCGACGGGAAGCAAGTCCTCGGAGTGCACGAGCGGTGGAAGGACGCCGCACCGATCTACTTCACGTTCGCCGTCGCCCGGATGCTCGCAATCAACGGCGCTGACTTCGACAGGCTCGTGCGGGCAGGACTGACCGCGGGGCAGGTCGACGACGCGATCGCCCGGCTCGGCAAACGCGTACACCGAACCGACATCGGATGGGAATCACGGCAAGTCGGTGGGCTCATCGACTTCGCCATCGCCTGCTACCCCGGCCCAGGCGGCGTCCGGACCCGGTGGACGTCCGACCTGCCACTCATCAAGCAAGCAGAACGGCTCATGGACGCAGGCTGCCGCATCTCCGGCCGCGGAATCTCGGAACTGCCCGGCTACCCGGCGATCAGCAAACGTGCGATGCCGTACCGGCTCGTCGCCTTCACCGAACACAAACTCGACATGCCAGCGCTCGGGTTCGAACCCGACACGGTCGGCTACTCCGGCACCGAACTCATC
This sequence comes from Curtobacterium sp. MCBD17_030, assembly GCF_003224255.1. Taxonomy (NCBI): domain Bacteria; kingdom Bacillati; phylum Actinomycetota; class Actinomycetes; order Micrococcales; family Microbacteriaceae; genus Curtobacterium; species Curtobacterium sp. MCBD17_030. The sequence goes on along the minus strand of NZ_QKLI01000035.1, from coordinate 9,538 downwards.
CGGCCAGCAGACCCCACCATCTTCCTCACTGCAGCAGCCGCCGGCTACACAGACCGCACCGACGACATCGTCACCGCCAACACGCTCCTCCGCGCCGACATGCGCAACGACGACGACGCAGTGTCCCTCGGGGAAGTGCGAAATCGTCTCCAGTTCCTCGCCGACACCGGATACGACCTCAGATGGAACCTGCCGAACTGAATGTGGCACGCCTCAACGCCACCAGCGCGTCCGGTTGAGGCAGCTCCATGAGAATCAAATCGGACGGGCTATACGCGACACACGAGTCGTCAACCGAGCGGCGGACGACCGCTGACCGCTGAACGACCGGCTATCGAGACGCGGCTCTTTCGCTGGATCGCGACGCCCCCGGGCGCGTCGGGCGCGGGAGACTCGCTTCTGATTCCTAAGCTTGCATGCGTGCCGCAGACCGCGGCCGCGACGAAAGGGCCGCTCCAGTGCGCCTCAGGACTCTTCATGTCGAGAACTTTCGCGGTATCAAAACAGCTGACCTCGATTTGAGCGCGCCGTTCATCGCACTCATCGGCCCAGGCGACAGTACGAAGACGACGATTCTCGACGCTATCGGCCTCGTTCTAACTCCGCGATATAACGTGACCTTCACCGACGCGGACTTCCACCGAGCGGACACGGCCTCACCCATCGTCATCGAAGCCGTCGTCGCGGACCTGCCGGACTCACTGGTCGACGAGCGGGCGCACGGGAAAAACCGGAGCGGCATCCGGCCGGACAACACATTGACGCATGATCCAGTCGACGAGGACGGTGTTGTCGAGTGCCTGATCATCCGGCTTACCGTGGATGCAGATCTTGAGCCCGTCTGGGAGGTCGTCCGGCCCGGCGAGCAAGTCGGAGAGCGTATGACGGCGTCCGAACGTGGTCAGCTCGGCTACTTCCGCGTTGGGGAAAGCTCGGGCCAGAACCTTCGATGGGGTCGCGGCTCCGCATTGACAACTATGACGCAATCAAAGTCCGGTGCGACACATGCGCTGATCGAAGCGCAACGTCAGGCCCGCGAGGCCGTTCGCTCGCTGTCAGGGACCCCGCTTCATGATGCGGCCGCGCTCGCGCAGGCTGTGTCGCAAACGCTTGGCAGCGCAAAGTTCACGGACCTGCGCCCGGGGCTCGACCCAGCCTTCGGCGCCGGTAGCGCCGCGCTGATGCTTCACGACGGTGACATTCCGCTATCGCAGTTCGGCTTGGGCTCGCGCCGTCTGCTCAGCCTGTCGATCCAAGAGAACGCTCTAGCCGGACGTTCTACAGTCTCTATCGACGAACTTGAGTCAGGGCTCGACCCCCACCGACTGGCTAACCTCGTCCGCCACCTAAAGCAGCAGACCGTCACCGAGAAGATTCAGCTCATCTTCACCACACATTCCCCGCTGGTCGTCGAATCGCTCAGCTGGCGTCAGCTGTTCGTCGTCCGGTCGGAGAACGGCGTGACAACCGCGACCGGCGTTCCGGAGGACCTCGTCGACGACGACGTCAGCACCGTGCAGGGCATTGTTCGCGCTACACCGTCTGCTCTGCTGGCGCGACGTGTTGTCGTCGGAGAGGGCGCGACGGAAGTCGGATTCCTTCGCGCGTTCCTCATCGAATGCGACCGTCGAAGACTAGCGACGGGGCGCGTTACTTCCATCAGCACCGGTACGACCGTGACCAACGGCGGCGGAGACTCGCTCGCGCCTTCGCGGGCTCGCGCCTTCGCGGAACTGGGATACCGCACTCAGCTCGTCCTCGACGCCGACGTGGACACCAACACTGAGCGTGTCGACGCGGCAGCGACTGCCGGAGCAGATGTTGTCCAGTGGGACGCCCCACGCGCGCTAGAAGACGCGATCTTCACCGCCATTCCCGACGAAGCCATCCTGACTCTGGTCGAATACGTGATCGAGGACAGAGGAATCACCTCCGTGGCCGATGCTGTCAGCGCGCGGCTCCCCATCGCCCTGCCTCACGACGAGCCGGCATCATGGGCGACAGTCGCCGGCGACAACTACCGTCACGCGCTGGCCACCACCGCGAAAAAGTCCGGTTGGTTCAAGCGCGAGGATCACGGAATGCTGCTCGGCCAGACCGTCTGGGAGCACCAAAAGTCGCTCGCAGACGGGGACCTCCTCCGAGGCCTCAAGCGAGTAATCAAGTTCGTCTACGCCGATGCCAGCTGAAGATGACGTCAGCCGGATCCTCGCATCGTTGCCATGCTCGGTCGAGCTGCCGGCTGGGACAGGCAAAACGCAGCTCATCGGACGGCTCGTCGAACGTCGCGTCAAGGATGGTGGCCGAGCGCTTGTGCTCACCCACACCCATGCCGGCGTGGACGTCATCCGTCGGCGCCTGAAGCAGTTTGGGGTTCCCGCTCGCGGAGTGACGGTCCGGACGATCGACAGCTGGAGCTTCGATCTGATCTCGAAGATGCCGCAATTGTCTGGCCTCCTCGTTGAGGATGAACCCGACTGGAGCCTCACGCAGGCGTATCACGAGGCCGCACGAGCCGCAGTGAAGAGCCCGGCGATTGTGCGAATGCTGCGTGCAAGCTACAACTTGGTCGTCGTCGACGAGTATCAGGACTGTCAATTGTGGCAGCACGAGCTAATCGCGGAGATCGCGACAACAGTGCCGACGTGCGTCCTTGGCGACCGCATGCAGGGGTTGTTCTACTGGGGCACCGCCCGTCCCGTCGATTGGGACAGCGAAGTAGTGGTCGGATTCCCGAATGAGGACGTAGAGGTCCGGGCATGGCGGTGGGATGGTCGCAACCCGGCGCTTGGCGAATGGCTCCTCCATGCGCGAACGGCACTGCTTCAAGGTGACGGCGTGGATCTCAACGGTGCACCGATCCTCGTCCGCCCGCGGGCGGAGGATCTCGCCGCCTATCGTGACGCGCCGCGACACCCCGCGACGACCGTTGCGATCACGAAGTGGCCGAAGGACGCTGCAGTGCTGGCTCGTCGCCTTGGTGGTGCCTACACGATGATCGAGGAGATCGAAGGCAAGCACCTCCGCGCGTTCGCGACCGTCGTCGACTCTGGCGTCAATCCGGACATCGCTGCTGGAGCCGCGCAATTCGCCGTCGACTGTGCGTTCGGAGTAACGGAAGCTTTTTCGCCGAAGGATCGGCGCGTTTTAGACGCCGGCAGATCCATGATCGTCACCGGTGAACCCGAAAGTAAAACCGCTATCCAAGCAGTGAACACGCTACTCGTCGACGGCACGCCCGCGGCGGTCCGACTCGCACTTCTCGCCATTAGCCAAATTCCGACCTTCCGTCTCTACCGGCGCGAGGCATGGTTCGGTGTCCTCGACGCACTCCGGCTTTGTGAAGCCACCGAAGACCTGACCGTGCTCGACGCCGTCGTGAGTGTCCGCACTCGGATGAGCCGCACCGGACGACGACCGGAGTCTCGCATCGTCGGCAGACCCTTACTCGTGAAAGGTCTTGAATTCGAACATGCCGTGTTGGACGACCCGATACGGTACGACGCGCACGAGCTCTATGTCGCCTTAAGCCGCGCCTCGACCACCCTCACGATCGTCACGGACGCCGCGAGCTTCTCGCCCCCTAGGCCAAAACGCAGTTCCTGAACAAGCTGGGGGAAGGCCTAGCGGAAGGCCTTCAAGGCTGCGAACTCGCGCGCGAGCCGCATGATCCACCGCTCCGCCTGATACCCCGTCCACACCACCGCGACATTCGCCGAGCACAAGCGCTGGACCGACTGCGCGACGTCGTCCTAGTTTGGAGCCCAGTCCTCCATGCGCTCAAGCTTGCGATCGTGGCGGACCAGCCGCTTACTCGGGGCGATTGCAACCGGCAGCTTTTCGGCGTGGCGCTCCGCCGACGTCTGCGCGAACAGCAGGGCATGATCGCCAGCCCAGTATTCCGTCGAGAAGTCCCCACTCAGGTCCACCGTCACCACGACTGTGATCCCTGCGAGGACGTGACTTCAAGTACCGATTCGCCACTGGGGATAGGTCCAGGTCGATTCCCAGTCCAGAACCTCCGAGAGCGTTTCGACCCTTGCAAACTCGTCCAAGTATGCTCCGGCGATCGTCCCGTCTTCCAAGACGACCGCGTTCTCCATAGACATTCCTCCATTGCGCGAGAAGTTGAACGAACCCGTCCAGACAGCAGTCGGTTCCACCGTTTGATAGCCTGTGCCATAAACGCCGTCATCGTCCGGCGACAGAGGCCTAGTACGAGGGGTGACTCGAACGAGGAACTTGTGGTGCATCCGCGGCATCGCAGGACGCTTGTCGTAGTTGTGGTTACCGACGCACCGAATCGGGTCCACGGTCGGATCCGTGGTGATGCTTGCGCTGTTGAGCGGCGCTGGGAACTCGAAACGATCGAAGCCGCCCCGCAGAGCGTCGTACTTGCCCCGCAGCAGTCGGCCCCAGTTCGAACCGGCTCCGGTGTCCGGACGAAGGAAGTCCTCCTTCTGGACAACCAACGCCACGGGCTTCGCCGCGAGGGCGTCGAGGATGTCGAAGTCAGTTAGCCAAGCGATGCAACCGACTATGGCTGGTGAGTCGTCGATGAACTCAAGCAGGGCATCCTTGAGGTCCCCGAAGTGCGCGGTTACGCCTGGGGCACTCGTCGTGCGGTGCGCATTCGCCCAGTCGTAACCACCCCCGGAATCAATGACCGGGAACACCGCGTTCAAGTTCCCCGACGGATCATGCGCCGACCCCGGGCCGTTGAAGTACCGCAGTCCCCGGGCGTACGGCTCCTCTTGGTTCGTGCTCACAACGTCAATCTAGCCGGGCCGCCGCCGATAGGGGAAGATACTCGCAGCTTCCGTCTTCCCAGCAGGAGCAAAGCGAGCGAAGGAACTAGCACATGTCCACATCGGAACTCGAAGAAGCGCTCTCCCGGCACTTGACGGCCTACGGCGTCAAGTACACCCAAGGCAGTCACGGCCCCGAAATCCCTGACGTCCTGAGCACGTTCCATGGCGCGATTGACGGACATCCGATGCGCTCCGACTTCTTTGGCCCGAAGGCCGTCGAGGGAGGTTTCTACCTAGTGCGGATGTTCGATCTGCGAACGAAAAACGAGATTGGGACGGCATGCAGCCAGGAGAGCTTCGCCCACGCGCTCGATCGGTTGGACTGGCCGAACATGTTAGGTGCGCTCACCCACTGATCGGCACAGACGGGACTTCGAGCAGCGCTTCACCTCCGCCACGCTACCCACCTGCTCTACGCACCGTCTCGGTAGTCGATCGACTACCGGACACGGGAAAGGCTCGCGCCGTCGGCAGCAGGGCAGTTCCTTTCGTGTGCTCCTCACGCTCGACCGTGAGCGGGTCGTGCATGCTCTGGAGGCACACCGACCTCTTCGAGTGTGTGCCCGGTGCAGGACTGACCTGTGACTGGGTCCCAAAGAGGTAGACCTCCTGCACGACGAGCGTCCCATCCACCTTCGTGACCTGGACTTCATGTCGGTCCGCGTAGCAGACCCGTTGAACCGAGCCGTCGAAGGTCGGTCGGCTCACGCTGTCACGTAGGTTGTCGCCGGCACCGAACGCGACAGTATCCGTGACACAGAGACAAGACGCGGAGGCGACCGACAACAGGGAGCAAGCTCCGCGACATCGACGAACCGCGGAAACATCCCGTGGAACGCCATGGTGACGGTGTTCATCCCCTCTGGCTCGTCACTGAGCAGCACGGACCCAGCCGACTGCACTCACTCGGACATCGGGGAGTCGACCTCGTCCGCTTCCCCGAGAAGCAAGAGCTGGCTGTTCGTGCGGACCCCCAGCGAGGCAACCAACCACCGCTTCAGACCGGCGCGCGCCCTAGTGACAGGACACGTGAATCGCTGACAACAAGCCTTGTGGCCCGACATTTTGTCCATGGCCCCGTCCGGAGTGTCGTTCGGTCTACTTGCGCGGTACTCCGCCGTTGAACGCGCCGACGATCGCGAGATGGTTTCGGAGGCGAAGCCCTTCCTCGGTTTCGCGCCACATCGAGCCCCGCGTGTGACTGACGCCATCCTGAGAAGTCCAGCTGTACGAGATGTTGCCTGCTGGCGTCTCGTCGTTGACCGGCACCCAGCAAGGCTCCACCGACGGCGTGACCACCTCCGAGTAGATGGCCCGACGCAGGAACTCTCGACGCGAGATGCCCTGTTCCCCGCTCACTTCTCCAGCCATGAATCTGTCTTCGAGGAGCTGTTCGAGCGCCTCGTAGTCCGCGTCGCGGATGGCAGCGTGGAAGCGCCGTTCGAGGATCTGCAAGCGGTCTTGGGATGGTGCGTCAGTCACGCTCCAACACTTCCATGGGTCGACGAAGCCGCAAAACCACCGGAACGCCCAACGCGCCCGGCCGGACAGCGTACGGAGCTCGCTTTGGCGATGCAGCATAGGACGGCGGTGCCTCCGCTGAGCAACTATGAGCGCTCTCTTCTCCGAGCCGGGTCGATCTTCGCGATCGATGTCGAGCCTCGGTCCCACCACCTCATCTCGGGTTTCCGGACGGCAAGCCGGTGCTCCGTACGGCCGGCCGTTCGCTCGTCCGGCGCCGGCTACCGGTTGCGCGCACACGCGATGCTGGTAGCAGGAGCCGCTCCTGGCGCAGCTGCGCGGCGACCCAAATTGAGTGCCGCCTTCGGCGAGGGACTCTTGTCGCGCATCCCCGCGACAGCAGCAAGTGCTGCTCCGAGGTACTCGACGAAGCTTGCTCAGGAGCGCTGGCAGCACGTCCGGCTGTTCGTACTGGATGTTTTACCCCGGGTCTGATGGAGGGTCTCAATTCACGGGAGGACGAGAGTCAATAGAGCACCGAGGAAGTACCCGGAGGAGCTTCGGGAGCGAGCGGTCTGGCTCGCCGTGGATGCCCGCCGCGAGCCCCAACACCAGAGCTGTTGCGCTATGTCGGATCGGTGAGCGACTAGGGCGCCGGCGTTAGTCGGTGACGGCCGCGACTCGCTGCCCGGGAACGGTGCGGATGGGATATTGCCTGTGGTGAAGGGTGGTTCTCTACGATCGAACCGGTACCAATGACCTTCAGCAGGGCGCGAACGGTCACCTCCGAGCACCCACTCGGGCTATCGGATGATGCGCTCGTTGATGACCTCCCAGTCCCGGTGGCCAACCGAGGCGAGCAGGGCCAGGACTCGCGGGCCAAAGTGTCCGGATGCGTTGGCCTCCGCCGAGCTCTTGACCGTCTGTCGCCACTCGGTGCTCCATACGGACGCCCAGGCGCGGATGAAGTTGAGTGAGTTCGTCGGCGAGGTCCGCTACCGAGCGTCCGCTCGGTTTCGATTCGGCCGCTTCCGACCTGTGGTGGTCCCGGCGGGACGGTTCCGCCACTGGCCCTTCTCGTTCACTGTCCTGGAACGCGGAGCAGCGCGGTGCCCTCGGAGGGCACAGTCCGGGCAGCCAGCGGGGTGCTTGTACGTGTGGTTGTCCGGACGCACAGAGAAAGCGCCGTGGTCGGTGCACACCACGGTCACGTCCGTCTTGGCGTCGACGTAGATGACTTCGCTGTAGTCGTAACGTTGCCCGTGGACCTGTACCGCTTTGGCGACGAAGCGGTCACGACGGACTTCCATGCTGGCGTTGAAGCCCTTGCAGTCGCGGCATCCCTGCCCACGCTGCGGACCCCAAGGGGTGTATCGAACTCGCCGGTGCTCGCGCGGCGTCTGCTCGAAGGGACCGTGTTCGGGGCAGATGATGGTGACCTTGGTGTCACCGTTGACGTAGTTCCGTCCAACGTGGGTGTAGTCGTAGCGGCCGTCGTGCAGCTTCGTCGCGAACGCGACGAACTCGGCTGCTCGTTCTTCGCGGGTGGCGGTGCGGTAGTCCAAAGGGTCCTCCAGGAGTTGGTCTCCTGGCCCCTATGCCGCGCTGCGCCGATCAGGTCGCGGATCTTCCCGGTCGGGCGTGTCGTCAGTGCGGTACCGGTGCAGCTCCCCTCCGTTGAAGGCACGCTGCTGGGCGAAGTACTGACGTAGCCGCAGGCCTTCGTCCGTCTCGCTCCACCAGGAGCCACGCCAGTGTTCGACGCCTTCGGCGTCGTTCCAGCGATAACTGATCTTCCCGGGCGGCGTTTCGTCGTGGTTCGCAATCCACCGCGGCTCGGCGTTCGGAACGACGAACTCTGCGTAGATGGCTCGGCGGAGGAACTCGCGGCGCGAGATCTGTCCTTCGCCTCCAATCTCGGTTGCCGAGAAGTCGGCATGAAGAAGCCGTTCGAGGGTTTCGTGGTCGCCGTCACGAAGCGCGGCGATGAAGCGAAGTTCGAGGGTCTGCAAGCGGTCTTGAGAGGGCGCATCGGTCACCGTTCAGCCTTACGTGAAGCCGCCGCCCCTGGGGACCGGCACGAAGGTGTGACACGCCCGACGGTCACAGCAACGACCCGCTCCTCGGCTCGTCGCATAGGTCGGTTGTGTCGTTCTTCACCGCGCATGAGCGCGATCTTCTTCGTTCAGCTATCGCGCCCGTGGATGCTGTGCGTCCTCAGCGGTTGCGCGTCCCCTCGGGCATCAGCGGCCGTCCTATGGGTGCTGCCTACGGTCGCCCGTTCGCACGCCCGGCCCCGGTCTCCAACTGTGCGCACACGCGATGCTGGGAGCCAACGCCGCTCTCATTCGCTCCCGTGGGCGCGGAGAATCAGTGTTCAGCCCTGGGCGAAGGGACTCTTGTCACGCGCCTTCAGCCGAGCGCCGCGCACGCCATTGCGACATACACGCCGCAGCTCGCCGCGGAGCGGTGGCAGCGCATTCGTTTGTTCGTGCGGGACGCGGTGGCGGTCATCGCACCGGCATGTGCCTGGCTCGCGGAGCGGTTGATGGTCGTCGTCGCCGGACACGTGGACTGGGTCGTGAACGTGTGTGAGTACCCGTTGCAAGCAGCGGTCGTGTTCCACCCGGTGATGATCCGCCGCTACATCAGCCGCGATGACGTCGAGCGAAGCGACAAGACCCGGCGTGACTATCGCTCGCTGCTGCTGCGGGTCTCGGAGGTCGTCGTTCCGACCGCGGATCCGCTCGAGTTCACTGCACTCAACGGTCAGTCAGTGACGATGCCGTACACCGACCTCGAACTCAGTTTGCTCGAGTCCTGGGCCCGAGGACAGGGCAACGCACAGCGCCGCCGAAGCGCGAGTGTGCTGCTTGCGCTGTCTGCAGGAGCCGGCTTGGACGCCTGGGAAGTGCAGCACCTCCAACACAGCGACGTCTGCGTCACAAGCTCCGGGATCGTCATCGATGTCGACGGCGCAACGCCCCGGCAGAGCGTCGTCAACCAGCGGTGGGAGCAACTCCTCCTCGACGGACTCCGAGGCCTGAGCGGCGACCGCCTCGTGTTCGGAGCAGCCGACCGCGAGACAACCTTCAACATCGTGACGAAGTTCATCCGTCACACCGACCGGGGCAACGAGCCGAACCCAATGCCCACACGGATGCGGGCCACCTGGATAGCAGGACACCTTGTTCCGCCCCGGGTTCAGTAGAGGCTCGGTAGTGCCGCTTCGACGGTAGTCGGAGCGGGGTTGTGACGGTAATGGC
>NZ_QKLI01000034.1:0-11447 GCF_003224255.1 Curtobacterium sp. MCBD17_030 | reverse complement strand
TTGGGCACGATGGCATCCTTCCAGGCTGCCCTCCCGGGCAAGCCAGATCAGACGTCACCTATCCGTGCAGCAGACCCACTGCTACTTGTCTTGCCATGGCGTCTCGAAGGCAGTCGTTGAGCGGGTAACGGGAATCGACCTGCCGGACGACGCCGTCGTGCTCTCCGCGACGGGTGATCACGACGGCGGATTCCTGGCCAAGCAGACGGTTGACGCCGTGATCCGAATACCCGCTTCTGATTCGCTTCCGATCGAGACTGGCCCTGACGCGAGTGGGTGCTTCGGTCGGCCTCGGCCTGATCCGTTCTGGCGGTGGGGCGCCAGCGACGTGCGCTTCCGGCAGGTGTACGGGACATGCCTTGCTACTGGAACACTGTCGGATGGCAACGCTGTGGTGCATGTCTTCGGTGTCCGCAGAATCCAACGCTGCGGAGGAGGCATCAACATCGCCGTCGGCCACGAGTGCCCCGTCGTCCGATAGCCGATCGGCGTGCGGTCACTCCTTGCCGTTTCGCTTGCTCCAGACGAGCCACTTCCGGGCACTTGGGTGCGTCGCGTCGCGTCTCCTCCGAACGACGGACACCGGTCGTTCAGCGGGCCGAGGTGGCGTGCGGCCCGCCATGGCAGACTCGGAAGATGTCCCGGACTCCCAGCGACAGGCGTGCGGTCGAAGTACCAGTACGCACAGAACTGCGGCGGCTCGGACTGATCGTTGTCGTGATAGTCGCCGTCGGAGCCACGGCCCTCATGGCGCTCGTCGCGTCGCTCTACACAGTCGAGCAGCGACTCACTGCGGTACCGGGCTGGGGCCACTGCATCATCAAGTGCTCCGGGATCCCGTTGAACACCGTCGAACAGCTCTCCGGAGTGACGCTCCCGGAGAACAGCACCGTGCTTGAGACTGACGGCGCGGCACCCGGCGGAATCGGCGGATCGTGGGCCGAGGCGTACGTCCAGACGCCGCGTGGACACCAGGCCGCGATAGCGCCGGCGTCCACAGTCAACGGATGCCTTCAGCCTGGCGTCAACCAGTTCAAGAAGTGGGGCGTGTGGCACGCATTCGCCGGTGCTGTCGACAGCCGTTGCGTCCAGTACGGAGTGACGCGAAGCGGTGACCAGATCGTTCACATCGTGGGATACGGCGAAGGCCGCTGAGGCGCGTCTGCGCTGCGCTGCTACGCGTGTGAGCAGCTCCGCTCGGTGTCATCCTCTTCTCGGCGCTCCATGTCGTGATCGCGTCTCGATAGCCGATCCGCGACCGGACAGCGCTCGGGCCGATGGAGCGGCGTCGGGGCCGAGCGCGGTCACTGTCCCGATGAATCGAGCCGGTTCCTCGTCATCAGTGAAGGTCACGGGAGTGAGCTCGGAAACCGGAAGCAGCCCACTCGCTCCTTCATCTGTCCTAAACCACACCGCGGGAACGGGTTCGCGGCCCTCCTCTGCTGCCAGCATCGCAGCGGCTGCGAGCTGTGGCCAGCTCGCCTCCTGCTCCGCGGAGACACCCATCGCTACCGTCTGAATCATCAGCACACGCACTCGTTCATCCTGCGCCGGAACATACTCGAGCGCGTCCCGCATGCCGATCGTCCAACGGACGGGGGCGAGCGTTACGTTGGCCGCATGGACGTCCTGAGTGCGAAGGTCTGGGCTCGATCGCGCTGGTCTTTGGCCTGGTCTTCATCGCGACGTCGATCATCCGCCTCACCCGGCCAGACCTCGACGTGCTCCTGGTGATCTTGAACACCGCGCTCGGCACCTTTTGGCTACTTGCTGGCGCCTGGCTGTGGCGCTTCGCACTCCGGAAGGCAAAGAGCGGCCGCTAGCGGATCCTTCAACGAGGCTCAAGCGCGTGTGCGATGCTCGGCGAGTGCACACCGACGACGGCCGGAGGGATATGGATGAGCTCTTCGTCCGTGGATCTCAGAGCGTCCGGAACAGCACAGCGGTCGGGCAAGTTGCGGGCTTAGGCGGTCTGCTGGCCATCCTGACCGGCACGGTCTCGGTCGTCGCAGCGGGCGCGATCGTGGCTGGTGGCGTCGTACTCCTCATCGGCGGGATGCTTGTCGTGCTCCTATTCCTCTAACCGCAACTGGCCGATATCCAGACGCGCCCGGTAGCTGATCGTCGACCGGACGATTCCGCTTCGCGGCCGAGGGCGCGGCTATCGCGTGAGGTTTTTCCAGGCTGTGGATTCGTGGCGGAGGTTCGGATAGACCCGGAGCATCTCGTTTGGGATCACCTGCCACGTCTCGAAGTCTTCTTCCGCGAAACGCACCTCAGCCATCTCCGGGTACTCCGCGGCCAGGCCGCGAGGCCATTTTTCGGGAGGGTTGTCGATCCGGCGTTGAGCGCGGCCAGATTCGCGGAGGGCGTTGCGCTGGTCGTGTGGGAGTGGACGGAGGGCTCCTTCGCCGACGAGCCAGTCAACGACCAGGCCTACGCTTTCCTCAGCGAGCGGTAGGTGCGGTGATAATCCAATTGATCGCCACTCGAGCTCCTTCGCGAACGCGGACGCGGCCGCGCCGGCGGACACCAGCCACGGCACGGTGAAGTTGGGGGCCAGCGGTCCGCGATTGTTTATCTGGGCCGCGCGCTCAGGTGCGTCGACGATTCGGACGACGAGGCGTGCCTCGGCTCTCGGGAAGAGCTCGCCAGCCGTGGTTCCCGGTTGCGGCGGATACGGCACCGCGGCCTGTCCGGCCGAGGATGTTTGCCGCTGTCCGGGGATGGGCCGGTCCCTGACGTGAAGAGAGTGGTGGCCGAGTCCGATGTCCATCGCGAGTTCCTCGACCTTGCTGCGGAGGGTGTCCCGGTTGCGCCACGAATCAGCGGGACCGGACCCGAGGACGTCGGGGACGTCCCAGTCAATGGCGGGGATGCCACTTGGAACCGGAAACGCTCCCGGACAGGCGAGTCGGACCACTAGGTCCGCATGCGTCACCATGTGAACCGACACTGGGTCGGCTGGCTTGAGCGCGTCCAACCAGATTTGTTCGCCCACTATGGCTATGAGGAGACTGGTCCGGTCGCCCTGAGTGATGACTTCGGGCGGTGAGATACCGGCGGTTTGCACCGTGTATTCGTCACCGACGATGGTGCCCAGGTATGCGGCGGCGATCTTGCTTCGTCCGATGCCGCGAGGGCTGACGAACAGGATGCGGCGCGCATCGGGATACCGCGGGTCGCGACGACTCGCCACCTCAGGCTGGGTGCTCATGTTGTTTTCTTGCCCTCCCACCGGTCTGTCGCGGCCCTCGCCATTCTGTCTGGAAGCCTTTGCGACTACGAGCCCTCGACAGGGGGACGTCTGATCCCTCCTTTCGTGCGTGAATGGTTGACGCGGCTGCGGGAGTGACGGCACGTCGGCTTGCCGTGTCTCAAGAGCCGGCGGCCCACCCGACGACGCCCGTCCGCGTAGCTCCGTCCGGTAGGGGGTCGTTCACCGGGGCGCAGAGCGGTGTGTCAACCACGACAACTCACCCGTGTCCTCCTTGACCTGGGCATTCCCGTATGCCTGCCCCGCAAAAATGCCCGGTGAAGGTGCGCCAAACGCAACACACTTAGCGCCTCGTAAACCTATAGGTTTCCAAGACGCCAGCCGAGGCATGGTGTCGCAAAGCGGAACCCCCGGAATTCGGGGATCGCCGATTGTCTCGGAAAGTCGTCTCGATACACGACGCGTCTCGACCCGTGGTTGACCGGCTTGCTGAGACACTGGCTCGGTGAGGCTTCTCGGATACACCCCGATCAGTACCGGAGCGCAAGACGCGCAGCTGCAGGTCGACGCGCTAACTTGATAGGTCAGCCCGGCGAGTGTGGGCCTGAGTCGTCATTCCCTACCTGAGCTCTGGGCCGCGTGCACGTCCCAGCGATCGCGATCGCAGCTGTGTCGGTCCTACTGCTCGCGGTCGTCTTCGGCCGAGCCCGAGATAACTCCCGCGGTCGAGGCCGCGCGTCGGCGGGAGTCGCGTCGGTGTCGACGGGGGCCTCTACGCTCGACATGTGAAGAGATCCGTCGTCGGGATGTGGTGCTTCGGCATCGCAGGAGCCCTCCTCGTGACCTATGGCGGCGCCATGACGACCAGGACTGAAGACGCCGCCAACTTCGTTTTAATCCCGTACCCGTGGGTCTGGTGGCTGCTCGCCGCCCTCGTCGTCTTCGCTGTTCTCGGCGCGATCCTCGTCGACTGGCCGTTTTGGAGCAAGAAGGCTGGCTCGACCCCGTCGACCGCATCTACGAGCTCGCCGCAAGCAGCTGTCAGGAGCCCGTCGCCAGCGATCGGCCCTACCTACAACACCATCGTCAACGGGCCGGCCAACCTCGCTCAGGGCAGCACCGGAGTCGAGCAGACGAACACCTCTGCGGAGGCCGCCCCTGCCCCGGGCCGTCCCGCCTCGGGTGGGCTCAAATTCGCTGTGCCCTGGACGGAGCACGAGGGTCTGCAATCTCACCGGAACATGAAAACCAACGTCCGCACCGTTCGGTGGGCCAGCAACAACGCGCTTGTTGGGGAGCTGCGCCCCGCCGCCAGGGGTGGAGGCTGGGACGTCTACGACGTCGATGGAATCCATCTCGGCGGTGTGGCTGACGAGAAGGCCGGCATGGTGGTCCTGAAGAACCACGAGAGCTGACGTCTCGAGCATCGGCAACGGACGGTCGTCGTACGATCAACACCAATCCGGAGGAGCCGCGCATGACAGACACGATTAGCTACGCCGACTTTGCCAAGGCCACCGCACGAGTGTTGCGCGTCTCGGTCAAAAGCCTCACCGAGGAGCCGGCCCTTGTCTAAGCAGCTACGTGTCGAGGTGAACGACCGCGAGCTGCGCAAGCTCCTCGAGCAGATCGCGCGCCAAATTGAGGAAGCCGACCAGCACTTCCGACAGACCCACGCGGGCCTGCCCGTCGACGTCGTTCGCGCCGATGCCCCCGACGCTCTCCCGTCGAACATTCACCTCACATCGGAGCAACTCGACGAGTACGCCGCAGCGGTAGCTGGCGACGAACCGTTCGAGTTCCACCTAGGCGGGTAGCACTCCAACCAGCTGCAGCGCGTGCTGCATGACGTCAGTCCCCACCTCTGATGCGGCAGCGGTGCCGAGTGCTAGAGCGATCTTGGTGACGACCGCACGCACCTTGTGGGGGTGGGCATCCCCTTCGACCTCGGCTCGCAGCTCTTCGGTCGCCGAATTCAGCTCAGCCCGGACCTGCTCGTCTTCAATACGGTCGAGCCGCCCGGAGAGCTCGTCGACGAAGTTCCGGGCCTGGTCCTGCCAGGTGACGTTGATCGTCTGCTGCACCTCGTGACTGCCCTGCGCCACGTTCGTCGGCCCGTTGAAGTGGTTGTTGAACGTGTGGCCTGCTGGCGCGGCGTCCCTTGGAGCTGGTGCGTTCACGGAGATCCCTTGCTCGACGGTGTAGCGCCCTTTGGCTGTGGGTACTGGCCGAAGCGGGCCCTTGTATTGCCAGGCTGCTTGGCCCTTAATGTAGCCGTTCTCTAACAGGTACTCACCGGCGCGCTCGACATCTTCCGCCGTGTAGGGCGTGCCGAGGTAGGTGGCTCCGGTGTCGAAAAACTGTTCCGGCACCGGTGATGCGCCATCGTCGTCCTGGTCGACAACCCACGTGAGGTAGAGGTCGCGTAGCCGTAAACGCCGAGCCCGTCGATTGTTTCGTGCGGTATCGAGAGCGGCCCACGCATCGCGCCCCAAGCTGGTTGGTTTGGCGAGCCATCCGCCGCTGAATCGCCAGTCGACACTGATGAGCCCAGCCGCCTCGAGGTCACGGATCTCGTCCCGCAGCGCTGACGTCGCGTCGTGGTTAGCCGCCTCGGCGAGCAGAGCCTGGGCCGAAACCGAGTGACTGGACGAGAGCCCGTCAAGGGCTCCGATTATCTTGCCGAGCACGTCAAGCTGGCGGAGGTCGGTGGGGGAGTACTCGAGCATGTCAGGACCTTACCCAGCACCGACGACGCGGTGTTTCGTCGTGGCGTCGCGTTCCACCGATGCGCTGCACATTGGAGGCACCCAGCGGCCTGTTGGTCGGGTGAACTTCGGGAACGGGCGGCAGATGGTGCCTCCGTGGTCCTTGTAGGAGCCGTTGTTTACGTGGTCATCTGGCCTGAGCGACCAGTGTTGCGAGTGCTTGATTTTCGGTACCGTCACTGCGACGGTGGGTTCTTGCGCGTGGGCAAGCCCGGCGTGCGGCTTCCGCGCAACAACTCCCGGGCGAGTTCCTGCGCGTGCTCGGCCTTCTTGCCTGTGAGCTTGAGTGCGCGGTCACCGAAGTGCTTTGCGAGCAATAGTCGAGTGATCCATACGGTGAGATAGCAAGCGGCGGCAGCGAAGCCGACGCTTCCGAGAGGCTGACTCGTAGTCAGCAAGGACGACAGATCCACCAACGCCTCCACAACCGGACGCCAGCTCCCGTGTGCTGGCGCCGAGCAGGTGAGCGTGTAGAGCTGATCAACCTGGTGGCAGGGCTATGGGCGTTCGATCACGTCGCCGTCCGGTCAGAGCCACGGGGCACCGACCGGCCAGCGACAGAACGCCACATGGCCGCCCGCTTCAACCCTCCCGGGGTCCTTGCGGTACCAATCCGATGCCACCCGGGCTTCTTCTCGGCGTAGAACACGAATCCGTCCGGCGTCACGCCGTGGGTCCGTTTGCAGGCATCACGCCTGCTAAGGGTCCGTTTGCAGGCATCACGCCTGCTAGGAAAAACTGGTGCCCGTGTAGGGCCGGAAACCCATACAGGGTTCCCAGTCGCCGGTCCCCATCACGGGTTCCGATGACCTGCACTCATGGTACATCCGACAAGCGATGGCTGGGAGTCAATACTGCACTAGTCGTTCGTGTTGGCAGAAGTGCGCGGCCGTCCCTCAGCAGGTGTCTCGACATCGTGACGGGGATGCGAGTAGTCCCGGTCGAGCTGCTGCGCGCGCTGCGCCTGCTTGCCCTTCGTCCTCGAGGTGATGCCACCGAACTGTCGGGCCTGCCGGTACGGCTGCCGTCGCATCCAGGAAGTTTAGCTGCGGGTGGCAACTCTCCTTCTAGGGGTTGGTGCGGAAGCGCCCCGCGCTACAGCTCCGCGGCCTCACCGTCCGGTGCAGGTGCGGCGATGGGGGAGAGTCGAGTCGCGAGCATCCGGTACAGCGTGGTCCGATCGATGCCGAGTTCGCGAGCGACGACGGCCTTCGGGATTCCCTTGCTGACACGTAGGCGTGCATCGGCGATCTGGTCGTCGGTGAGCTTGCGGGTGCGGCCCTTGTACTTGCCGGCGGTTCTGGCAAGGCGGATGCCCTCGCGTTGCCGTTCGCGGATGAGGGTGCGTTCGAACTCGGCGAAGGCGCCGAGGAGGTTGAGCATGAGCCGGCCGATCGCGTCGTCTGTGTCGCGGCTGTAGGTCTGCTGCTCCTTGACGAACTCGACCGATGCTCCCTTGGCGGTGATCTCGTCGACGATGTCGCGCAGGTCGCCGAGGGAACGCGCGAGCCTGTCCATGGATGCGACTCGGACCGTATCTCCGTCGCGGATGTACCGGATGCAGTCGAGTAACGCTGCTCGGTCGGTGCGGGAGCCGCCCGACACCTTTTCCTCGAACACCCGGTCGACGTCTCCGATTGCCTCGCGCTGCCGGTCGAGGTTCTGATCCGTCGAACTCACCCGCACGTAGGCGACGGTCTGCGTCTTGTGTTGCACCACGTCTAGACCCTCGCACACATCTGTAGCAAAAGGGTCAACAGGAACCCCAGAACCACACGGAACCGGTATTCTCGCGAGCGTTGCGTTGGGGTATACCCCAGAACAGCACCGTTCGCGGTCCGACAGCGTGTGGAGTTGCTCTATGACCGACGTGCGCCTCGTGACCACCGAAAGCCATGGCAGGCGCTGACGTTACTTGGGACCCACGGTTGCGAGCACGAGTACGGCTCTGTATCCGGCTGGCCGTCGAGCGACCTCGGAACGGCAGGTTCTGAGTCACCTGGGGAAGCTCAGACCTCCATGACCCGAGCTTTGCCAACACGCGCTGCCGCGAGACATAATCAACTTGAGGGCACTTGCTGACGATGCGGACCACGTCGTTCTCGAGGCGCGCCGACCCTGCCCCTCGGACAGCTGAAAGAGGCATACGCGATGACGCTAACACTGGATGCTCTTCTCAAAGATCTTCACGATCGCACAAAGAATAAATTCGAGAAAAAACCTACGGTCGTAGCGAAGAATGATTCATTCGACGTGGAAAAGCTACCGATCGATAAGCCGGAATGGCATGCAATCGATGACGTGGCCTGCGTGTACTTCGATCTCAAGTCATCGACTAACCTCGCCAAAGGCCGGCGACCCGAAAGTACTGCCAGTATCTACGACGCGGGCGTCGGAGGTGTTGCCAAGATCCTCCGAGACTTTGACGCGCAGTTCCTGGATATTCAGGGCGACGGCGGTTTTGGACTTTTCTGGGGCGAGAAACGCTTTGAGCGCGCCGTGACGGCAGGGATTAGTCTTCGGACCTTCTCGCGCGACTTCACAGCCCAGCTCGATAAAAAATGGCCAGATGCGCCTTCAACGGGATTCAAAGTTGGAATTGCGAGTGGTTCTTTGATGGCGAAGCGAGTGGGGTTACCCCGACACCTGGAGTTCCAGGAACCCGTCTGGGCTGGAAATCCAGTCAACTACGCCGCTAAAGCGGCTCAACAATCCAGCCCGGAGCGGATGAGCGTGACGGGCAGTGTTTACGACAGCATCTCGAGTAACGACTTCATTGTCTTTTCCTGTGCTTGCGGAGATCCGGCCCTTCTCTGGGAGCCGGTGACGCTCGAAAAAATTCCTGACGACGAGAGATTTGGGCAGAGTCTAGGTTCCTACTGGTGTGAGCACCATGGTGACGAATACTGCAACGCTGTATTAGCCGGAAAGACCCACCGGGAGGAAGTTCCTGTTTCAGAACGGCAGAAGCGCAATCGTCTAGCGGAGGGCACTGTTCTTACTCACGACGCGGTGAAGGCTCGCGCGAACGAACGCGAGCGGACTCGCAGCGTGTTTGCCGCACTTAAGACCAAGCCGTGAAGCGCTCTCGAGTCAAGGCCCAAGAGGCGCTGGTCGAATCTCTTTTGAGTGAGGCGCGAGAGGAGCTTGGGCGAGCCGATAATAAAACTTCGATTTTACTCGCCGCAGCAGGAGTGGTGGTTGGCGCCTTGACCGCTGCAGTGTTAGCAGGGAGCTGGAGTCCAATAAACCTCTCCGCTGGATTGGCTTGGATCTGGTGGATCGGTTGCGGCTTTCTTTCCGCCGGAATCACCTGTTTGGGAATAGCCATTTATCCCCGTACAAGCCGCCCGCAAAAACTTCCGAATTTTGTAGCCTACTTTGGTGACGTAGTCGCTTTAAAGAGTCGAGCCAATCTGGACCGGGCTATCTCGAAAACTGCCGGTGCGACCGGTAGTCGAAACCTTGACCAGCTAGAGCTGGTCTCGGCGATTGTGACCAAGAAGTATCATTACCTTCGTCTAGCGCTTTTGTCGTTTGCCCTAGGAGCTGTGCTCCTGGCGTTGGTTGCTGTTCTGACGACGGTCGGGGCGTAGGCCAAGCAGCGTTTCGGGAGCGCAGTCTCGGCGCAAACCATTCAAAAGATGTTGGCAATCAACCCCGATACTCACCGAGGTCGCTCGCGGGGTACCTGTAATCGCACTGTGAACGCGAGTTGACATATGAGACCGCTATCGGCGCGAAGCACAACGGCCGGCCACCTCGCGAGGGGTGGCCGGCCGTTGACGTCTGTGGAGTGGCGTCAGTGCGCGGCGTCGTACGCGTCGCGGACAGCCTGGCTGATCCGGCCGCGGGAGGAAACCTCGTGTCCGTTGGCTGCTGCCCACTCGCGGATCTTGCCGAGTTCCTCGGAGTTCCCACGCTTCGGAGCGCTCCCGGAGGATGCGCGGCCGCTGCGGTTGCCGGTCTTGCGGGCAGCGGCGATGTAATCAGAGAACGCTTCGCGGAGCCGGTCCGCGTTGTCGTCGGTGAGGTCAATCTCGTAGTTCGCGCCGTCGAACCCAAAGGTGACCGTGCGGCCCGTGCCGTCTTCGATGGTGTCGCCGGTCAGGTCGTCGACGAGCTGGGTGGTGACTTTCTGTGCCATAGGAGGCCGCCTTTCACTAGGGGTGCGCTTCTACTGTGGCACACCCGGCCCAAAGTCCGGACGTCCCGACTCAGAACTTTCGTGCTCACTGTTAGTGCACAATGGTCTCGATGACGAAAAGCACACCCGTTCCCTCCGGTTACGCCGCCGCTTTGGCTGAGTTGAAGCAGCAGGTGAGGAATGCGCGTTTCACTGCGCAGCGGCGTGTGAATACGGAGCTGGTGCGTCTGTACTGGGGGATCGGTTCGACCATCCTGCAGCGGCAGGAGCAGGAGGGGTGGGGGACCAACGTCATCGGACGGCTCGCCGAAGACCTGCGGACGGCGTTCCCGGAGATGAAGGGCTTCTCGCGCGCGAATCTCTTCTACATGCGCCGTGTCGCTGCCGCCTGGCCGGATGGGGAAGTTGTCCAACAACTTGTTGGACAACTTCCCTGGGGGCACATCACCGTGCTCCTCGACCGGCTCGACGACCAGGAGGTCCGCAACTGGTACGCCGCGCAGGCTGTCAATCACGGCTGGTCACGCAACGTCCTCGAGCACCACATCCGCACCAACGCGCACACCCGGCTGCAGGCGGCGCCGTCGAACTTCGCGGCGACGTTGCCGACGGGGGAGTCGGATCTCGCGCAGCAGTTGACGAAAGACCCATACGTTCTGGACTTCCTTGCACTCGATGCGGACGCGAAGGAGCGCCATCTCGAGCAGGCTCTCGTCGATCGGATCATCGACACGCTGCGGGAGCTGGGGGAGGGGTTCGCGTTCGTGGGCCGGCAGGTGCACTTCGACGTCCACGGGGACGACTTCTTCTGCTCTTCTTCCACGTCGAGCAACTCCGCTACGTGGTCATCGAGTTGAAGACCGGTAAGTTCAAGCCGGAGTACCTCGGCCAACTCAGCTTCTACGTCGCACTCGTCGACGACAAGCTCCGACGCAGGCAGCACGCCGACACCGTTGGCTTGCTGCTGGTTGCAGACAAGAACGACGCCGTCGTCCGGTACTCGCTCGGCGCGCACCACACACCGATCGGTGTCGCCAGCTACGACCTGCTCCCACCGGCGGTGCAAGCGGCGCTCCCATCAGAAGCAGACCTCGCACCAGCCCTTGATGTGCCTGAAAGCGACGCGCCGCCCGCGTGAAGATGACCTCCGTCGTATGGCGATGATGCGTTCGGCAGACTGCAGCGCTCATCCGGCGGTTGGTTGGTTCGGTGCACGCGCCCATGTCCATGGTGGTGAATGTTCCGCCCCGGGTCTGATGGAGGCTCTCAATCCACGGGAGGATGAGAGTCATGGGAGCACCGAGGAAGTACCCGG
>NZ_QKLI01000033.1:0-16111 GCF_003224255.1 Curtobacterium sp. MCBD17_030 | reverse complement strand
GTTCGAAACCATCATGAAGACCAACGTCGCCCTCGTGGCGTGACTACAACTGTCACCTATCCGTGCAGCAGACCCGTGCGCTCGGCGGCGCCATCATGGTGAACGGACGATACGTGTGCCCGTCCACACCGATGGACCTGCTCGAAGCAACTGAACGGTGGGACCGCGGCGAGCTCACCGACATCGAGTACTGGAAGGAACTCGACAGGCTCGAGTACTACGAGCTCAGCGTCCACGAGACGAAGGCCGACGGCACGCTTCGACTCAGCTGTCCCGCGTCCGGCATCTCACCCACCGCGTCCTGCCCACTGCGGGAGCTGCACCGGAAAGCAGTGCCGGACGACGAAGCCGACCGTGTGCGCATCCAGCGAACGAACATCACCGACCGGCAAAAGAAGGTCTGCTGCCAGACCAGCGTCACCGTCAAGCCGACCGAGCACGTGCAGCAGCGGCAGAAGCTCCGTCACAACAGCCGCCAGTGGCTCAAGACGTACCGGTCCGACCGCAGCAGCAGCGAATCCACCAACGACCTGCTGCAGCGCGACCACAAGCTGAGCGTCACCACCAACAGGCCGATGCGCGGCCTCGCTGCCCAACAGTTCGCCCTCGCCCTGTTCGCAGTCAAGTCCAACATGACCCGCATCACCGACTTCGAAGCGGAGATGCGGAAGCAGGCAATGCGAGAAGCAGCCGGCCGACGCCGCATCCCCCGGAAGCAGGAAGGCGAGTACCTCCAGCGTTCCCGCGACCGCCGAGGAGAAAGCCGCTACATGCGGAACCCGCCTCCCCGCGAACTCGTCCCCTACGTGGAACCGGAGATGCCTGCGCCGCCGGCGTAGCGAAGACAGAAGAGCCCCCAGCTGACGCTGGGGGCTCTTCTGGTGGGCCAGACTTGCAAACGCTGGAACCCCAGACCTGCAAATAACCCTGTGGCGGGTCATTTGCAGGTCTCATTCGACCGCGCGGTTGTGCGGGTTCACGGCCGCCCTGGTCGCCGTTGGAACTGGATTTCCCCTGGGGTGGGCTCGATTTTCCCCTTCTTCAAGAAAGCCCAGGTCGTGGCGCACTCGCGACGACTGATGCTTGCTGCGAAGCAGCATCGCCGATGAGCGAAGCACGGTGGGAGCAACCGTGGAGGAGGCACACGCATGTGCGGATCGCCCGCGGACGGGCGACGGTCAATCGGCTTTCTGTTGTGCCTTGATCAGGGTTGCGAGGACCGCTTGGTCGCCTTCGATGGGTGCGGGCGCGTACTGCCGAAGCAGCCATCTGAGCGCTCCTGCTGCGGCTGCCCCACCGACGCCGAGGAGCGCAGCGGCGCCCGGGTCGACGCTCCCTGCGGCGATAGCTCCTGTGGCCGCTCCGACCGCGCCGTCGATGACGACGTCGGCACCAGCTTTCCGGAACGAGCTCCCGAGCGACGAGCTTCCAAGTTCACGCTCGACATTGTGCACTTTCGGCAGCAGCGTCTCCTCGACCCGCTCTCGGAGGGTTTGAGCGTCGTCGGAGACAGTTGCACGATGCAGAGCCTGCAGGCCGAGCCGCCAGTCTTCGAAGTTGTCGGAGGACTGGCGGATTGCGACCACCTCGCGCAGCGCGACGTCGGCCGCAGGGACAGCGATGCGTGCGACCTCTCGCAGCATGGCAGCCGGATGGGTACGAGCAACGGCGTCGTTGTACTTAGTTCGGAGCAGACCAAGCGAAGACTCGTTCGTCGGAACGTATTGCGCGTCGCCTGCATCAGCAACCGCAAGGGTCTTCGCAAGGTAGTACAGCATCGGGGCGGCCTGCATCGGTGCGTCCCGACGCACGACTGGCAAGTCCATGCTGACTTGCAGTCCCGTGATGCTGTCCCAGACGTGCAAGCCGCTGAGGTCAGCAGCGGCCAGGTAGTCCTGAAGTGCCGCATTACGAACATCGAAGCGGAGCGCAGTCTCAAGCTGACGGGATCTTGCTTTGATGATCGGCCATTGGCTGCGGACATCGATCACGTCGGCGCGGATGGGCTGTTCCAGTAGGTAGAGATTGTCGACGATACTGGCGAAACGTCGCGCGGCGCCTTCCGGGTCGGTGCGAAGCGACTCATAGGTTCCGTTGTTCCGCCACATCGCGGGTCCAGACGCGACTCTGTTGATCTCGCGGTCTGGACGGACGTAGCCAACCGACCATAGCTCGGGAAGGCCCTCGCCTCGGCTGAAGAAGTCGGCGAGCGGGTCCAGCACCATGATTTTTGGGTAGTACAGCAGCGCGTCCGCGAGGTCGCGGCGGAGCATCGGCTCGCTGAAAAAGGGGCCCATCCAGCCGCCAACAAACGCTGACCGCGACGGCGTTGAGGTCGGCACCGTTTGGTACTGAGATGACCAAAACTCCTCGAGTAGCTCTCCGATGTCGTCGAGTTCACTTAGGGAGAGGTTGTAAAGATCGGCACCCCGACGATCTCCGATTGCCGTGTCAAGTGCGTCGAGAACGGTCACCGGTTTAAACGTCCTCAGTCCGCCCATTCGAGGCCTCCTTTCAATCTCTCCGACGGCTCGAAGCGTAGAGGCGACCGCTGACGCCTCTGAATCAGTAAGTCGAGCCACGACTCGCCCGCATCACACATGCTTCCAGACGATGAGCGCGATGCCAGCAGCCACTACGAGCGTCAGGCGGCACTGTGAAGCAGCTGATCTAGAGAATCAGAGAGGTTCTCCGCACGGCGTGGCATCTCAGTGTTCAACCACTCGTGGACGTGGCGGCGGGTGAGGGCGTCGCGGGCTGCGGCATCGGTGAGAACGATGTCGCAGTACGGGACGGCAGCAGCGAGCGTGTGAATGTCGTAGATGTCGTTCTCCATCCACGTCTTCTGCGGGTTGTGGTGGTATTCGGCGAGCATCGAGACCATGGTCGCGTTGCTTGGCATGCTCATCACGAGGTTCCGTGCAGCGACCGGGGTCACGACGTCTTCGACGGCGAACTGACGAAGTGCCCGTTCATGCTCAAGCATGTCAAGCAGCTCGAGTGCGAGGTGCCTAGCGATGACCAGGTCTCGTATGTTGCGGCTCTTCCGGTAGGGGTCGATCTGTTTCGACCATCCGGCTTCGAAGGCGGCGTTGTCGCGTACCGCTTGCTCGGGCCGTTCGGGGGCATACCCCTCCGCGCGCATCCGCGGCACGTCCGCGTCGGTGGGGCCCGCGAGCAGCATCCGTTCGGCTTCCGCATTGGCGTCGGCGAATCGCGCGGCGAAGCCCGGCGTATTAGTGAGGTACTCCGCCGTCCTGTCCACGCCGTCACCGTCGATGACGCGGAGTCCACCCACCTTGCCCAACGCGTGGAGGGCGCTGGTACCGACGAGGTCGAACTGTTGGTATCGCGTACCTGTGGTGCCGGTTGTAGCGTCAAGCGCGGTCGAGAGTTCGGCAAGGAAGATGTCGGTCAGGCCTGGAAGGTAGCGCGGACCGCTGAGTTCGGCGATGAGGTTGGTCAGAGACTGACGCTGTTTCGGGTCCTTGATCTTGATGATTTCCCGGTACAAGCCGGAGGTGAGAACAATCGTGACCGCGTCCGCCGTGACGGCCCGCCGCAATGTTGCAAGGAGTCGTACGTGAGCGGGCGCGCCTTTCCCCGCGTCGGCGCGTGCGAGCTCAATCCAGTGGTTGAGGTCGAGGAAGAGCACCGGTGGCGGGGACTCGGGGCGCTTAAGAGCGGCTGGCCAAATCGGTTGCGGAAGCCAGTGCTCCTCATCGGCTGGGTCACGCCACCTTCTCGTCATGGTTTCATCCTCGCAGGGCGCCCATTGGCGCACACGGTGGCTCCAGGCCTCGCCCCGCAGACTCCACGTTCGCCCCACGTTGGGCTCGCATGAGCAGCTCAGTGGAGAGGCAACCCGAGACCTGAACGTGTGACAGGAGTTAGAGGGGTGCGCCCTCGCCGTCGCCCGGGGATGAGACGATCCGGTCGTGGACGAGACTTCTGTGCCGACGACTCACACCGACGACGGTGCATCTGAGGCAACGAGCGGCGGTGACAGCAAGACGTCCGACTTCATCGAGGCATTTCAATGGCGCGCTGACGACAACATGGTGGCGCTCCGGTTCCGAAGCGGGCTCGTGCGAGGTTTCAGCGGTGACGCCTCGTTCGCTACCCACGCGAAGGACTTCGCCGTAGTGGAGGTGCATCCATGGCGGCGGAACGTGTTCTTCAAGACGACTCGAGGGGATGGGTTTTCATCGAAATTCGGATCACGGTTCAACTCGTCGCCCGTTCATGGCCGGCCCGTTGTGTACCTGGATCAGAATCAGTGGAGCACGCTGAGCAAGTCCGTCAACGCCCCTTGGCGAGTGCGGTCGGGCGACGAGCTCCAAGCGGCTCGGCGTCTGATCGGTATGGCCTCGTCGGGGAAGGTGATCCTGCCACTGTCCGCCGCTCACCTCGGCGAGACCGGCAGTTGGGGCAACGACGACGGACGCTACGAACTCGCGGTCGCAATCATGTCCTGCAGCGGCGGATGGCAGATGCGCGACCCCCTTCAGGTTCGTGCAGCAGAGTTCCGTCGAGTTCTCGCCCTCTCCTCCGGCAAGCCGGCGGCACCAGTGCCGGACGTCTTCACGCTGGAGCCGTATGCGGCTCTCGACCCGGCAGCTAGAGAAGGGTCTTCTCCGCACGAGGTTCCTGCCGAGGTCCCTGCCGAATGGGGCTACGCCTACACGGCTTCGTTGTCGAACATCGTCTACGCCTCGATGATGCTTGACCAGGAGGCAACGCCACGCGGGGACATGGCCGCCTGGGTGCAGCGCGTGCAAAAGTTTTCCGCCTGGCTGTCCGAACAAGCTGACCGATCTAAGCAGCAACGGAGGCGTTCCGCTGAAGTCTTCATGTTCTCAGACGCCACGAGGGAGATCGCCCGAGCCAGCTTCGATGCAGGGCTGACCCCGAGTGAGATGTCCGCGTGGATTCGGTCGACGTGGCACCTTCCGGAACTCGGGGCGCCCGCGATATCGCTGTTCCGCGCCACGATGATCGACAAGATGCTCGGTTCAGGTCGATGGGAAGGCAACGACCTCACGGACCTCTTCTACCTGTGCACGGCGGCCGGCTACGCCGACCACGTGGTCGGTGAGCGACGAACGATCGGTTTACTGCAGCAGTCGGTTCGACGTCTGCGAGCTCCAGTGGAACTGCACCGGACGCTGGCGTCAGTGGTGAACGCGCTAGAGCAGAGGTAGGAGACGGGATCATCTACGGTAGGTATCAATTGCTTGGGGGTTGACATGCGACAGGATGACTATCGGTTCGTCATCGATCAGCTGCGGCGCACGGCGCGGGAGCAGGGGCTGACCGATATCGCCGACTACGACAGCGGCGATGACGTCGCGCCGAAGTCCGAGCTGCTCGTGCTGCTGTCACGGCTTCGTCAGGAGTTGTATCTCCGTTCCCGAGCCGGGGTGCAGATGACCGCGGATCGGTTCAGCCACGCTCTCGACGTCCCTGTGCCGTCGGTGCTATTCATCGAAGCGGATCGTCGCACCGCGGACCGGCTCGGGATCCGGCAGGAGAACGCGTTCGAAGGCTCGCTGGCAGCCGACGTGGCACTGACGGAGATGAATACGCTCATCGAGCTGCTCACCTCTCGCGTAGACGAAGACTGAGGCGGAACATGACGCTCACTACCCCAACCAAGACCTCCGTGATCAGCACGATCCGAACCGCTCTCGCTGCGTTGGGGACGAAGGGCAATCCCCTCGAGAAGCTCGGCCCCGGGAAACTGTACGAGGCATGGACACTAGCCACCGTGCTCCAAAACCTTCGCACCCATGAGGGTGCGAAGATCACCGCGACGAGCAGCACGGCAATGCGCCTCCGTGCATCACACGGGCCGTTGGATTCGAAGTTCACCCACTTCGTGTGCAGCACACCGTTCGCGCAGTTCACGATCTGGACGGACATCGAGGTCCGTACCCTCAGCTCGTTGCATCGGGGCGCATCACCCAAGGTGCCGGTGGCGGGCGACAAGCATGAACTTGACATCGTTGCCGTCGCCGCCGCCGCCGGAACGACCGGATACCCAGCGCCGGAGGATCTGTTCTGGGGCATGGAGTGCAAGCACACCGCCTTCACCAAAGCGTTCCACAGGTCGATGCTCGGCATCCGCCGGGAACTGAGTTACGCCACCGGATCCCCGCAGCCGACACCGTTCAGGGCCTACCCTCGAGCTGCCGTTCAGTCCATTCCGTCGTCGGCGCTCACCGCGTTCTCCACCGACCCTGCCGTCACGCGATACGCTCCCGCCGGCGCGGAATGGGATGTCGACTACGAACACCTCACGATGCCCTGACTGTCAGGTAGCAGTCGAAGCCGCGGTGGCAGCTCCAGAAAGATCCCTGGCCGTAGGCCCCTCTGCAGCGCTGTCCCAGGCGGAGCATCACAAAGCCGGACCCAACTCCGGTAGTGCTTAACAACTAGCGACCCACCCATCCTCACCGACCTCCCCGTGAGCGAATGCGCAGCACTGCCCGTGGAGAACGCACACACTGTTCACTGATCTCGCAGAATCCGGTCGACGAGACGGGTTGCCGCTCGTTGGGCTGAGGCTCGCGTGAGCTCGGCAAGCACGACGACGTTCTCCCACTCGATCCCCAGATCCGTCTGAGGGCTGGTCTCAACCGTCGGCACTGACGGGGCGAGCAAAGTGGCAGCACTGTCACTGAGCGCGAGGACCTCATACAGGTCTTGGTGGGCGTTTACGAGAATCTCGAGCGCTTTCTCTACACGAACCAGCGACACCGTCTGGTGCGCGCCTGCCCACTCGTCGACGTCACGGTCCGTTGACGCGTGTCCCGCCCACTTGTTGCGGAGATGCCGAACATAACGAAGCGGGGTTTGAGTGTTGGCGTCGATGGAAGAACGCACAGATTCAACGAGTTCAAGGGCTGCGGACGCGTCGGGAGTGTCCAGCTCAGCCAGCTTCGCTCGGACGGCGTAGACCGTGTTGTGCAGTGAACTCGTTCGTGCCGACGTGTCATTGACGGTTCCAATCGCGATCACAGCCAAGCGGAGTAGGTCTTGGCGCAGCACCGCAACGGACTCCTCGAGTCCCCCTGGCAGCACCTTTGCGTGAACGATGTCTGCGTTGACCTGTTTCATGAAGTAGAAGCTGCGCACTGCGCTGAGCACCAACGTCCGACTCGACGCGTCGAGACGCTCTCGAAGTGTTATTGCCTCGTGATGCGCGGTAAGTACGTCGTTCGTCAGCGGTATTCCGGCGATGTCGCTGGGGACGTCTTCGGGGTACTCGGACTGGAAGCTATGGCGGCGCACAGCGGAACGCTAGTGCCAAATCGTTCGGGGGTCGCCTCCCACCCGCGGCGCGATGGGACTGCTGCAGGTTCGGTTGACTCCTGACGGGTAGGGGCGTTGGCTCCTGCTGGAAGGATGTGCGCCATGGTGAAGGCGTATCCGGAAGAGTTCCGCCGTGACGTGATCGGGGTCGCCCGGAAGGGCGAGACGTCGGTGCGGCAGGTCGCGAAGGACTTCGGTGTTTCCGAGTCCTGCCTGGCTCGCTGGTTGCGCCTCGCGGACCGTGACGACGGCAGCAGCTCGGCTGCGGCGCCGTCGGCGAAAGCGGTCGAGCAGGCGGAGCTGCGGGAAGCGCAGAAACGGATCCGGCTGCTCGAGCAGGAGAACGAGATTCTCCGCCGGGCAGCGGCGTACTTCGCCCAGTCCCAGCTCCCAAAATGATCTACCCGCTGGTCCTTGAACTCGCCGCAGACCGGATCCCGGTCGCGGTGGCCTGCCGGGTGCTGGGGTTCTCGAAGCAGGCGTTCTATCGATGGCGCGTCAGCCCCGTCTCTCAGCGTGACTGGGACGACGCGCACCTGACGAACGCAGCCATCGATGCGCACCGCGACGACCCGACGTTCGGGTATCGGTTCATCGCGGACGACCTTCATGCTGCCGGACTCCGGGTTTCGGAACGGCGGGTGTGGCGATTGTGCTTGCAGCAGCGGCTCTGGTCGTTGCATGCCAAGAAGCGCGGCCTGAACCGCAAAGCCGGGCCGCCGGTGCACGACGACCGGGTCCGGTGTGCGTTCGCGGCGCCGGACCTGGACCGGCTGTGGTTCACGGACATCACCGAGCACAACACGAGCGAGGGCAAGCTCTACCTCTGCGCGGTCAAGGACGCCTGCTCCCGGCGGGTCGTGGGCTACTCGATCAGCAACCGGATGCGGTCCTCACTCGCTGTCGCCGCCCTGCAGATGGCGGTGCAGCGCCGGAACCCGGCCGGGACTGTTGTGCACTCGGACCGGGGCAGCCAGTTCCGGTCGAACAAGTTTGTCCGCGCCGTGGCCGATGCCGGCCTGCTCGGATCGATGGGGCGGGTCGGTGCATGCGCGGACAACGCGGCGATGGAATCGTTCTTCGCCCTGCTGCAGAAGAACGTCCTGAATCGGAAGCGATGGCCCACCCGGGAGGAACTCCGGCTGGCGATCATTACCTGGATCGAAGCGACCTATCACCGCAAGCGGCGGCAACGGGGTCTGGGGAAGTTGACCCCGATCGAGTACGAGACGATCATCAACCCACAGGTCGCACTCGCGGCCTAAACGAACGAGTCAACGAAACCTGCAGCAGTCCCAAGTGACGTCGCTCGACGTTGACCGCACGGTGCGCACGGAACGGCCGTTCGGCTTCGCCTCCTGATTCCACACACACTCCCGATCCGCTTCTGACCGCTTCCTACAGATGCGGCGAATCGCACAGGCAGCATCGGGAGCTCGCGACGATGCCCGCGCCGAAGGACGAGCACCCTCCGCCACGGCCGGGAAGCCGCCATAGACCTCACGCGCACTGCCACACGCGGAGGATGCAACGTGCGGAGCGCGCGAGGCCGGGCTCGGTGCCACCTCCGCAGGCCGCAGCGAACTTCCCGCGGTCAGTTCGAACCCATGTAGGTGGCCTCCCCGCCGTCTTACAGCTCATGGGCCGCAGGAGCGCGTTGCGCGCTTAGAGCGACTTCTCGCTCCGGAACTTTTCAGCGTCGGAGTAGTGGCCGCCGACGACGCGGTCCGCCATCCTCCGCGCTTCCGCTTCGTTCTCGTACCCTTGACCGCCATCCGTTGCGATGACCTTGTCGTTGACCGTCAGGTTCCACGCCCACTTGCCGTCGGCTCGCTTGTACACCAGTCGCTTGGACACGATCGCCTCCTTTTGTCGAGTTGAACTCAGGTTACTGGCTGCTCGCATCTGCGGTCGTGAATGTTGCCAGTGAAGATGCCGCACGACCAGCGACAGTCAAGCTCCATCGCCACGCCGGTGCACAGAAGGAACCCGCGGCTGGTGCGGGCCGTCGGCGCGTTCTGCGCCGACGCGTCCACCAACGTCACTGCCGGGTACACCTAGACGAACGAGACCGAACGTGCAGCAGACCCCTTTCCGCGTCACGCCGCTCTGGCTGCCCGTTCACAGTGGCGATGACGTCTCGATGTGGGGTGGATCACCCATCCACCGGGCGTCTGGGTCGAGCGTGTGGGGGTGTTCTGCGAGGACATCTGGATGACGCCCGAACGGGGCTTCGCGTGGTGCCGCACCTGCGTCTCGTTGGCCAGTCCGCTACCGGACTGCTGGCGCTGTCGGCCTTCGGTGGCAGTGTGAGCGCATGAGTAGTAAGCCGACGCCGTCGTACCTCCGTGAGCTGATCAAGGCCGTGACCGAGTTCGATGAGGCGTTCCGCGATTTCCTCAGGTTGCATGAACCGAACACATTCGCGCGAGGGCTCATGCCTGCTGTATTCAGACGCGACGGAGTAGACGACTTGGCTTACGAGCGTCTTCAGCGGCAAGTCGAGGTCGCATCTGGCAGAGCAACGCCGGCGGTGGGCCTCACTGGTACCCGTTACGAGGTTGCAGGGTTCGGCGTGGTCGATCCCATTGCTGCCTGGGCCACAATCCTCGGCCCAAAACCGGTGCTCGATCCAGAAAACATCACGTCAGCATGCGGGCAGATGATCGGCCGGCTAGAGGTATTACTGCTCGAGGCAGAGGCAGAGGCAGTACCCGCTGTCAGTGCCGAAACGATGCACCCGCTCGTCTGGGGAGCGGCGCGATCCATGTGGCGAGATAGCTACTACCGCCAGGCAGTTGCCGGCGCCGCGGAAGCTCTGGTCGGCCAACTCAAGGCCAGGACGGGTCGCAACAACATTGCGGAGACTGCGCTCTGGCAGGAAACGTTCTCTGAGAAACCGGCGCAGCCCGGAAAACCTCGCCTACGTTGGCCGGGCGACCCGGAGGATCGCACGGTGAGATCAATGAACGAGGGTCTTCGTCAAATCACAGCCGGAACGCAGATGACGATCAGAAACGTCGCCGCACACGAGACAAAGCAGTGGGATCTCGTCGAAGCCTCTGAACGGCTCGCCGTGCTTAGCCTCATCGCACGTTGGGTGGAGACCTGTGTGCTCGAGGAAGCTGATCTCGACCACGAGAGCGAAGACGTCACAGACCGGTGACGATCGGCGCCCATGGCACCGTACGGCTTGCTGCGCGCGCAGCAGTGGCGACGAGTACGCGCCGCTCAGCGAACCGCCCGATAGAGCCACAACGCCGTCTTGGCTTCCGTCGAGCCCTTCGTCCCGGGCACTACGTACGTGTCTGCCAGGCGGCTCGCACGATCACTTCAAATAGAAGGCGCGCCCGCAAAGGCGGGGACAAGCGCTACGGCAGATTGGTTCAGGAGGTGGAGTTGTCGGACGTCCATGTACGTGTCAGGCCCCGCGCTCGCATGACTTCAGCGGCGACGTACGCGTCATCGACGAAGCGGCGCGTCAAGTTCGTGAATTGCTCCAGGTCACGGGCGTTCCAGCCCGTCAACACTTGAGCGATCATGTCGTCTCCGAGGTCGAACACGTGTTGTGCGGCCTCGACGCCAGCTGGGGTGAGCCCGACGAGTGAGGCTCGCGCGTCCGCTGGGTCTGGCGTGCGTTGCAACCAGCCGTTGTCCTCCAGTCGGCGCAACATCTTGCTGACATTCGATGCCCCGGTCTTCAGCCGCTCCGCGATCTGGGACGGCCGAAGGGGGCCAGAGAACCCGAGCAGGCGGAGCAGTTGATGGGACGACTGGTCAAGCGGCTCACCGGATCGCGTCAACACCTCCGACTGGAACTGCGGGGACTCCCACAGGTAGATCAACCGACTGAGGTCCGTCAGGAGGGCAGAGCGGTACCTCGTCTCGCGCTCCGGGTCGCGGTCGTTCCGAGCAACTGGCATGCCCTGACACTACTGCGGTGTGCGCCCTTCCGCTGGGAGTTAACTGTCTTTTACGACAGGAGATACTGTCGTGCGCGACACTATACAGGTACCGCCCGCCAAAGCTCGCTCAAACACATCTGGAGAAGAACCATGACCGAAATCCCCGCAGGCCCCGTGAAGGACTTCATCGACGCGACCAACCGACACGATGCGGACGCACTGCTCGCCGTCTTCGCACCGGGCGCGTCCGTCACCGACGACGGCACCAGCTACACGGGTTCCGCCGAGATCCAGCAGTGGATCCAGGAGCATCAGATCACGCCGAAGATCACCCTCGGGCCGATCGCATACGAGAACGGCGACGGTAGCGCCGGACAGCTCACCGCATCTGCGGACGGCGAGTTCCCGGGAGGCCCGCTCCCGTTCGCGTTCCACTTCACGCTCGACGCCCAGAGCGTTCAGGCGCTCGAGATCCGTATCGCGGAGTAGTCCGGCCGTGCGCGGAGCTTCCACTCCCCGCGCACTCGCACTCGCCTTGAAGGAGGCCTGATGGGCGCAATGGACGAGTTGATCAACCCCACCGTGGTCGATGACCTCGCGTCGATCATGCGGGACCACGCCCGAGTGGACACCACCGCACTCCTCGCCACCGCCGAGACGCTGACCGGACGCAAATTGCGTGCCCGCGTTGACACAGTGCGCGCAGGAATCCTGGCGACGCTGCCGTGCTCGTACCGCGGTACCGCCGCCCTCACCGACGCGATGTTCGAGGACTCCCGTCTGGACGGGTGGATGATCTGGCCGCTCTCGGAAGCCCTAGTGCACCGCGCACTCGAGGACTCCAGCACGGCCGCGTTCGACGACGTGCACCGTGTCCTGGGGAAACTAACCACGCGCTTGACCGGCGAGTTCGCCATCCGGGACCTCCTCATCGCCGACCACCAGCGTTCCCTCACGATCATCGGCGAGTGGACTGGATCGTCCAACGATCACGTGCGACGGCTGGCGAGCGAGGGGACCCGCCCACGTCTGCCGTGGGCCAAGCAGGTGCCGGCGCTGATCGCCGCTCCGGGCGTGACACGGTCGATCCTGGACCAGCTCGTGGCCGATCCCAGCGAGTACGTGCGTCGGAGCGTCGGCAACCACCTCAACGACATCAGCCGCGACCACCCCGGCATCGCCACCGCGATCGCCGCGGACTGGACCGCGGAGCACGGTGCCACCCCGACTGTCCGTCACGGGCTTCGCACCCTCATCAAGCGGGGCAACCTCGACGCCTTGGCGCTGCTGGGCTTCTCAACCACGACGCTCGGGCTCGAGCCGCCGACGCTCCACGCCGACCGCCTCCGCATCGGTGAGACATTGCCCTACACGGTCACTGTGCAGAACCTCGGCGACAGCGACGCGAACGTCGTCATCGACGTGGTCCTCACCTCCCCGACCGCGGCCGGCGGAAGCACCGAGAAAGTCTTCAAGCTGGTCAGACGGTCGATCCCGGGGCGCGGCACCGTCACCGTCTCGGGAAAGCGGAGCTTCGCCCCACTCAGGAGTCGCACCATCCGGGCAGGGCAGCACTCCCTCATCACGCAAGCCAACGGGCAACGATCCGCACCGACGGTTTTTTACCTCACCGCATAACCATGCGCGACGCCGGACGCGAACCAGAAAGGACACCATGATCAACCCCCTCACTCTCACCGGGAAGCGTGCGCTCGTCTCGGGCGGTACGAAGGGCACCGGACGCGCCGTCGCCGAAGCGCTCGTTTCGGCTGGTGCACACGTCACTGTCCTCGGCCGCAGAGCCGCTGATCCATCACATCCAGCACAAGCATCCCTACAGGTCGACGTCACGGACTCCCGGGCGCTGAGCACCATCGCGGACCGCGCCGGCGTCGTCGACATCCTCGTCCACGTCGCAGGCGGATCCCACGGCCCAGGGGGAGGATTTCGAGCACTGGACGACGAGCACTGGGACGATGAGCTTCAACTCAACCTGCTCAGCGCCGTCCGACTCGACCGGGCCCTGGTCCCCGGCATGATCAGCCGCAGCACCGGGGCAGTGATTCATGTCTCGTCGATCCAGGCCCAGATGCCCCTGTACGACGGGACCCTCGCCTACGCCGCAGCGAAAGCCGCCCTCAGCACCTACAGCAAAGCCCTCGCCAACGAGTGCGCACCCCACGGTGTCCGCGTCAACACCGTCTCGCCGGGGTTCATCCGGACGCCATCAGCCGAAGCGCTCATCAATCGGATCGCAACAGCCAACGGCACCGACCTCGACGCAGCCCGCCAGTCACTGATGGGCTCGCTCGGAGGTATTCCTCTCGGCCGCCCCTCAGAGCCCGAAGAAGTCGCCGCCGCCGTCGCGTTCCTCGTCTCAGACGCAGCCTCAGGCATCGTCGGTGTCGACATCAACGTCGACGGAGGAACCGTCCCGACACGATGAACACGCCGGGCGGATCGATAGCCGATTGCCTGCGCAGAGAACCACCAGGAGCTTCGCTCCTGGCTGACTCCTCCGGAATACAACTATTCCTTCGCGCCCCGAAGAGAATGTGGTTCGCGCACGCCCAGCATCATTGATTGTGGCCCAAGGACCAGGCACGTCGGCGGTGCCACCGTCGTCGCAGTGCAGCTCGGACCGCACCACCTTCCCGTCCATCGTCGACGCCCCGACCACGTTCTTCGATCCGACGCGGCAACTGGCAGCAGCTCGCTGCTGTGAATCTGCGAGAAAGGCCGTAGGCGCAGCCGACGAGATTGCACGGAGTTCAGGTCCGTGTGGCACCCTAGACGGCACCCCCACACATCGGAGCATTGCATGGCACAGAAGGTCACCACTCAGCTCGTCGACGATTTGACCGGCGACGTCATCGAAGCAGGCGCTGGCAGCACCGTGCAGTTCGCCTTCGACGGCAGCAACTACGAAATCGACCTCTCGGACGACAACGCAGACAACCTGCGTGAAGCGCTCTCCGACTACATCGCCGCCGCCCGCAAGGTCAGCGGCCGCAGCGGCCGCCCGTCCTCGTCGGCGCCGAAGGCTCGTAGTAACTCGGACGACCTGGCGAAGATTCGCGAGTGGGCGTCGGCCAATGGGTACGAGGTTGCTGCTCGCGGCCGGATCAGCCAGCAGGTGCGCGACGCGTACGACGCGGCGAACTGACCGTTTACGCTGAACTGCGGCTTGCCACACACGAGCCTTATGACCGGGCCGCCGTCTCCCCACGGCGGCTCGGTCTTTCTTGTTCAGGCGGCGAGGTACTCGCCGGTCTCGTTGTCGCGGCGCTGAGAGCGGGAGCGCTTCGTCCACGCTTCCTGCAGAGCAGCTTGCCGGCCCTTATCTGCACAGGTTGGGCAGCCGCTCGGTCCGTCAGCGTCGAGGTGGTTTGTCGGCCGCTGGCCGAACGGGCCGTGCTGTCGGCAGATGATGGTGACCTCGGTGTGCTGGTCGATGAACGCGACGGCGGAGTAGTCGTACCGATTCCCGTGGATGTCCGCGGCTCGCATGACGAAGCGGGCGCCGCGGACTGACGCTCGCGAGTTCCGCCGGCCGGAGCAGTCTGGGCAGCGCTGACCACGCTTGTGCTCGTTCGGTTCCTGGTCGAAGTCACCGTGTTCCGGGCAGCCGATGGTCACTTTCGTGTGTGCGTTGATGAACGCCTCTGGCACTCGTGCGTAGTCATACTTCCCGTTGTGCTTGGCGATGGCAGCTGTGATGAAGGCGTCGAGTCGGTCGGCGCGCGATTGGGTCGGCATGGGAACCCCTTTCGGTTGCTCTCTCTATGCGCGGACGACCCGGCTCGCGGTGCGTTGTCGCTCAGACGGTGTCGTGATCGCTCAGCCAAGCGAGGACACTGTCGCGTTCGGACCAGCCCTTCTCGCGGAGGATGCGGATGCCTTCGATGAGGACGGCGCTCAAGACAACGGCGTCGTCGAAGTCGAGGGTCGTGGACCTCCCAGCGGGCCCGTCGATCGTGATCAGTCCGGAAGGGTCGAGGAGGACGGAGATGTCATCCATGGCCGTCGCTGCGTTGCCTCCATCCGGCAGGCCGTCGGTGAACCAAGTTCGTTCCTGCATGTGCTGCTCCTTCTCGCGCCGCGGAGTGCGGCGTCGGAGCGGGTATGCGCGGAACGGGGGCTGATCCCGTCGACTGGCCGCATCTTGCAGGGCGAGCCTCGTCGATCACGGCGCCTTGCGATCTCGACGCTCTCCGCGGGAGGTACGGCTACTGAGATAGGGACGTATATGTACCAGGGTCAGCTATATACCTACTACCTACACATAAGAGATAGGTAAAGGTAAGTAAGTAAGGAGCACCCCTCCGAACGCCCCTACTCCCCCGGATTGGCGCGGATCCTGGTGACTCGACACCGCGCTCACCACGGGAAGCAGAAACGAGCAGATCACGCTTACACCGCGTGTCGAGCCACCCCAGCGTAGGTCAATTCTCGATCACGCCTCCTTCCGGGAGGTCATCGAACTCGGTCCTGGCTGGCGCTCCGCATAGGTCTCCCGTATCGCGGAACGCCGGCCAGGCCTAGACGGACCGAACCAAGTTCCTTACTATGAACGCATTGAGGCTCGTACTCGGGAAGGGACGCCAGATGAGTGCCACTACGGACGACGATGAGAATCGCGGGCGGCAGCTGGAAGCCGTGCTCGGCCTTGCTCGAATCCCGGTCTCTCGCCTTCGCCCTGAGCCGCCAGCCAACCTGCGCGCCCTCTACGCCGATGTCCAGGACGGCCAAGCGCTCGTCCCAGGCCTGAAGATGGGCATCGGTGCCCTCATCGTGCAGCGGTGGGACCCGGCCTACGCAGCCACCGGTTGGACGCTGTACGGTGCAGACCTCACCCTTGACATGGGTCATCCGTTCGGGTCGATGTT
>NZ_QKLI01000032.1:0-16905 GCF_003224255.1 Curtobacterium sp. MCBD17_030 | reverse complement strand
GGATCATGCCGGGCCCGACAGGCCAACACCCCTCAAGGATCACTCCTGACCAGGGCGCAAAGAAAGTAACGGGGCACCGTCCGTGCTCCCTGCGGCTTTCCAACTGCTGAGCTCCGTCGCCGTCCAGTCGCCGGAGACCCTCTTCACGGTGTTCGTGGCTTCCGCAAGTTCCGGGTCGACGCAGCCACAGGCCCGTGGTGGGGCACTTCGGGGACGCTGTCCGGCCGGCCCAACCTCTTCACGTTCTCATCGTGCTTCTGCTTCTGTGTGCAGCACGAGGGACGGCGTGCAGTGGGACGCCGCGGGAGGGATGCAAGACCGTGACGGAGACAACACCGATCGGCTACACACGCACCCGGCCAGCTCCGGCCGGATCACACAGCGGCACCTCGAGGTACTCCGGCCTGCTGAAGCAGGTCAAGGCCCGCGGGTTGCTGGAGCGCCGCACCGGCTACTACTGGACCGTCTTCGCCGTGCTGATCGTGGTGCTGGGGCTTGCGTGGACGGCGTTCGTGATCCTCGGCGCGTCGTGGTGGCAGCTACTCGTCGCCGGCGTGCTGGGCGTGCTGTTCACCCAGTTCGCGTTCCTGTCCCACGAGGCGGCCCACCGGCAGGTGTTCACCTCCAACCAGTGGAACGACCGCAGCGCCCAGTACGCCGGGACGTTCCTTGCCGGGGTGAGCTATTCGTGGTGGATGAACAAGCACACCCGCCACCACGGCAACCCGAACACGGTCGGAAAGGACCCGGACGTGTCCTTCGACGCTCTGTCGTTCCGGGAAGAAGACGCCGCGAAGCGACGCGGGTTCCTTCGCCTGCTGGTCCGGGTGCAGGGGTACGCGTTCTTCCCACTGCTGCTCCTCGAAGGTGCCAACCTGCACTGGCAGTCCGCGAGGGTCCTCGGCAACATGAAGGAGATCCGGGGACGCCGCATCGAGGCGGCTCTGTTCCTGCTCCGCTTCTGCATCTACCTGGGCGTGGTGTTCTGGTTCCTGCCCGTCGGGATGGCGTTCGCGTTCCTCGGCGTGCAGCTCGCCGTGTTCGGGCTCTACATGGGTGCTTCGTTCGCGCCGAACCACAAGGGGATGCCGCTCATCCCGCACGATCAGAAAGTCGACTTCTTCAGCCGTCAGGTGCTGACTTCCCGCAACATCCGGGGCGGCTGGTTCATGGCCCACTTCATGGGCGGACTGAACTACCAGATCGAGCACCACCTGTTCCCGAACATGCCCCGCCCGCACCTCGCTGCCGCTCGCCAGATGGTCCGGGACTACTGCGCCGAACACGACGTCCCGTACACCGAGACCACGTTGATCGATTCGTACCGGATCGTGGTGGCGTACCTCAACCGCGTCGGGCTCGCGGCCCGGAACCCGTTCGAGTGCCCTCTCGTCGCAGAACGCCGCATCCGATAGCGTTGGCCGGCGTTGTCGGAGCCCCGCTGAGGGATCTGCCATCCAGAGTGCGGACCGCTCGTCGCGAAGGTGACCGGTGGAGGGCCGCGATCCTCGATGTCGCCACAGTTCTCCGCCCCCGAAGGGCACAAGCGGTGCTGCGCGTGTCGGATCGGAGTGCAGAGAGACCCTGCTGAGGCCGGTGCCGTCGATCATTGCTCCACCAGGGGTGGCGCGGACAGGTTCGAGACGTACACTCATCGCAATCGCTTCAGTACCTGGACCCCGCGCTGCAGCCCATCCCGATGGGAGCGCCCATGCTCAGGTCCGATGATGCAATGCAGCACCCGCCGGACGACCTCACCGGCCCGTTCGTCAACTCCCTCCCGGTTGCGGCAGCGGCGATCTCCACCTTCGGGGGGGTCTTCGGAACGGCGCTCGTCGCCGCATCCGGCCCGAAGGCTGCAACCGCCGACGAACAGCAGGTTGCACTCGGGGAAGGCCCGGGTTGGTCAGCGCTCCGGGATCGGAGCCCCGTCACCGTGTACGACTTCGCCACTGCGAACGCGGAAGACTGGCCGACGGCCCTCGTGATGTTGCAACGAACGGGCTGGTCGGGGGTGCTGTCCTTCCCCCTCTTCACCAGCTCACTCGACATCGGCGCTGTCACCCTGTACCTGGCTGACACGAAACCGCTCTCATCGGCAGAGATCACCAACGCGACACATCTGGCCGGCCTCACCGCGCAACGGATCCTCGCCGGCGCCGTCCGCGACATGGACACCCGTGCCACCCCTACCGCCGCGTCCGTCACGCACCCGTCCGGGCGACACGTCCAACAAGCAACCGGGATGGTGGCAGCGCAACTCGACGTGTCGGTCGAGAACGCGCTCCTCATCATCCATGCACGTGCGTTCGCGAACGCTCAACCGCTCCACACCCTCGCCGAAGCGATCCTCGACCGCCGCGTTGACCTCTGTCACGACGAAGACGACCAGCACCGAACCGGCTGACAACAGCCGAAACGCACCCGCCGCGTCGGTACCGCGTTCATCTCCAGGGCAACATGCCTCGTCGCCGATCTGAACGCTCCACGCGGGCTGCTGGCTGTCATCGCCTCTTCTCGGGCGTGGCACACTCACATGTGTCGGCTCCCAGAAGTAGGTGACAACCTGCTGTCCGTTGGCTCGGGTCCTGAGCGGCTCGCTCCATCGAGATGCCGGTCTCGTTCGAACTCAGGACCTGCCTGAAGCGCCTGAGCAGCTACTCGAGGGTGTGCCCCTTCGCCTGTTCCACGCGAACGGCCACGAGCACCCGACTTTCGGTCGCGGCCGTTCGCCACCTCACCTGCAACCGATCGGATCCGCATGGCTCTCTCCAACCTTCCCTACGACGATCGAGCGATCGTGGACGGTGTCAAGAACGTCACCGTCCATGCGGAGCAGATCAGTCAGGTCGCCGTGAACTTCATCGCGGACGATCTCAGTGACAGCACGACCGCAACGGTCACCGCCACGATGACCTGGGTCATCAGCTCAGCTGACGCCGTCCGGCTGCTGGACGCCGCACGGCCGACGGGATCACTCAACCCGGCAGGCGACGCACGGACGCTGACCGGTCCTGCCGCAAGGGAATCCGACCTCGACGAAGGCCCCCAGTGGGCCGACGCCAACTAGCGAACCAGTTCGCTCCACCGGGGCTTCGCTCCAGACGTCTCCGTGCTGCCCGAGCTGGTCCGCAGGCCTGGCGGCTGGCTTCCGAGACGTCACTGCAACCGCGTACCACGACCGGAGAGAAGAACCACATGGGGTACTTGATCTACGACGGCCAAAGCGCCGAGATCCAGATGGACGACCGCACCCTCGCGCACCTCCAGATCGTCATCATCAGCAAGCTGCGCCGTCAGGAGAGCGT
Organism: Curtobacterium sp. MCBD17_030; assembly: GCF_003224255.1. Lineage (NCBI taxonomy): Bacteria > Bacillati > Actinomycetota > Actinomycetes > Micrococcales > Microbacteriaceae > Curtobacterium > Curtobacterium sp. MCBD17_030. Next base: position 13,597 of record NZ_QKLI01000032.1, on the reverse strand, counting down.
CGCGTTCTCCTGGAAGGAACCCGTGTCGAAAGGCGACGGTCGAAGCACCATCTGGATCTTCCCGACCGTGAGCCTCCGTTTCAAGTTCGAAGGCAGCAGGGCCCCGGCTGTCAACGAGGCGTGGCTCGACGTCCTGAAGCGGTCGGTCAACAGCAACGGTGGGCTCCAGATGATCCCTGAACCGACCGGATCAGGGAGTGTTGACGGGCAATGACGCGTCGTCGTGACGCTTACTCGATGGCGTCCTCGTCCTCGTCCTCGACGACGTACTCGTCCTCGAACGCGGGAGACGGATCCGCTGCGTTGAGGGCCTGGGTGACCTGTTCCAGCGCCCGGGCAAGGACGTCGTTGTCCTCCTTGGGGAGATGGTCGATGACCTCGACCACGACCCGGTGGTACCGGGCGTAGGCGTCGTCGATCTTCTCCGCCGCCTGCACCGTCGGCTCCAGCACCTGCGCCCGCCGATCCGTGGGGTGCTGCGCGCGGACGAAGTCCCCCTTCGCCACGAGTCCGTCGACGATCTTCGTCACCGACGCGTTCGACACGTTGAGCATCACGGCGAGGTCCTTCGGCCCCATGATTCGCCCGTCGCGGTGCGCCTGGAGCATGTACCGGACCGCGTGGAACTCGTTCTTCGTCAGGCCGGATTCCTTCCGGGCCTGCTCGAGCTGCTGCTCCTCCGCGTGCTGCAGCCGCAGCAGCGCTTCGACCGCGTTCTTCGCGGCCCGAGATCGCGGCTCCCGCGCGTAGAGGTGCATGTGCTCACGGCGGACGACGGTCAACGGCACGACACAGCCTCCAAGGAACGGGGTGCGGTTCCGACCATGTCAGACGGTGGGTGCGGCGAAGAAGTCGGCGTACGACGGCCCGGTGCTCCCACTCAGCAGCGACGGGTCCTCCGCCCGGCGGGACGCGTACGTCTCGATGACCGTCGGGTCCGTCAGGCCGTAGCGCCGGTGCGCGCCCGCCGTGTGCGTCGTCCGGGGCATTCCCTGGTACGTGCTGTGCATGTTCCTCGCCACCTTCTGCTGCTCGATGCCCGGCCTTCGATGCCCGGACACCAGAATCCTTCACGACCTGAACGGTTTTCGCAACTGAACATTCAGGGACGTGTACCGTTTGCGCACCGAACCATGTGAACGCATGAACGGGATGGCACTGCTGAGGGCAGGAACGCTTCTGATCTGGTTGCCCCGCCGAGTCGCATCGACCCAGCAAGCCGCCTTCGGGTGAGGAGGCCGCCGAGAAAAGGTGGCTGTGCACGCGGCTCCTTCCAGCCTGAGGGGCAACCAGCCGTCCGGCGGCGGGGCGGGCATCTCGATCGCCACAGGGCAGGAGGTCACCGGCCTCGAGGTGTTCAGTGATGCCACCCGCCCGGCAGTACGAACCGGTGGGGGATCGCGATCTCCCTCGCCGCGAGGGAGGGGACTCGCGGGAGGCCGGCACGGCGACGTTGCACCTCTGGATGCTCGACGAGCAGCAGGACCACGACGAGCACGCGATGCGGCGGACGATCTTGAGGATCGGGACGGCCCTCACCGGCACGACGACCACATGACCACGTTCCACCTGGGCCTCGCTCTCGGGCGCTTCATCCCGCCCGTCGCCATCGCCATCGCCATCGCCATCGGCCCGCGCCTCGCCCGACTGGCCACGCGGCCACGCGGACGATCTGCTGTGGCCGACGGGCCTCCCGACCTGATCGTCGAGGACATCGACCTGCCCGCGACCGCTGGCTCACCGGGGATGCGCATCCGCCTGTACCGCCCCGAACGGCACGCGGTGTCGTGCCGTCGCTGGTCTGGGTGCACGGCGGCCGGATGGTGCTGGGCGACCACCTGCAGGACGAGCGGGCGAACGTGTCGATCGCCCGCCCCTCGGCATCACGGTCGGTACTCCACGAGCGAGACCGGCACGGACTCGGAGGAGCTCGACTTCCTCCGCGTCCGTGCCGTCCAAGTAGCGTTCCCCACCGGAGCCTGACGGTCCCTTCCTCGTGGTGATCGACCGCGCCCGTCCCAGCTGACGGCGGTGACCACGAGCCGGACCGAGCCTGGGTGCCTCGGTCCGGCCGGACCTCCCGTCAGACGGCCTCGGCGAGCACCGCTTCCGCCCGCTCGGCGCTGCCGGTGGCCAGCCCGCGATCGATGCGGCCACGCGACGCGAGCCAGATCCCGACCCCGGCGACGAACACCAGGACCTCGGTGACGGTCAGCGCCCAGATGATGCCGGCGAGCCCGAACCAGAGGTTGCCGAGCAGGACGATCGGGATGAACAGCACGCCCTGCGACAGGGACATCGCGATCGCCGGGGTGGCGAGACCGGCCGCCTGGAACAGCGAGGTGAACAGCCCGGTGAAGCCGTTCACGACCGTGGCGACGAGCTGGGCGACCAGGATCGTCAGGCCGATGGCCAGAACTGAGTGGTCGGAGGAGAATACCGTGAATACCTGCTCCCGGAACACGAACACCGTGCCCGAGAACAGCAACACGATCGCCCCGACCGTCAGGGCCGACGCCCGGAGTGCCGAGCGCAGCCGCTCCCGGTCGCCCTTGCCGTACGCGTAGGCGAGCAGCGGCAGGACGCCGATCGTGACGCCCATCACCAGGAACTCCGGCACCTGGGCGATCCGCACGGCGACGCCCATCGCGGCGAGTGGGTCGTCGCCGTACTGCGCTGCGAGGTTGTTGAGCACCAGGGTCGTGACGATGAGGAACCCGGCCTGCAGCAGCTCACTGACGCCGATGCCGAACACCGGCCCGAGGACGGATCGACGGAGCGTGAACCAGCGGAGCGAGAGGCTGACGTTCTCGCTGTGCTTCCCGAGCCACAGCACCCAGTAGACGATGCTGACCAGGTTCGCCAGGCCGACCGCGAGCGCGGCTCCCGCGACGCCCCAGTGCAGCACCAGGATGAACAGCACGTCGAAGACCAGGTTGCCGATCGTCGACAGGACCAGCCCGATCATCGCCTGGCGGGCGGCACCTTCGGCGCGGACCATCTGCTCCAGGCAGAACGCGGCGGCGAGCACCGGCACGAAGACGAGCATCACGCTGACGTAGGCGCTGGTGGCGGGCACGGCGGCGGCGTCCGCTCCGAGCAGGCCGACGAGTGGGTTGAGGAACAGCAGCCCGAGCCCGCCGAGCACGATGCCGGTGACGACCGAGCCCCAGACGGCGAACGAGGCGACGTGCTTGATCTCGCCGGCCTTCGCCGGGTCGTGTTCGGACGCGCCGAGCAGCCGCGACATCAGGGAGCTGCCGCCGACGCCGAACACACCGCCGACGGCCATCACCAATCCGAGCAGCGGGGTGCCGAACGTGATGGCGGCGAGCAGGGCGGTGTCGTGCTGGGCGCCGATGAACCCGGCGTTGATGACGTTGTACAGGGCGCTGACGACCATCGCCGCCGCCATCGGCACGCAGAGGTGCACGAGGGCTCGGAGGATCGGGGCGGCGGAGAGGTACCAGCGGTTCTTCTCCGCTGCGGTGTCCGTGGGCTGTGTGGTGCTGCTCATGACTGTCCCCTTCCGGGCAGGACCGAGCGCGCGACGGCAGTGCCGTCACGGCATGGCGATGGGACGCGTCGGCGGGTGCCGTCGCGTGGGCAGGCTCGCGCCTCCGGCGGACGGCCGGGAGGCTCTGCTGCGGTTACCGGGTGGGTTCCGGCAACTCCGCGGTCACCCTGAGCAGGAGGTCGCGGAGCGTGGCGCGCTCGTCCGGACTGAGCGGGGCGAGCAGGCGGTCGTCGAGGGCGAGCATCGCGTCCTCGAACCCGGCGATCAGGTCGATGCCGGTGGGGGTGGCGTACACGAGCTTCGTCCGGGCGTTCCCGGCGTCGGCACGTCGTTCGATGAGGCCCCGTTTCTCGAGCCCCTGCAGGAGGCTCGACACGCTGGCCGCACTGGTCCGGGTCATCTCGGCGATGTCGCGCTGGATGGCGCCCGGGTTCTGCTGCAGGTAGCCGAGCACGAAGCTCTGCTCGTGCGAGAGGTCACGCTCACGCACCCACTCGTCGGCGGCCTTGCGCTGGGCCCACCCGATCCAACGCATGAGCTGGAGGGGCGTGTCGAAGTGCGGTGCCTGCATGATGAGAACTCTAAGTGTTCGAGCTCTAACTGTCAACGAGGAGCCCGGGCCCATGCTGCGATCGGGCAGTGGGGCGACTGGCATGCTGGCCTGGTGCACATCACCCTGGACTCCGCGACCGACGTCGTCACCGGCATCCGCTTCCCCGAGGGGAACCGCTGGCACGAGGGCCGGCTCTGGTACTCGGACATGCACACCGGCGAGGTCTTCTCCATCGACCCGGACGGCGGCGCGGACGCCGCCCCCCGTCTCGAGGCCACGGTCGCCGGGCAGTCGTCCGGCCTCGGCTGGCTGCCGGACGGCCGCCTGGTCGTCAGTTCGATGGAGTCCCGCACGGTCGTGGCTGTCGAGGATGACGGCACGACGAGCGTCTTCGCGGACCTGTCGTCGGTCGAGTCGTCGCTCGTCAACGACCTGGTCGTCGACCCCGAGACCGGTCGGACCTACATCGGCGCGTTCGGCTACGACCTCTACGCAGGCGAGGAACTCCGCCCGGGCCCGCTCTACGTCATCGAGCAGGACGGTTCGTTCCGCCTGGCGGCAGAGGGTCTGGTCTTCCCGAACAGTGCGAACGTCCTGCCCGGCACCCGCACCCTGGTGGTCAGTGAGACGTGGGGTGGAAAGCTGACGGCGTTCGACATCGAGCCCGACGGGTCCCTGACCGGGCGCCGCGAGTGGGCAGCGCTGCCCGAGGGTGTCACCCCGGACGGCAGCACGGTCGACGCCGAGGGGGCGATCTGGGTGTGCTCGGTCGACACGGGGGAGTTCCTCCGGGTCGTCGAGGGGGGCGAGGTCACGGACCGCATCGACGCTCCCGGTCGGTGTGCGATCGACTGCGCCCTCGGTGGCGAGGACGGGCGGACGCTGTACCTGGCGACGGCGGACAGCTACGACCCGGCGACCACGGCCCGGACGCACGCCGGGCGCATCAGTGCGGTGCGGGTTCCGGTACCCGGCCCGCACGTCGGCTGAAGGGCGTACCGCACCGGGGCGGAGTCGCGCCTCCCGTCCGGCTCCTGCTTCCCGTCCGGGACCGCGCCGGCCGGGACCCGGTCAGTCCGCCGCTGCGGTCGCGACCGGTCCGGTCGCAGGTGCGGGTGCGACCTCGGGCACGGCGCTCGACCGTCGCGAGCCGAGCGACAGGAGCACGACCGCGCCGATGACCGCGACGGCACCGGCGAACCAGAAGTCGGCGGCGAGTCCGAAGCCCGTCACGGCCACGCCCCCGACCACGGAGCCGGCCGCGATCGCCAACTGGATCGTCGTGACGAACAGGGCCAGACCGCTCTCCGAACCACCGGGGGACGCGGTCGACATCCACGTCTGGGTCCCGAGCGGCAGGGCGCCCCAGACGAAGCCCCACACGACGAGCAGGACGAACACCCCGACGACCGAGTGCGCCGCGAGGGGCAGCAGGACGACGGCGGCGGCCAGGACGATCTTCGACACCCCGATCGTGCCGATGACGTTCCGGCTCAGCGTCACGCCCGAGACGAAGTTCCCCGCGATGCCGGCGACACCGAACACGAGCAGCGCCAGCGTGACGGTGTCCGGGCCGACGCGCACGGACTCCTGCAGGTACGGCGCCACGTAGGTGTACGCGGCGAACTGGGCGACGAAGAGGAACGCCGTCGCGATGAGCCCGACCCGGGCGCGCTGCACCCGGAGCAGGCCGCCGAGCGTCGCGAAGCGCACCCGCTGGACCGACGGGATGCGCGGCAGCATCGCGAGCTGCAGCACGAGTGCGACGATGCCGAGCGCGCCGCCGATGACGAACGCCAGCCGCCAACTCGCGAGCGACGACACGAAGGCGCCGAGCGGCAGGCTCACCACCGTCGCGACCGAGACCCCGGCCGTGATCAGCGACGTGGCTCGGATGACGGACGCTGGCGGGACGAGGCGGCCCGCGATCCCGGCCCCGATCGCCCAGAACCCGCCGATGCCGACCCCGAGCAGCATGCGTGCGACGAGGAGGACCCAGAACGTCGGGGCCAGTGCCGCCAGCGCGTCCGCGACCACGAGCAGGACCGTCAGACCGAGCAGCACGGTCCGACGATCCAGTCGCGACGTGGCGACGGTCACGACCGGGGCGGCGACCGCGCCGGTGAGGCCCGTGAAGACGACCATGAGGCCGGCCGTGCCGATGCCGACGTGCAGGTCGTCGGCGATGGCGGGCAGGAGCCCGATGGGCAGGAACTCCGAGAGCACGAGGACGAACGAGCCGAGGGCGACCGACAGGACGCTGAGCCATCCGCGTCGATCCGCTGGTGAGGTCATGGACGCGACAAGCGCGCTCCGGCGCCGTCCATTCCGGTGTGACGGTCGCTGCCCGTTCGTACCCCCCCGAGACGCGCTCGGCTGCGGCGGGCCTCCCGGACGCCAGCGGCCGAGGTGGGCAGGATGGAAGGCCGGGACAGGGGGAGAACATGACGGGTCCAGCAGCGCCGTGGCCGGACGAGGAGCACGTGGGGGCGAGGGCGGCAGAGCCGTCGACGGGGCCGAGTGCGGGCTCGTGGGTGTTCGCGACGATCGTCCTGGCCTTCGTGCTGGCCCTCGCGCGTCGGGATCTGCGGCGGCATGTCGTGTCGGAGGCCGACGCGGACAAACGCGCCGACGCGTGTCCGGAGGTCGGGGCGTGACCCGACCTGCTCGACCCGGGCAGCCCGGGCGGCGGCCCGCTCGTCGTCGACGTCCTCGCCGACCGGCGGAGCCGCTCACCTGGCGTCGGTTCGGAGCCGGGGTGTGGCAGCTCCTGCCGAACCTGCTGGTGTACTTCGGCACGCTGGGCCTGATCGTCACGGCGTTCGGACTCGGTCCGGCGGTCGCGGCGCACGACCAGAACGTGGAACTCCATCGCATCGGGGTGCGCGCCACCGCCGAGGTGGTGAGCGTCCGGAAGCAACACCACCACAGTCGGCACAGCAGCTGGGACGAGTGGATCCCGACCACACAGCAGACCGTCGACGGGTGGAGCAGCACCACCGAGCTCGAGCGGTACTCGTCGCGCGACGAGGACGCCTTCCACCGCGGACAGCGTTTCGCGGTGCTCGTCGACCCGGGCGATCGCGACTCCGTGGTGCCGGCGTCGAACGCTGCGCGTGATCGGAAGACCCGCGTGCTGCACCGGTCGGTGGGGGTGGCGATCGGCACCGTGGTCTTCCTGGGCGTCGGCGTGCCGGTGGTGGTGCACCGTCGGCGGCACGACCCGAAGCTGCGGCGGCGTCGGGAGAAGGCCGCTCGGCAGAAGGCGCGTGCGCGAGCGACGCGGGAGAAGGCCCGTCGGGGCTGAGCTCGGACCGGGCTGAGCTCGGACCGGGCTGCGCTCGGACCGGGCTGCGCTCGGACCGGGCTGCGCGCGGGCAGGTCAGTGCTGCCGCGAGGACCTCACCCGCCGAACGCCGAGATCTCCTCCAGCAGCGGTTCGTGCATGGCCCGTCGGAGCACCGCGGCTCCGGCGAACACGGTGACGCGCTCGTCCTCCCCGATGCCGGCGAGGAGCTCGACGATCTCGACGCGACGGCGCTGCATGACGTCGGCGACCAGCGCGCGACCCTGATCCGTGGCGCCGACGAGCACCTCGCGGCGGCTCTCGGCGCTCGGCAGTCGTTCGACCCAGCCGTCGGCGACGAGCCGGTCGACGTTGCGGGTGAGGGTGGACGGCCCGACCGCCAGCCGTTCGGCCAGGTCGCCGGAGCGGGTCGGGCCGAGGGTGGTGACGAGGACGATCAGGCGGAACTGCGGAACCGTGACGTCCTCGAGCGCCGGAGCCAGGGACCGTGCGACGACTCCGAGAAGTCCTCGCGAGGCTGCGAGCAGTTCGTCGATCCCCTCGGGAGGTGCATCAGACATGCGACCATCCTGCCGCCCGCGACGGCCCGGACGCACATCCGCGTGGAGCAGAGATGCCGCGGAGGCACCGAGACGCCGCCGCGATGCCGCCGAGGTCCCCGGCGTCTCGGTGGTTCGGGGGCGTCCCGCAGTGACGCCGGCGTCCGGGCGGCCCCGGTGGCCCGGCGGCCCGGTCGTCCGCATGGCGCTGACTTCCGGCGCAGTTCACCCGGCCGCCTCCGACGTCACGTAGCGTCCCGCCCAAGAAGAGAGTTCGTCTCGCGTCCCGCAGTCCGCGGGTGGTCGCAGGCCCCGTCTTCCGGAGCCGGACATCGCCAGCGGAGGGTGGGCGCCGTGAACAGGGAGCACGCCATGACGAAGTACGAATCGAACCACGACGTGGAGCCGCTCCGCGTCACCACCTACCGATACGCCCGCAAGGCCGCTCGGCGCGGCTGGGCGATCCCGGCGGACCTGCCCGTCCCGTCCTTGGACGACCTCTGGCGCACCGGCACCACGGAGCGCGTCCGCCGACGGTGACCGACCGCCGACGGTGACCGACCGCCTGCGTCCTCGACGTCATCCGTGACGGCCGGGAGCCTGCGCCACTTCGGTCAGGGTGCCACCGGTCCGCGGATCGCCGTGAGCACCACGTCGAGCGCCCGGTCGAGTTCCGGCAGCGTCACCGCTCCGTACCCGAGCACCACTCCGTGGCCGAGCGCAATCCCGTAGCCGAGCGCCGCCCCGGGGCCGAACCGCTCGGTCTCGTAGTCCGCGAGGTCGGCCACGAGGACCCCTGCCGCAGCTGCCTGCGCTGCCACGTCCGCGCCGGACGGAACGGCCGCACCAGCGCCGGTCGCAGGCGCACCGGCCTCCGGAGCCGGCCACGTCAGGACCGCGTGCAGCCCACCGGTCAGGGCACGAGCCTCCAGGCCGGGGACCCCGCTTCCCGTCAGCCGGAGCGCGATCCGCTCACGGCGGTGCGTGTAGTCCCGCCGGACCCGGCCGAGGTGCCGCCGGTACGCGCCGGTCCGGAGCAGGTGTGCGATCGCGACCTGCACCGGCTCCGCCACGACCGGACCACGCGCCGTCCGCGCGGCGAGGACCGCATCACGGAGTGAACCGGCCCTGCCTGGCAGCACGACGTAGGCGCACCGCAACCGCGGGTCGAGGGTCTTCGAGAACCCGCCGAGGTGCACGACCACCCCCTCGGTGTCGAGCGCCGCGAGCGCCGGAACGGGTGTGCCGCGGTGTCTGAGCTCGGAGTCGTAGTCGTCCTCGACGACGACCGTCCCCGTCACGGCGGCCCGCGTGAGGAGTGCCCGCCGGTGACCGACCGGCATCACGGACCCGAGCGGGTACTGGTGCGTCGGCGAGACGACGACCGCGTCGGCCGAGGTCGTCGCGAGGACCGCCAGGTCGATGCCGTCCGGTCCGACCGGCACGGCGACGAGTTCCGCGCCTGCACTCGTCAGCGCGCGGTGGCCGGAGCGGTAGCCGGGGTCCTCGACCGCGATTCGCGGGGCACGACCGAGCCGGGACCGGAGTGCCTCGACGAGCAGCGAGAGCGCCTCCGAGGTCCCCGCTGCGACCACGACGTCGGACACCGGCGGGCTGAAGCCGCGCGCCAGACCGAGCTGCGCGACGACCTGCTCCCGCAGGGCGGGGAGGCCCAGCGGGTTCGACAGTTCGTTGCGCAGCGGTGCCTCGGCTGCAGCCCGCCATGCCGCCCGCCAGTTGCGCGCGCTGATCGCGGTGACGGCGGGGATCCCCGGCCGGCAGTCCAGCGCCGGCCCCGGCCGGGAGGCACGGTGCACGTCCGTCCCGCCGCCGACCCGGGGAACCGGATCCACATCGGACGCCTCCGGCCGCGTCCCCGCGCCGGAGGCCGCGCCCCCGACCACACGCGCAGCGGCCCCGTGACGCGTCCGGATGTAGCCCTCGCCGTCGAGCTGCTCGTACGCCGCCACCACGGTCCCGCGCGCCACCCCGAGTTCGGCCGCCAGGGCACGAGTGGACGGCAGCGGGTCGTCGGCGCCGAGCGTCCCGTCATGGACCAGCCGTCGGACCCGGGCGACGACGGCTGCCACCTTGCTCGACTGGTCCATTCGAACTGCCCCGATCTGGTCTACGTGCTGATCCAGTCCCGACCCTAGCGTCGAGGCGTGCCCACCGACGACGCCCTGCCCTCCCTGACCATCCGACGCCTCCGCGACCGCCAGCAGACCCACCCCGAGGCCCTGCGCCAGGTCCTCGCCGAGGGCTTCGTCGCCCACGTCGGCCTGGTCCGCGACGGCTTCCCGATCGTGCTGCCCTTCCTCTACGGCGTCGGCGACCTCGGTGCCGGACCGGTCCTGCTGCTGCACGGCTCGACCGGCGGCGGACTCTTCCTCGACGCCGGGACCGGAGGCGTCCCCGTCTCGGCGACGATCACCCACCTCGACGGCATCGTCTTCGCCCGCTCGACCTTCGACAGCTCGGCGAACTACCGCAGCGCGATGGTGGTCGGACGGGCGACCGTGGTGCCGGCCGAGCTCCGGGCGGACGCGCTCCGCCAGGTGTCCGACCACCTCATGCCGGGTCGTCGGGCGGAACTGCGCGAGATGACCGCGAAGGAGGTCCGCCAGACCCAGGTCCTGCAACTCCCGCTCGACGCCGCCAGCGTCAAGGTCCGCGCCGCCGGCGTGGGGGAGTCACCCGACGACGGCGAGGACCACCGCACCTGGGCCGGCGTCCTGCCCGTCGCACTCCGGGCGGGGGCACCGGTGCCCGGCGCGCTCGCCGCGGACGCGGCAACCCCGGTCGATGCCTCCGTGGTCGCGCTCGCCGCACGACTCGACGCGCTCGCCGAGGGACGGGAGGCCCGGCTCGCCTCCGCATGACGAGTTCCGCCAGTGAGACGCGTCGGGCCGACGAGACGTGTCGGTCCGGGGAACCTGTGACGGACCGCAGGTTCGCGGCCCGGTTCCCCAGGCGAGATCAGGTTCGTGACCAATACGTTATCTTCCCGAGTCGCCGCTCGGACCGGGCGGCTCGGACCCGGAAGGAACCATGGGACGCCACGCTCTGCCCGCACTCGACGACGACCGTCGAGCCGCACCCGTCCCGACCTCCACACCCGGACCGCGCACCCGCGGCCGCCGCTCCGCAGCGGGTCCGGCCGTCGCCCGCTCCACCTTCGTCGAGCACCAGCGCCCGGCCCGCGTGGTCGCGCTCGCTCCCGCCCGAGCCGTGCAGCCGACGACGAACGCGTTCGTCTCGCGGAACGCCGCACTCCGTGCCGAGCGCGTCGCCGACCCGCGCCACGTCCGCCGCGCCGCGAACGCCAAGCGTGCCGCGCTGCTCCTCGCCCCGGCGCTCGCGATCACCTCGACCCTGTCGCTGTCGATCCCGGCGGAGGCGGCGACGGCCGTCCCCGCTCCGGCGACCACCACCACGTCGCAGGACCTGCAGACCTACACGGTCGCCCACGACGTCCAGGTGCCGATCGTGTCCTCGGACGGTGTGACGACCACCTCGATCGTGTCGTACCCGACCCTGGTGCTCCGCTTCGGCGTGACCGAGACCCAGGCGAAGTCGGCACTGTCGGCTGCGCTCTCGGCCGGCGGCGACCGCGCCACCGTGCTCCAGACGGCACTGCAGTACCTCGGCGACCCCTACGTCGAGGGCGGTGCCAGCCACTCGGGCATCGACTGCTCCGGGCTGACGATGGTGGCGTACCAGGCCGTCGGTATCCAGCTCGCCCACTACGTCCCGACACAGGACGCCGTCGCGACGACGGTGCCCGAGTCCGAGGCGCTGCCGGGCGACATGGTGGTCTACGACGACGAGGACCACGTCGGCCTGTACCTCGGCCAGGGGCTCGTGCTCCAGGCACCGCACCCGGGCGAGGTTGTCGACATCGTCCCGATGTACCCGGCCGCGCACCACTTCAGCCGGCTCCTGCCCGCCGGTTCCTGAGCGGCGACCACCCCCTCCCCTGACCAGGACACGGACCCCGGGGGCGGCGACCACCTGACGGGCCGGACCGGCGCGCTCGAGGGGTTGCGGGCCTCCCGTAAGCTGGAGTGATGGCCACCGACACCCGCACACCGTTCGAGGAGCAGCGCTCTGCCCGCCCGCAGGTGCGCCCGCGTACCGAAGGATGGCAGCAGGCGACCGGGACCGACGGTCGGCCGCTGCTGCAGTTCGCGTCCCCGAAGCGGGGCAAGCCGCCGGTGCACCTGGCGGACCTGACGGTGGCGGAGCGCGAAGCCAAGGTGAAGGAACTCGGGCTGCCCGGGTTCCGCGCCAAGCAGCTCGCCACCCACTACTTCACGCACTACACGTCCGACCCGGCGAAGATGACCGACCTGCCGGCGGCCCAGCGCGAGGAACTCGTCGCCGGGATGCTGCCGCCCCTGCTGACCGAGACCCGTCGTCTCGAGACCGACAAGGGCGACACGATCAAGTTCCTCTGGAAGCTGCACGACGGCGCCCTGGTCGAGTCGGTGCTCATGCGCTACCCCGGTCGCATCACCCTCTGCGTCTCGTCCCAGGCCGGCTGTGGCATGAACTGCCCGTTCTGCGCGACCGGACAGGCCGGCCTCACCCGGAACATGTCGACGGCCGAGATCATCGAGCAGATCGTCCGCGCGAACGCCGCCATCGCCGCCGGGGAACTCGGGGGAGACCCGCGCAAGGGCGGGCAGGACCGTGTCGACGCCGAGCGCGTGACGAACATCGTGTTCATGGGCATGGGGGAGCCGCTCGCGAACTACAAGCGCGTGATGGACGCCGTGCGGATCATGGTCGCTCCGCAGCCGAACGGCCTGGGCATGAGTGCCCGCGGCATCACGATCTCGACTGTGGGGCTGGTGCCGGCGATGCTGAAGCTCGCGGAAGAGGACATCCCCGTGACCTTCGCGCTCTCGCTGCACGCACCCGACGACGAACTCCGCGACGAGCTCATCCCGGTGAACTCGAAGTGGAAGGCGGACGAGGCGATCGACGCCGCCCACAACTACTACGTCAAGACCGGCCGGCGAGTGTCGATCGAGTACGCGCTCATCAAGGACATGAACGACCACGCCTGGCGAGCCGACCTGCTGGCGGAGAAGCTCAACAAGCGTGGCAAGGGCTGGGTGCACGTCAACCCGATCCCGCTGAACCCGACGCCCGGCTCCGTGTGGACCTCGTCCGAGGTCCACGTGCAGGACGAGTTCGTCCGCCGACTCAACGCCGCCGGCATCCCGACGACCCTCCGCGACACCCGCGGCAAGGAGATCGACGGCGCCTGCGGGCAGTTGGCCGCGGCCGACTGACGGTCCGTTCTCGATGCCGGTCGCCATGGCGACGGGTCTGCCAGGAGGCGCGGTGCGAGTTCGCACCGCGCCTTCCGGCGTTCCTGGGGGCGCGTGCCCACGACCCCGCGTAGAACGCGACACGCCCGGGCGTCGGGCTGGCTTGGCGCTGCCGTTCACCCGTGCGTAAAGTAATCACTCGTTGCCGCTGAGGCGGAGAACGGAACGGCCGAGACACTGACCGGGTCACTGACCTGGAAGATGCAGTCCGGCCCCGTGCTTCCCCGGGCAACGAACCAGCCTCTCTGGCGTGACATCGTGATGGTGTTGGGTGGGGAGTGCGTCTGGTCCTTGAGAACTCAACAGCGTGCACATTGTCAATGCCAATTTTATTGACCT
>NZ_QKLI01000031.1:0-21281 GCF_003224255.1 Curtobacterium sp. MCBD17_030 | reverse complement strand
TTTCCTGACCCCTTCGGGGGTTGGGGCTCGCGTCCACTTTGTGGTTCCCGACAGACGATCGGGAATCAAACTGAATACCGCTACGGCGGAGCAGTCTGAGACCAGTTCTGGTCGATGGTGTTCCGGTGGTCATAGCGAGAGGGAAACGCCCGGTCACATTCCGAACCCGGAAGCTAAGCCTCTCAGCGCCGATGGTACTGCAAGGGGGACCTTGTGGGAGAGTAGGACGCCGCCGGACTTCTCTTGATGAAAACCCCTGACACGGGGAGCATCCGCTCCCTCTGTCAGGGGTTTTCTGCATTTGTGTGCCACGTTGCTCGCTGCCTGGACACCGCGTTCGCCGCAGCCGGTAGACCGGATGCATGCAGGTCGTCGGAGTCACACAGTTCGGAGGGCCCGAGGCCCTCGCCGTCCACGAGGTCCAGGACGTCCACGCCGGCAGCGGGTCCGTGGGGATCGCCGTCCGAGCGTTCGCGGTGAACCCCACTGACACCGGAGTGCGCGCGGGGGAGCGGGACTCGAGCGCAGCCGCTCCGCCCTACGTCCCCGGGATGGACGCAGCGGGTGTGATCGACGAGGTCGGTCCCGACGTCGAGGGTTGGGCTGTCGGCGACGAGGTCATGGCCATCGCGCTACCCCTCACCGGCCACGGCGGCGCCTACGTCGAGCACCTGGTCGCACCGGTCGGGTCGTTCACCCGCATCCCGCGCAGTACCTCGATCGAACTCGCGTCCACCGTCCCGATGAACGGCCTCACCGCCATCCAGATCCTCGAGCTCGCCGGCCTGGAGCGCGGCCAGACCCTCGCGGTCACCGGTGCTGCGGGTCTCCTCGGGAACTACGTCGTGCAGCTCGCCAAGGCCGCCGGCATCACCGTCATCGCGGACACTTCCGAGCAGGACGAAGCGCTCGTGCACTCCCTCGGCGCGGACCACGTCGTTCCTCGGGGCGATGCGTTCGCCGATGCAGTCCGGGCGATCGTCCCCGAGGGTGCCGACGCCCTCGCGGACTGTGCGGTCCAGCGGGACGTCGTCGTCCCGGCCCTCCGCCACGGTGGCGTCTTCCTCGACGTCCGCGGCTGGCAGGGCAACGGCACGGACGGCATCCGCTTCGAGCAGGTCATGGTCTTCCGCGAGTACCGGTCGTTCGAGAAGCTCGAGCGGCTCCGGCACGCCGTCGAGGGCGGCACGATCGTTCCTCGCGTCGCCGAGGTGCTGCCCGCCTCGCGTGCCGCCGAGGCGCACCAACGCCTCGAAGCCGGCGGGACTCGAGGACGGTTCGTCCTGACGTGGTGACGGACGTCAGCACGTGATGGATGCCAGCATCTGACGGGAGTCACCGCGTGACGGACGGGAGGCCCGGGACCGACTGGTCCCGGGCCTCCCGTCCGTCGTCGGCGTGCCTCCGTGTGCGTGCCTCGCCCAGCCGCGTCGACGCGAGGCCGCCGTCGACGTCGAGGATGCCCATCCCGCAGTAGCTCAAGCCTGCGCGGCTGGGGGAGGCGTGGCGGCGGATGGTCGTGCTCGGCGAGACCGCGGCGCGCGCTGCGGTGGCGGTCGGCTACCGTAGCGCGTCGCACTTCTCACGGGACTACCGGGAGGCGTCCGGCCGGCCGCCGGCCGAGGACTCCGCGGGCGCGCGGGAGGCGTTCGCCGCGGTGGGGTGAGTCCGCTCGGACCGTCGTGACGCGATGCGGTCCCACCGGTCGAGAGCAGCCTCGACCAGATCGGCGGCGACGTCGACGTCGTCGTGCTCCCACACCCGGATGACGACCCATCCTTCGCTGCGGAGGGCAGCGTCGTGGGACGCGTCACGTTGCCGGTTGGCGAGGAGCTTCGCGCGCCACAGCTCGGCATTCGCCTTCGGTAGGTGCGCGTGCTCCTCGCACCAGTGCCAGAAGCAGCCGTCGACGAAGACGGCCACGCGCGCGCGGGGGAAGACCAGGTCAGCGCGCGCCCTCGTCCGGCTGCTGATCCGACGGTCGACGAGGAAGCGGCGACCGCGAGCGTGCAGGGCCCGACGGAGCGCGAGCTCAGGCGCGGTGTCCCGTCGTCCGAAGCGGACCATGTGGCGGCTGCGCTCCTCGTCTGCCTCCCAGTGCTGCATCCCGGGACGGTACCGCCGAGGCGGCGGCGGACGCCGCGCCTCCCGTCCGGCGACGG
Source organism: Curtobacterium sp. MCBD17_030 (assembly GCF_003224255.1). NCBI lineage: Bacteria > Bacillati > Actinomycetota > Actinomycetes > Micrococcales > Microbacteriaceae > Curtobacterium > Curtobacterium sp. MCBD17_030. The sequence goes on along the minus strand of NZ_QKLI01000031.1, from coordinate 19,119 downwards.
CGTCTGTCAGAGACCGAGTTCAGCGCGGAGGTACGGGGCCGTGCGGCTGTCCGCGGAGGCAGCGACCTCGGTGGGCGTGCCGGCTGCGACGACCTGGCCACCGGCGTCGCCTCCGGACGGTCCCATGTCGATGACGTGGTCGGCTGCGGCGACGACCGACATCGAGTGCTCCACGACGACGACCGTGTTGCCGGCATCCGTCAGCTGGGACAGCTGTTCCGTCAGGCGCTCGACGTCGGCGGGGTGCAGGCCCGTGGTCGGCTCGTCGAGGACGTAGAGCGTGTGGCCGGAGCGAGCGCGCTGCAGTTCGGTGGCGAGCTTGATGCGCTGGGCCTCGCCGCCGGACAGTTCCGGAGCGGGCTGCCCGAGTCGCAGGTAGCCGAGCCCGACCTGGCCCAGGGCGTCGAGCGTGCGGGCGGCGGCGGGGATCGCGGCGAGGAACGGAGTGGCCTCGTCGACGGTCATGCCGAGGACGTCGGCGATGGTCGATCCGTTCCAGCGGACCTCGAGCGTCTCGTCGTTGTACCGGGAGCCGTGGCACTCCGGGCACGGCGCCCAGCTCCCCGGCAGGAACAGCAGTTCCACGGAGACCGAGCCCTCGCCCTGGCAGACCTCGCACCGGCCGCCCGCGACGTTGAAGGAGAACCGTCCGGCGGTCCAGCCGCGGGCCTTCGCGTCATCGGTCGCCGCGAACGCCGTCCGCACCGCGTCGAACAGCCCGGTGTACGTGGCGAGGTTCGACCGGGGCGTCCGGCCGATCGGCTTCTGGTCGACCTCCACCACGCGGCTGACCGTCGGGTGGTCGACCGCTCTGGTGGGGAGGATGCCTCCGACGAGCGAGGACTTCCCCGAACCGCTCACGCCGGTGACGGCGGTGAAGACCCCGAGCGGCAGGTCGACGTCCAGCCCGCGGAGGTTGTGGCGCGTGACGTCGCGCAGTGCCAGGGTGCCGATCGGCGTGCGGGTGGGGCGGGCCTCCCGGTCGGAGCCCCGCGGCTGCAGGAACCGGCGTGTGACGGACGCCTCGACGTCAGCCAGGCCGTCGACCGGTCCGCTGTACAGGACGGTGCCGCCGGCCGTGCCCGCACCCGGGCCGACGTCGACGATCCAGTCCGCCTGCCGGACGATGCGCATGTCGTGCTCGACGACGAAGACGCTGTTGCCGCTGGCGCGGAGGTCCTCCAGGACCTGGATCAGGGGCTCGGCGTCGGCGGGGTGGAGGCCCGCACTCGGCTCGTCGAGGACGTAGACGACCCCGAACAGGCCGCTCCGCAGCTGGGTCGCGATGCGGAGGCGCTGCATCTCGCCGGGGGAGAGCGTCGGCGTGGCACGGTCCAGGCTCAGGTAGCCGAGGCCGAGGCCGGTGAGCACCTCGACGCGGCCGAGCAGGTCACGGGCGATGGCGACGGCGACCTCGGTGCGCTCACCCGAGGTGGTCCGTGAGGTGGCGGCGGCAGCGTCGGTCAGCTCGGCCGTGGGGCGGAGGACCTCGGCGACGCCGGACAACGGCAGGGCGTTGAGGTCGGCGATCGTCATCCCGCCGAAGGTCACCGCGAGAGCCGCCCGCGTCAGCCCCGAACCACCGCACAGTGTGCACGGACCCGACTCGACGAACTGCAGGACCTTGTTCCGCTGCGACTCGCTCTGCGAGTCCGCGAGCGTGTGCAGGACGAACTGGCGTGCGCTCCAGAACTTCCCCTTGTACGGCTTCGCGACCCGGTCCCGCTTCGGGTGCACCTCGACCACGGGCTGCTCCTCGGTGAACAGCAGCCAGTCGCGGTCCGCCTGCGGCAGCTCACGCCACGGTCGCTCGATGTCGTAGCCGAGGCCAGCCGTCACGTCGCGCAGGTTCTTGCCCTGCCACGCACCGGGCCACGCCGTGATCGCACCGTCGCGGATGCTCAACGACGGGTCACGGACGGCGGAGGCCTCGGTCACCTCGTGCGCGACGCCCAACCCGTGGCAGCGCGGGCAGGCGCCGGCGACGGTGTTCGGGGAGAACGAGTCCGAGTACAGCTGCTCCGCGCCCTCCGGGTACGTGCCGGCACGGGAGAAGAGCATGCGGGTCGAGTTGCTCAGCGTCGTGAGCGTGCCCACCGTCGACCGGGAGCTCGGGGCGCCGCGGCGCTGCTGCAGCGCCACGGCCGGCGGGAGGCCCGTGATCGACTCCACGTGCGGGGTCGAACCCTGCGCGATGAGGCGGCGAGCGTAGGGGGCCACTGATTCGAGGAAACGGCGCTGTGCCTCGGCGAAGACGGTGCCGAACGCCAGGGAGGACTTGCCCGAGCCGGAGATTCCCGTGAAGGCGACGATGCGGTCGCGGGGGATGTCGACGTCGACGTCGCGGAGGTTGTTCTCGCGGGCACCGCGGACGCGGATGAACCCGTCGCTCGTGGTGGTGGGGTCGAGGGCTGTGGTCGAGTCGCGGGTCGTGCGTGGAGCGGGCATCACTTCGAGCGTAGGCGGGTCGGGGCGGGCCGGTCATGGGTCGGTGTGTCCCTGCTGGACGTCAGGCGCGTGGCGGGCTGGTGCTGCGCCTCCCGTCAGTCGGTACGGTGGAGGTGGGGAACGGGGGATCAATGGTCGACGACAACGCGTGGTCGCCGCCGAAGCGGCGGAACGGCATCGGGTGGATCGTGCTGAGTGGTCTGCTGCTGCCCGCCGGGTGGATCGCGTGGCTGCTCGTCGCGCTCGCCGGGTACAACGGCGTCGACAGCTCGAACCGGTCGCTCTCGGCGCAGACGATCGGTGACGTCGTGGTGACGGTGGTGTGCGCAGGGGTGCCGCTCACCGGGGTCGTCGTGCTGCTGGTGCAGCGACGGCGTGACCGATCGGTCACGCTGGTCGGGCCGGTGGGGTGCGCCGTGTTCGCGGTCCTCGCGGCCGGGACGCTCGGGTACCCGACGACGGGGGTGGCGAGCAGCTGGGCTGCGGATGCCGAGCGCCGTGCGCAACCACTCACCGAGCTCGAAACGAGCAGGACGCAGATCGAGGCGGAGCAGGACCTCGCGGGCGTCGGAGAGCGTGCCGTGCGCGCGCTGGGCGAAAGCGTGCGTTCCCGGGACGTCGTCCAGGTCACCCTCGAGTGCCCGCTGTCGAACCTGCAGGAGGGCACGCAGTACATGTGGCGATGGTCGGTGCCCTCCGACCCGGATGGTGAGCCGCAGACCGACGCGGAGCGGGAAGCCGATCAGCTGCCGGGGCACGAGATCGAGCGGCAGTTGGCTCCGGTACGCCAGGTGTTCCGCGATGCCGGGCTCCACGACGCCGACCCGTACGGGTGGGACGTCCGCGCACTCGGAGACGACTGGCTCGCGGAGGCGAACGCGAGCGTGACCAGGGCTTCGGGCGACGTGATGGTCGAGACGACCTGCCTGGCGGGAGGGCCCGGCAACGGGTACGACGATGAGTGAGCAGGACGTGACCGCTGTCCCGAACCACCGAGCATCGACCCAGGTGCGGGTCGCGCTCGCGGTGTCGGCAGCGTGCACCGGGTACGAACTGCTCGCTGGCGCGCTCGTGGAGTGGACCGGGCTCGGGTTCGTGCCGCTGCTGCTCGTCGTGCCGGTCTACCTCGTGGCGATCCTGCTGCTCGTGTGGGTCGGGCAGCAGGGCGTCCGGACAGCGAGGACTCTGGCGATCGTCGTCGGGATCGTGCTCGCGGTGTCGCTGCCGATCTCGATGATCGTGGCGCTGGCGACGTGGGACTGACCCCGGTCGGCCGCTCCTGCACGGTGCGCTGAGGCTGCCCGGCCGCCGGGTCCTTCCGCCGCTGGGCCTCCCGCAGCTGGATCAGGGGAGTCCACGATGTTCCGGAACCACACGCCGGTTCGGGGTCCGTGCGGATCCGGGTGCAGGCGTTCGCCGTGAACCCGACCGACACGGGGGTGCGTGCCGGCCAGCGGGACAGCTCGCAGGCCTCGCCGCCGTACGTGCCGGGGATGGACTGCGCCGGCGTCATCGACGAGGTCGGGCCCAACGCCACCGGCTGGCAGGTCGGCGACGAGGTCATGGCGATGGCGTTGCCGCTCAGTGCCCATGGTGGCGCCTACGTGCAGGAGCTCGTCACGCCGGTGGGGTCGTTCACACGGATCCCTCGCGGGACGTCGATCGAGGCTGCGGCTACCGTGCCCATGAACGGGCTGACGGCGTTGCAAATCCTGTCGCACGCCTCGCTCGCGCCGGGGCAGACGCTCGCCGTGACCGGTGCCGCGGGGCTGCTCGGGAACTACGTGGTGCAGCTGGCGAAGGCCGCCGGGCTGACCGTGATCGCGGATGCTGCTCCGGCGGACGAAGCGCTGGTGCGGTCGCTCGGGCCGGACCACGTGGTGCTTCCTTCGCTTCCGCTGTCCGTGCGCTCGTGCCGGACGGGGTCGATGCGCTCGCCGACGCCGTGCAGCGCGACGAGGTGGTGGACGCCGTTCGCGACGGCGGAGTGTTCTTCGACGTGCGGGGTGGCAGGGCAACGGGGCTCGGGGGATCGAGTTCGTGCAGGTCATGGTCTTCTCGGAGTACCGGTCGTTCGACAAGCTCGAGCAGCTGCGGCATGCGGTGGAGAGTGGGACGTTGACGCCGCGGGTCGCCGAGGTGCTGCCAGCTGCTCGGGCTGTGGAGGCGCATGAGCGGTTGGAGGCCGGGGGAGGCGGGGGCGGTTTGTGCTGACTTGGTGAGTTGAAGACGTGGTGATGGACGGGAGGCGCGGCGCCGGTTGGTGCCGCGCCTTCCGTCGTTCGGTGGCAAGGCTCTCGTGCTTCGCCCACGTCGAGCAGGTGTCCAACCGGTAGGTGGCCCGACAAGACAGTCAGAGCGTGCGGGCTCCCGTGGAGGTCAGTTCGTCCAAGACCGCGCTTGTGCACTCAGCACCGAGCGTGCGGCTTTGAGCCCAGCGCGAGAGCTCGCGGCGCCCTGAATGTTGATCGGCGGATCCCATTCGCCGATGACGGGTGCCTCCAGCGAGCGGAGAGGAGCAGCCAACTCCGCAGTCTTTGCCCACGCGGACAGCAGGAGGTGTTCGTGCATCCACGCGGTCAGACGGAGGTCATCGTCCGAGCGTAGGGCGTAGTTCGAGAAGTGCCGCGGCTTCTCGACGTTCCTCGGGATGGCCCGGAAGCCCAAGGACGGTGCCAGGAGTGCTGCGAAGGAGCGGCGCACCGTGGACGACCCCGTCTTCGAGGCCGAACTACTCCCCGCGGCGAAGTGCGTATCGACCTCACGTTTGCGAAGGCTTTCCTCGGCCTTGCCGACATAGAGCGGAGTGATCGGTCCCCGCCACTCAAGTCCGAGTTCAGACCACGTTTCCTCGTTGGACCAGACCGCATAGAGACCCGGACCGGTCGGCATCCGCTCGGCCGAGCTAACAGGAAATGGATTGGCTCGCAGCGCCTGTCCTGCATCGTTCAGATGGACCTGAGGAGATCTAGACTCATGCAAACAACCTAGGCATCGTCCGTCCGCAGCGAGCGCTCAGCCAACCGCGGCACCCTTCCGGCGATTGCACGGCCCGCACAGCACCTGCAGGTTCTCTGGCTCGCTGCTTCCGCCTCGCGACACCGGGATGATGTGATCGAACTGCAACTCGGAGGTCGAGCCGCAGGTGCCGCATCGGCCACCGTCGCGAGCCCAAACGAGTTGCTTCACATCCCGCGGGATCGCGCCTCGACGGTACTGCACGGGCTGCGAAGGGCTGTTGGCGATGGTGTGGGCTCGAGCGATGGTCGAGGCCTGCCGACGGTCGCGTGTCTCGAGAAGCGCGAAGACCTGCTCCGGCAGCAGATTGTCGTTGTCCCAGAACCAACGGCCGCGGAACCACCAGTACTGGCGCTCCTTGACACGTCCGACCTTCACCGGGTTGCGGTTTGATGTCGCGAAGGCAGCGGAGAGCTCGTCTTTCCGTAGCTTCGACCCGACGTAGTACGTCGAGCGGCCAACGGTGAGCTCGACCCGACCCCTCCGAGTGAAGAGGTTCACGCGGTGCCTCATCGTCACGTTCTCGGCTCTGCGCAGCACTGAGCGCCCCTTAACTTCGTTCCTGTTTTCCGCCGTCAATCCTGGTCGGGAATTGGCAGGCCGTCTAGCACCCGTTCGGGGTGGGCCGTGCAACCCATCGCCTGCTACCTCGGTGTGCGTGGCGCTGATTCACTCAGCTGGTTCCGACGGCGGCTCAGTAGCTCCGCTGGGACGGCGGGGCGACAGTAGTCGTCTTACTGAGGCGACTGCAGAGTGCACATCGCTTCTGAACTGTGCGGGATGCCGTACTCACGACGCGGAGTTTTGAAGGAAGTGACGAAACGTCGCGCGAGTCCGCCAGAATGTCTCGAGTGGCACAAGCCGGGAGGACCACAGCATGAGTGAAGTAGTCGTCCACGACCGACGAATGAGCGCGTATGAAGAGAAGGTCTGGGACGGGCTGGGGACCTACTGGGAAAAACGCAACAACGCTCGCGGGTTGCCGAACTGGGTGAGCGAGGCGATCGACCGTGGAGGGGCCGCGGCGCGGAAGGGCGCTGGTCGCGTCGTCGAGAAGGTTCCGGAACCGATCAAGGAGCCCATCCGCCGCGCAAGCACCGCCGTCGCGGATGCGGCAATAAAGCCGGCCTTCGAGTCGGCGGTGGCTCTCCTGAACCTCGTGAACGACTGGGTCGTCGAGCTGAATGACCCTAAGGCGGTGGAAGAACTCGCTCGTAAGCGCGGATTCGACGTCGAGGCGTTCACTGACCTTCGCTGGCGTGACCTCCGAGACTGTGATCGCCTCCTGACGCTCAACACCCTGCGCTGGAGATCGGCCGGAGCCGTTGAAGGCGGTGCGATGGGAGCACTCGCACTGGTACCAGTAGCGGGTATCCCGATCGCGATCACTGCAGACATCGTTGTTGTGCAGGCTCTGAGCGTCTCCATCGCAGCTCGTGTGGCGTACTCGTACGGATACGACGCGAAGGACCCTGAGGAGCAAGAGTTCATCCAGCGGATCGTCCGAAGGTCGTTCATCGCACAGGCCGCCAAGGCAGGTCCGATAAGGGATGCATCGCGAGCGGCGTGGGCAGCGAAAGACCGAGTCCGATGGTCGAACAAACTCCGCGCCGACCACCGGCTCCTGGCCGCTCTTGAGAAGCTGATGCAACAGGTCGGCGTAAACGGCGGACGGGTTTCCGTGCAAAGCGTCGCGAAGGTCGTGCCTTTCGTCGGCATCGTGATCGGGGCCGGGGTGAATGCCGCCGTTCTCGGACAGCTGGCGGAGGACGCCAAGCGGTACTGCCAAACGCGGTTCCTCAGCGAGAAGTACGGGCTACCAATGCCGACAGCCCTGCTCGAAGAAGACGACGACGCCTTCGAGGACCACGCATGACGCGTACCGAAAACCGACTCGAGCGACTCCGCGCAGCGCTGCGATATCTCGATCAGCAGGGTGTCGGTCGACGACTCGAGGTCTGGGACCACGTGAAAGACCTTGTCCCACTCGAAGGCGACGAGCGAGAGCTCAACGGCAGTGGGGAACCCCAAGGTCAGTCGGACTTCCTGTGGGGGACTACCGCTCTGGTTCACGCTGGATTCATGGAGAAGCCGCGTCGCGGCGAGTGGATCGTCACGGATGAGGGCAGCGACGTCGCACGCCCTGAGCTGTCCCTTGAAGAGTTCGGTACTACGCTGAACGAGCGAGAGCGCGCGTTTCAGCAGGCGCAACGCGAAGATCTTGCACTTCGGCTGCGCACGGAAGTCGTTCCGCCAGATCGGCGAGCGGAAGTGATCCGAACGACCGAGCGTCTCTTTGTCGACAGGGGGCTCGCAGCACTCGACTCGGTTTTCGCTCCGGGGCGATCGGTCTGGCGCCAGGACGTCGCGGACGAGCTCCGGCAGCGATTTCTGGCTCAACCCAAAGCGGACGGCCAGGACTTCCTGGCGAAGCTCGGCAACCAGTTCGGCGAGGCCAGCGACGACGCGAAGTTGCTGATGGCCGAACTTGTTTGCTGGCAGATCCTGCCGCTGCAGACGCCAGGGGAGCGCAAGAAACGGGAGCGAGTCTCGTTCCTGCTCGATGCCATGGAACACCCGGTGACGATTCCAACAGAGATCGACGCGGCGTTCCGCTCATGGTCGTTCAACCCGGGAACTGCAATGTCGGTGCAGCTCTACAAGGCACTGTCACTCGTCGTCGAGTGCGCGGTCCGCTGGATCGATCTGACGGCTGAGAAGCGCGAACATGCTTTGGAGGACCCGTGGGCCTGGCGCGACTTCGTGAACTCGCTCCCCGGCTCTGCTTTTCCGACCCAGCGCAACGAACTGCTGTATCTGGTGCATCCAGGCGTCTACGGCGAGGTCGTGTCGAGTGACAACCGCGAAGCGATTCGGTTGGCCTTCGCCGGCGAGGTCGAAGGCCAGATGGACGACGATGCGGACGCCGCGTTCCAACAGATCACTCTCGCGCTGCAGCAGAAAGCCAAAGGCCCGGCGCTCTACTACGTTGAGCCGCTAGCAAGCCGGTGGCAGTCGAAGTCAGCTCCGGTCCCCGGACCGGAGCCAGACCCAACGCCGTCGCCCGAGCCCGATCCGGAACCGACCACTGAGCGATCCGCTTTCCCCGACGCGGCCGAGTGGTTGGCGGACGATCTGCACATGCCGAAGCCCTGGCTACAGGACACCCTCGACCTCATCGAGCGGCGCAAGCAAGTCATCCTCTACGGTCCGCCGGGCACCGGCAAAACCTTTTTGGCGCAAGCGCTGTCGAAGCACGTGACGGACGGTACCGACGGTGAGACCACCATCGTGCAGTTCCACCCGACGTACTCGTACGAGGACTTCTTCGAGGGCTTCCGCCCCGTCGCCAACGACGACAGCGGCAACCTCGCCTTCACCCTTCGGAAGGGACCACTCCGGCGCCTCGCCGACGCGGCCGCCGCCAACCCGGAGGCGAACTACTTCCTGGTCATCGACGAGATCAACCGCGGCAACATAGCGAAGGTCTTCGGCGAGCTGTACTTCCTGCTCGAGTACCGCGACAGCGAGATCTCCCTGCTCTACAGCGACGAGCCGTTCACCCTGCCGAGCAACATCTTCGTCATCGGCACGATGAACACCGCCGATCGCTCGATCGCGATGCTCGACGCCGCCATGCGGCGCCGCTTCGCGTTCATCGAGCTGCACCCCGAACGCGAGCCCGTGCAGAACGTGTTGTCGCGTTGGGTGGAGACCAAAGGCCTCCAGGATGATCGTGCCGACCTGTTGTCACGGCTCAACGCGCAGATCCAGGACCACGATGCGAAAGTCGGGCCGTCCTTCCTGATGCGCGATCTCGCCGGGACCGGGCTGCAGGACGTGTGGCGGTACGAGATCCTGCCGCTCCTGGCGGAGCACCACTACGGCGAAGGCGTCGACCTGGAAGCGCGGTACGGCCTGGCGACGCTGCGTCGCCAGGCGACACGCGACGCTGCGGACGGGGCCGAAGGTGCTTCCGTCGACAATTGAGCTGCGGGAAGCAGACCAGCCGGTGGTGCACCGGCTGCCGCGCGCGGTGGCGGTCGGTCTTGCGACGGCGAACATCGCGACCGTCGCACCGACGCTTGGCACCGACGAGTACCGCGTGAGCGGTGTCCGGAAGGTCGGCGTCGTGCGGATCGCCGGGCACACGGTGTGGTTGAAGCCGAAGACGCCGGTGCGGCGGCTGTTCGCGATGCTCGGGTACGCCCGTGCCGGGAGTGCGATCTGGACCGAGGACGACTTCGGGTTCGAGGAGGACGATGACCTCGTGCCGGCATTGGCGTACGCGTTCGTACGGCTGGCCTCGCGGGCGTTGGCCGGAGGACCGCTTCGTGGGTACGTCACGCGCGAGGACGCGCTGCCGCTCGTGCGTGGTCGGTGGCGGATCGGGGACCAGCTGACACGGCGGGGCGGGCAGCCGCTGCCAGTCGAGGTGTCGTTCGATGACTACGTCGAGGACATCGTCGAGAACCAGGTACTGCTGACCGCAGCGACGCGGTTGTTGCGACTGCCAGGTGTGCCGGCCGATGTCCTCGGGGCGCTGCGGCGGATCGTGCGGGTGCTCGACGGAGTGTCGGTGATCCCGGTCGGGGTGCCGGTGCCGGTGGTGCGGGCAGATCGACGAAACGCGCGGTACTCGTCGGCGCTGGCATCGGCGTCACTCGTGCTGTCGGGGTCGTCGGTCGAGCAGCGTGCCGGGTCGGTCGTCGCATCGGGGTTCCTCGTCGACATGTGGTCGGTGTTCGAGGACTTCGTGTCGGCTGCTCTGCGCGAGGCGTTCAAGCCGTATGGGGGAGTGCTCGTGTCGCAGTACCAGTCGACGCTCGACGTCGAGAGGGCGGTGAAGATCGCACCGGACCTGGTGTGGCTCGTCGACGGGGAGGTACGGGCGTGCATCGACGTGAAGTACAAGGTCGAGAAGCACGGGCAGTATCCGAACGCTGATCTGTACCAGATGGCCGCATACTGCCGAAGGCTCGGCTTGGCAGAGGGGTGGTTGGTCTACGCGGCGGGTGAGGTGCCTTCTGGTGCGCTCCAGGTGATCGCAGGGCCCGCTGTATCTCGGACGGTCGTGCAGTTGAACCTTCCCTTCACCGACATGAAGCAACAGATATCACAGCTCGCTCGTGGTGCGGCTTCCTCGACCGCGGCCCCGTCCTGACCAGGCGGTGTCAAGTGCACCGATGAACCGGTTGATGGCGTTGGGACACCGACAGTCGGGCTCCGCGCTCGGTGATGTGCCCGACGAGATCGTTTTCCCCGATCAGGTCGAGTGATGCGACGCGGGTGTGCATCCGCTTCTGCCCGGCCAGGGCGGCGACCGCATGGATTTCGCCGGGCGCCCGGCCTGTGTCCGCCAGCGCCGTGTCGGTGCTGTACGCGAGGTCGGCGAAGCGGACGATGTCGTCGGTGACGTCCTCCTGGCCGCGGGTCATTCGGTCACCGTGGACGGCGACCTCGCGCCAGGCTTTGGTAACGACGATGAAGACGCCGACGACGACCATGTCGACCTGTGCTGTGCGGCTGCCGGGCCAGCGGCGGTCTGCGAGCAGGTGGTACCCGATGCCGGCGCACGCTTTCGTTGTTCAAGTCGGACGCCAACGGGAACTCCGCCATGACGGCCTGTTCCGTCGACTCAAGAAAGCTGCGCTTCCCCGTGCCCCACTCGGGACTCTCGGAATCAATCATCCGACAATAATCGCCGGACACGGTTCTCCCGTCGATTGACGCCGCATACAGAACCGATTCTGCGATCCAGAAACGTGCGTCCACGCCGCGCGTCTATTCGGCGCTTGAAGGCCGCTCAATCGCTCCGCCGCCGTAGCCACGGTGAACCTTGCCTCTTACCTCTTCGACGTCGGACTCGTTGCCCCAGACGTGCCAGTCGGGCCGGGCATTGCGGGCAAACATCTCAAGATACGGGCCGGGGGAGCAAGACTCGATGAACTCGTACTGCTCGTCGGGTTTGCGAGAGTGTTCGCGCTTCCGCGTCTCGATCATGTTGACCTGACTTCGCGCGGGCGGAAGCGTGCGCATGGACCCGCGCACGCCGAACAGGATCAATTCGGTTACGTTACGGAAGTAGAAGCCGACGCCCCGTCCGTCGGGCCCACCGTCCTTGCGACGCTTGGCCCAGACCACGTTGCTCACGTACCGGAAGCCCCATGCCTTCATGACCTCCATACCCTCAGGCAGGAGCGCGTTCGGGACCCATAGGTAGAGGTGCGCGTTCTTAGCCGCATGGTCAGCGACCGGGATTGCCTTGATGTCGTTCAGCGTCATCGTGTCGTACCGGTCGAGGCGACGGTGCTCGGGCGCGACTTTGCCTGTGCGGTTCGTGAAGCGCCACGGCGGGTCGGCAAGGATCGTCTTGAAGCCGTCCTCGATCGTGGGCAGGGGGACGGGGACCGTCGGGTCGATGTCCGCGCGAAGAGGTGTCGTCATAGCCGGGCAAGTCTATTGGAGCCCTCAGACGTCGACTGCCTAGACGACTGGCGGGTCGAAGCGTGTGCCGTCCCAGGTAGCGTCCGAGATCCCGACGATCAGGACGGGACACGTGCCCGCCCCTCCGCGCTGCATACGGATGTCGGCCTTGTCGAGCGACGTGGTGGTTGACGTCGAAAGGTCGATCGGCAGCCTGCTCGACTTCAGGTGGTCGGGCAGCGTGTCTTGGTACTCAGCCCATAGGTCGCGTGCCAGCCTGAGCAAGGGCAACCGATCCTTGGTGATGATGACCGCTCCGTCGATAAGCCCGTTCTCGTGCCAAGACCGGTACGCCGCCAGATCGCGATCAAGGTTCCCGTCCTTGGCGTTCCACTCAACGTCTACGATCATGCGGCCCTTGTGGTTGTCGACTCGGAAGCCCTCGCTGTAGACCGCTGGGACCTCGACAATCCTCCGGCCGACTGTCCCGGCTCCCTGCTGATGGAAGTCCGTGTGGAAGTAGCCCTTGATCTCGAAGTCGATGCGCGTCTCTTCCCAGCCCATCCGCCGGAACTGCTGATCGAGCGCATCTGTCAGGTCTCCTTTGTTGCCGCCGGCACGCAGCCACTCGTTCGGATGCAGGGTGAAGTTGTTTAGCACGTACAAGAACTCGTGGAACTCGGTCGTGGCCACCGCGTTGAGGACGGCGGCAGCGTTGCCGGTCTCTATCCATCTGTAGCGGCGCATCAAGTCGGGAGGGATGACGGCAGGATCGCGGAAGCTGCTAGTGACGTACACAGCTTCATGTTAGTGCGGATGCCTCACTTCGCCGATCGCGAACCGGGGGGTGCCGCGAGTCACATTTGACGCGCGCCGGACCTGTTGGTCTTCCCTTTTTAGGCGGCGCCCGAACTCGAAGTAGGTCTGCGCCGCAGGCGGGACGCAGATTTCCCCATCGGCGTTCGGCGACACTCCGGAAGAAATTGCCGAGTGCAGGAAATCACGAACGGCTAGCTTCTAGAGAAAAGGACTCATGACATGGCCAATTTGACTAAAACCCAACTACCAGCGATAATATGGAGTCCTCGTCGAAGTGGAAATCGCCAGCTCATGCTACCGCCATACGGAGCCGTGCGGGGATTTCTCCGTGCCCTATGCTGACTTCCCCGGCTCAGCTTGGTCGGCTCCAACTGCGTGCTTTCCATGAGTGGAGTCCTTGTTCAAGTCGTGGGCGAGCCTCGCGACGATCTTGCGAGCGTCTTTCAGCAGGTTCGGGTTCGTTGTCGGCTCGTTGATCTGTTCTCGCCCTTCAAGGGCGCGCAGGGCGTTTATCAACTGCACGTGAGCCTTCGCATGTTCGCCGAGAGCCCATGTCTGCCCGCCTTTCTCGAACGGGGGCATCAAGAGAACAAGAGTGATCATCACACATTGGTCGAACTGCTCCTTCCATGCCCGGCGGGAACACGAGGCGGAATGCGTTCGCGGCCAGGGCAAACGCGTCGGTTGCTGGTTTCGTCTCACGCACCGATCTGGCCGGCACCACCCATCGCCAGCACGGGCAGCAGAACGTTCCAACCAGTCTGGTCGATCAAGGTGGTGTGGATCGGGATGAGCCCCTGGTGCATGCCGGTCATGACGAGGGGCAGGAAGAGACCTCCGAGCACGAAGCCGGCGAAGGCCCCACCGTTCGCGAGCAGCCAGGTCGCAGCAGTACCGATCGCGACCGAGACGACACCGGCGACGGACATGAGCACGCCGAGGGTGATCGAGCCGGCGACCAGGACGGTGACGGTCGGCACGACGATGAGCGCGATGACGTCCGGCGTGACCCGGCGCATGAACCGCTCGACGTACGCGGCGAGGATGCCGCCGGCCAGCGCACCGAGCACACCACCCTGCCCTGGAGCCAGGGTCTCGCCGAACACCGTGACGTTCGCGACGCCGGCCGCGACGATGATGCCGCCGACCGCGCCGCCGAGGATGGGCGTGCCGCCGAACTCCTTCGCGGCGTTCATTCCGACGAACACGGCGAGCAGGGACAGGAAGCCGGACGAGAGCACGCCGAGGAACGGCGTCAGCGCAGGCACCCACCCCAGGTTCGTCAGGATGCCGTTGATCCCGGCGATCAGACCGCAGGCGATCAGTGCGGGGATGAGTGGGATGAAGATCGCGGAGATCTTCCGGATCGCGCGCATGGTGCGACCGTCGGAACGGGACCGCGCGGTCGCCTTGATGGACGCGCCGCGAGCAGCGAGCTCCTCAGGCGACGCACCAGGCCCACCAGCCGCAGCCGACGGGGCGGCCGCGCGCAGGGCCTCCAGACCGTCGGCAACGCGGTCGACGAGACCCGGGCCGAGCACGATCTGCAGGTTCGAGCCGGCCGCGATGGCGGCCATGACGCCGTCGGTGGCCTTGAGGTCCTCGAGCTCGACGGAGGAGTCGGACACGACCTCGACCCGCAGGCGGGTCATGCAGTTCTCGACGTCGGCGATGTTCGCGGAACCGCCGACGGCGTCGAGGATCTGCTGGGCGAGTTGCTGTGCATCGGGCATTGCTGTGCTCCTCGGGGGAAAGGAAACGGAAAAGGGGGAACGAGGTCTACAGCACGGCGCGCAACGAGCCAGCAGCAGCATCGAGGCGAGCACGCACGTCGGCAGCGGAGGCGCCGGTCAGGATCACGGCGATGGCGGTCTTCACCTCACCGTCCGAGGCATCGAGCGCCGCCTGGACCTCGGTCGAGGCAGCGCCCGTGACGTCCTGCACGAGCGAGAACGCCCGGGCGACGAGCTTCGCGTTCGTCGCCCGCACGTCGATCATGCGGTTGCCGTACGTCTTGTGGCTGCGCACCATCGCGAGCGTGGTGAGCATGTTCAGGACGAGCTTCTGCGCGGTGCCCGCCTTCAGGCGGGTCGACCCGGCGATGAACTCGGGACCGACGACGACGTCGATGGCGATGTCCGCCTCCCGCCCCGCGGCCGAGTCGGGGTTGCACGCGGCGGAGACCGACAGGGCGCAGCGGCGCTGTGCCTCCAGGACGGCCGGGTACACCTAGGGCGTCCGGCCGGACGCGCTGATCCCGACGACCACGTCGTCGGGATCAGGTAGAGCGGCAGTCCGAGGACTGCGCCGTGCGAGCGCCTGCAACGTCTCCAGACGTTCGTTGCCGAAGTCGGCTACTGAACCTCATCACGGGCGAGAGTCGAGCCCTCTTCGCGGTGCTCGAGTCCGGGCGCGGAGCCGGGCGCCGAGCGAAAGCGGGAGCGCGGTTCATACCTGGGCACTGGCGCAGCGCCGTGATCACGGCTCGCGCAGCGCTGCCCCTCACCCCACCCGGTACAGCCCTGCCGGCGTTCCCGGCCCCTTCGCCCGGTTGCCCTCCGCGGCCACGAGCCGCCCCACGGTCGCCCTTCGGAACATGTCCGGCTGCAACTCCACTCCGAGCACCACTTCGCGCAACCGTCGCAGCTCGGTCTTCGTGAATGGTCCTCCCGTAGCTGCACCACCGCGTACTCGAGGATGTCGTCGTGCGCTTGCACCATCGCCCCCGCTGAGGCGACGGGCACCAAGCGCGCCCGCTCTTCGTCGATCGACACGGAGACAGCCGGCACGACCTCGAGGTGACGACGTCGACTTCACAGCGGCAGGAAGTCGAACCTACGAACTTTGGCGAGGACAGCCCAAGCAGCGGCCAACACGATCGCGGCGATCAGGTTCAAGACGATCGACAGACCCGAGATCGGCGGCAGGAAGCCACCGCTCGGACCAGTGAGGGTCAGCGGCAGGATGTTCGCGTAGAGGTTGACCGTGAACAGCTGCCCCCCGACGCCGATGAAGAACTCTTGCGTGTTCGGCGCCCCGATCCGCCAGAGCAAGACGGCCTGCACGCCGATGACGACGAGCAGCCCGACGGCGAAGAACGAAGTCGAAACTCCTCGACCACGGAGCACTTTCGACAGCGTTGCGAGGAAGGTCACCGAGAGCAGGAACGCCGCGATCGAAACGACCTTCGCCAGCGTCACGTACCCGATCACGGCTGCCGCGTCTGCTCCTGCGGGTTCGAGGAGGCTCTGCAGCTGCAGACCGACCGTCAGGAGGTGCTGGACGGTGAGCAACACGGCGAGGACGCCCAGTTTGAGGCCGACGAGCTGCCAGCGACTTCTGGTGCTGATCTGGAACAGCTGGTCACGCCCGAGAACGACGAACGCGAACACCACGACGGCTGAGTAGACAGTCGTCGCGCTCCAGCACAACAAGGTGCACAGCGCTCGGATGACGTCCAAGGTGACGATGTTGGATGCGAGCACGGCGGCTACGCCGGTCACCGTCGTGGCGAGGTACGCGGCGACGAACACCGGCAGGTGCTTGCGGAACTCAACGCGCCAGAGCATCAGCGGAGATCACTTCCTTGACTCGTGCTTCCAGACCGCCGCGTGCAGCAATCGCATGGACGTCTTCGTGCAGGACGAGCGCACCGTCGTGCACGACGATCGCTTCGTCGAAGAGGTCTTCCAGTCCTGCCACGAGGTGCGTCGAGATGAGCGCAGTGGAACCTGGCAAGCGGTGCTCTCCGATCAGTTGCACCAAGCGGTCCCGTGTCCAGGGGTCGACAGCGGCGAGCGGTTCGTCGAACACGTACAGATGGCAGCGTCGACTCAGGACGAGGCCGAGGTGGATCTGCTCCGACATCCCCTTGGATGCCTGGCTGACCCTGAGGTCATCGGGAAGACCGAGCTCGGCGAAGATCCTCCGAGCGACGTCGGCATCGAAGTCTGACCACAGCTGCCGTGCGAGTGCGACGCACTGATCGAGTCGGAGGTGTCCGTAAAGGAATGGTGCGTCGGGGAGGTAGGCGATGGAGTTGCCGTGGCGGGAGAGCACTCCGCGGTACCTGTTGATCACCCCGCACATCGACCGTATGAGTGTGCTCTTGCCAGCCCCGTTCTGACCGAACAGCCCGATCACGTGGCCCCGGTCCTCGATCGTCAGTGAGAGGTCGTCGACGGCGGTTTGACGGCCGAACCGCACGGTCAAGCCTTGGATCGTCAGGAGGTCAGGCAATGAGGTTCCTTGTCAGTGTGAGGATGGTGCGGATGACCACGAAGACGATGAAGACGACGCCCGCGACCTTGATGCCGATCAGCCACGGGGGGTTCGCCGGGAGATTGCGTGCAGCGTCGACGCCGGCTAGGGCGAGGAGCACCCGGTAACCGTCGGAGTTCAAGATCGGTACGACGTTCCAGGCCACCGCTATGAAGACCAGGTGTGCCGCGACTTCGATGCCTGAGGACCGAACGGCCCAGGTGTTCCCGACCAGCAGGAGGGCGTTGGTGGCGAGGTTCGCCAGGATGCCGGCAGCATGGACGATGACCTGTTCCTGTCTACTCAGGAGCAGGCTCTGGTTCATCCGGACGTAGAACGCCGGGAAGACCCGGTAGCTCAGTTTGAACCCGACACGATCTACCGAGCGGCCGAATCCACGGAGCACCAGGATGTGTGCTCCTTCGTGGATGAGGACGGAGAACACCAGGTAGACGGCCGCTGCGATCGCTGCTGACGAGTCCGTCGGCGTCGTGCTCGTCGGCAGGAGCATCGCATTGACTGCGAGGAGTGCCGGGAGCGTTCCGGCGGTGCTCCACGCAGCCCAGGTCGGAACGGACGACCGCCGGATTCGCGCGGCGGTCCGTATCGACTCGGGCAACGAGTCGACGGGGGCGCGGTAGTAGGCACGCTCCAGGCGATCGAAGACCACCGCGTGTCCACCAGAGATGCGGAGTTCGCATCGATCATCGGCGTAGACCTGATCAGGCCGCATCGACAGCTGCCCAGTACGCGTCGACCTGTGGCCTGATGAGGGCGATCGATTCCTCGTCCCTGAATACGATCGAGCACAGTTCGCAGGCCGAGACCACTTCGGTGACCGTGGCGGCGGGTGCGTCCGGTGCGACCCGCCGTATCGCGTCGATGAACCACTGGAACCCCTCGCGCTGCATGATCCCGAGCAGGGCATTGCGCTCGAACGTGTCGACCACTTGCTGGAACGACTGTGCACCTGCCCGGCCGAGTGTCATCCTCGTGTCGAAGATCGGCGGCGAACAGCATGGGTACACGTTGCCGTCGTTGTGGAAGATCACCTGATTCCCCGGGCAGTGCAGCATGCCCCGGGTGATCGGGCGGCGGTGGAAATCGGACTCCGGAAGCGATCGTGCCTCGCCGGCAGGAACGACGGGGAACTGGGTGATCTGGACGCCATGCACACTGTCACCGAGTTCGGCCAGCAGTGCGCGAGAGTCCTGCGACCGACTCACGCACATGTTGAGTACGACCTTGATACGTCTGTCGTGCGAGGCATCGAGGATGTTCCTGATCCGCTCCGGTTTGACGTAGGGCGAGTGGAAGTCGTCGTAGCTCAGCGTGAGCTCCCGCAGTCCGGCGTCCTCGAACTCGGCCAGGACTCGGTCTGCGGCTCGCCGTGTGACCCCCCAGAAGCCGTTGGTCACGCACGAGGCCACTCGTCCGCTGGCGGTGATCCGGGCGATGATCGACATCGTTCGAGCCCGCCGGATGAGGGGCTCTCCGCCGGTGAGACCGATCTCGCGCACATTGGGTTCGCGGAGGAGCTCGTCGACGATGTTGTCAACCAGGTCGTCGTCGAGGTTGGCCGTCGCGTTCGGGGAACTGCTGACGCAGCAGTGTGCGCATCGTGCGTTGCACTTCGAATCGAAGTTGATGCCGACGCTCCAGCGTGGGTCAGCCATGGTTTGTCCTCGTGTTGCTGTCGGGAAACGGTGGGGCCCCGCCCCGATCCCCGGACTGGTCAGCCCTTACCGCTGCCGACGATCACGGCGCCGCCGCTTCCGACGACGAAATACCACAGGTCGTCCACGACGTCGAGTTCTGCGACCCTGTCGTCCAGCGTGAAGCTCTGGAGCATGTTGGCGCTCTCGTTGTTCTGCATGTTCCCTCCTTTCGGGTTCGTTGGGACGGGCACGGGGCGGGGCGTGCAACACCATACTCAAATCCAGAACATCAGACCAGCACTTCCGTGATTCGGGCGCGACGATCTCGCCGCGACGCTGCCACGACGCTGCTGCGTGTCGTCGATCGGCTCGCTCAGTGCCTCTGTGGCCACGGGTGCGCGAGCAGGGGTACCGCGACGAGTCGCTCCGTCCACGTCCGTCGAGCCGCCGGCGCGAGCAGGTCCAGCCCCCGCAGGACGTCGAGCTCGCC
>NZ_QKLI01000030.1:0-23902 GCF_003224255.1 Curtobacterium sp. MCBD17_030 | reverse complement strand
AGATGTGTATAAGAGACAGGGGTGGGGACCGGGGGTGCGACCGTGAGGCACGCATCGGTCGACTTGCCGCTGAACGTCTTGTCGAAAGCGTGGTCGCCGTCGCCGGACGTCACGGAGACGGACCAGGTGTGCTTGCGGGTCGCGTCGAGGGGGAACGTGTCGTCGAAGGCGCTCGGGCCGAAGGTCGCGGCGCCGTGGTCGGTGTCGTCGAGGACGACGTCGACCGTCGAGTTCCCCGGGTAGTTCGCGAGGGCGACGTGCAACTGGGTGCACGATGCCGACACCTCGGGGGTGTGTGCCGAGGCGACTCCGGTCACCGCGACGGCTGCGATGCCGCCGACGATGATCGAGGCCGCGGCGCCGCCGATGGTGCGGGTGAGGATGCGTGCCATGTTCTGTTCTCCAGGGATTCGGGTACTCCGAGGAGGGCCACCCGGGCAGGCGAGGCAGCATCGATCAGGACACCGTGGGCAGGGACCCACAGCGAGGGCACGGGCAGGGTGACCAGTGCGTCCGACACGAGAGGGTGCTCGTGCCGCCGGAGAGGATGCAGACGTCGGTTCGAACTCGGGTGTTCCGTCCACGTGACCCCTCGGGTAGGGGTCGAGCAAAGCCTAGTTCCGCTCAGGTACCAGCACGGTCAGGAAGTCTCGAGAGCGGGGTACGGACCGTCGACGCAGGCCTCCGGCGCACACTGCCGTCTCGGGTCCGGTCAGCGTGGGGCGGTCGTCCGGCGGGCGACGAGGCGCGGCTCGACCAGGACCTCGGTGGGGGTCAGCCCCGGGTCCGCGATCCGTTCGAGCAGCCGCGCCCCGGCACCCCGGCCGATGTCGATGCTGCGGTCGTCGATGCTCGTCAGGCCCACGTACCTCGAGGCCGCGATCGGGGTGTCGTCGTACCCGATCACCGAGATGTCCTCGGGCACGCGCAGACCTCGGTCGGCGACGGCGGACATCGCGCCGAGCGCGGTCACGTCGTTCGCGGCGAACACCGCGGTGACCTCGGGGTGCTCGTCGAGGAGGCGGTGCGTCCCGGTGAACCCGGTCTCCTCGGTGACGTCGGCAGTGAGCACCACGGCAACTCCGGTCACGTCGGAAGAACCGGTCACCTCGGGCGGACTGGCAGTCTCGGACGGACCGGGCACGCCGGACGATCCGGGCACGCCGGACGAACCGATCGCATCCGACGACGCGGCGACGCCGGTGTCCGACCCGGCAGGCCGTGCACCCGCGGCGTCGATGGCGGCCCGCCATCCCTCGAGTCGGGCGTCGCTCGCCGCCGAGTGCCCACCGACGAAGCCGAGCCGCACGTGCCCGAGTCCGATGAGGTGCTCCGCCGCCATGCGTCCGCCGGCCAGGTCGTCGTTCGCCACGGTGTCGGCCCGCGGGAGCGCTGCCCGTCCGCCGGCGACGACGACCGGGGTACCGGCAGGGACGACGAGGTCCGGGTCCGGCTCGCCCGCGATCACCAGACCCTCGACGCGCATGGACAGGAACCCCTCGACGGGGGAGACGTCGAGCCCCGTGTTGAGGAACCGGTCCGCGACGACGAGTCGGTGTCCCTGGTCCTGTAGCGACTCGCGGAGGCCGGTGAGCAGGTCGACGAACCACTGGTTCCGGAAATCGTCGAGCACCACGCCGATGGTCCGGGAGCGGGTGCCGGCGAGCGACACCGCCGCCGTCGAAGGGCGGTAGTCGAGCTCCTGGATCGCCGCGAGGACCGCTGCCCGACGCTGCTCGCTCACCCGCGGGGAACGCTGCAGCACGAGGGACACGAGCGACTTCGACACCCCCGCGCGAGCGGCGACGTCGTAGATCGTCGCGGGCTTGGTGTTCCCCATCGTCATCCTCGACCTCCGGCTGCGCACCCGCCGGGTGCGTCCCCACGATGGTACCGCTGTCGCGCTCCACGCCCCGGGGCGGGTGCGGCATCGCCGGACGCGCCGCGAGGCATCTCCCGGCCGCCCCGCTCGGGATCGCCCGGTGCCGTTCGGACCCGCACAACGAGAACCCGTCCGAACCACGGCATCGCGTGGTTCGGACGGGTTCCTGTTGTGCGCAGCCCGCCGGCTCGCCGGCTCGGCCGGCCCGGTTCGCCCCGGTCAGCCGATCAGGCTCGGCCGCAGGTCGCGCAGCGTCCGCGTCCGCGTCTGCCGCGCCGTGACGAGGTACGACACGAGCAGCGCCCCGAGCAGCCAGCAGAGCAGGACGCCGGCGTCGCTCCAGGCCGTGGCGAGCGACCCGCCGTACATCGTCTGCCGGATCGCGTCGACGGAGTACGTCATCGGCAGCGCGA
This sequence comes from Curtobacterium sp. MCBD17_030, assembly GCF_003224255.1. Classification (NCBI taxonomy): domain Bacteria; kingdom Bacillati; phylum Actinomycetota; class Actinomycetes; order Micrococcales; family Microbacteriaceae; genus Curtobacterium; species Curtobacterium sp. MCBD17_030. The sequence goes on along the minus strand of NZ_QKLI01000030.1, from coordinate 21,607 downwards.
AGTGCAGCGCGGCGAGCGGCCCCGGCAGCGTCTGCCACGGGAACGTGCCGCCCGCGGTGACGAGCTGGATGAGCATGAGCACCAGCCCGAGGAACTGCCCGACCGAGCCGAGCAGCACGTTGAGCGTCATGATGATCGCCGCGAACGTCGCGGATGCCAGGACCATGATCCCGACCGTCCCGCCGGCGTGCACCACGTCGAGGTCCAGCGCGTACCGGACGATGAGGAACAGCGCCACCATCTGCACGACTCCGAGGAGCGCCGGGGTCAGCCAGCCGCCGAACACGACACGCAGTGGGCGTCGGACGGCGGTGATCGCGCGCTTCGAGATCGGCTTGAGGATGAGGAACAGCGCGTACATGCCGATCCAGGCGGCCAGCGAGATGAAGAACGGAGCCAGGCCGGCGCCGTAGTTCGACGCGGCGGCGACGTTGTCGTCGCCGACCTTCACCGGGTCGGAGATGACCTTCGCCTGCGACGCCCGCTGGGACGCGGTCGACGCCGGGATCTTGGTCCGTCCCTCGTCCAGCTGGGACGCCAGTTCCGAGGAGCCGGACTCGAGCGAGTGCAGGCCGGTGGCGAGGGACTTCGCACCCGCGTCGGCCGAAGCCGCTCCGCTGGCGAGCTGCGACGCTCCCGAGGACAACTCCGGGGCCGCTGCGGCGAGCTCCTGCGTCCCGCCGGCGACCTGCGCGGCGCCGTCGGACAGGGTCGAAGCCCCGGAGGCGGCGGTCGCGATCCCCGAGGAGAGCGCCGGTGCCGCGTCCGCCAGCGTCGCGGCTCCCGCCGACACCTGCTGCGCGCCGGTGCTCAGCGTGTCGATCTTCGCCGTGGTGTCGCGAAGCTGCTGCTGGGCGTCCGTCCCGGCGCTGTTCGCTTGCTGCACGGCCGACCTCACGGTGGCGGTGAGCGCCTGCTCCTGCTCCGGCGTGAGGGTGACACCCTCGGGCAGGTTCGACGTGATGTCGGCGATGACGGTGTCCGCGTCGAGCGGCTGGATCGCCTGCACGGTCGTGTTCGCCGCGTCCACCTGCTCCGCGAGCTCGGCGTTGCCGGCCGCGACCTGCGCCGCCCCGTCTGCGAGCTCCCGGGTCTGGTCCGGCAGCGCGGCCGTCTGCTGCTGCGCGGACCGGAGGCCCGTGGCGAGCGATGCGGCACCGGTCGCGACCTGCTGCGCGCCGGAGTTCAGCGTCGCGGTCTGCGCGGGCAGCGCGGCTGTGCTCGACGCCAGGGTGGAGGCGCCGGCGGAGAGCTGCGCGGTACCGGCCTGGAGGGTGTCGGCCCCGTTCGCGGCGGTCGTCGCACCGGAGGCGAGCTTGCCCGCCCCGTCGACGGCGTCACCCAGGCTGTCCCGCACGTCGGCGAGCCCGACGAGCAGGGTGCTGGCGGCCTCCTTCCCGACGCGTTCGGCGACGGCCGTCCGCATGGTCTTGCCCGCCTGCTCCGCGATGGTCGAGGCGAGGTAGGAGTTCGTGTCCGCCGTCGTCATCACGAGTTCGGCGCGCTTCGGGTGGTCGGACTGCGCCGAGGCCAGGGACTCCGAGAAGTCGTGCGGGATCGTCACCACGAAGTCGTAGGTGCCGTTGCGGACACCGGAGCGGGCGTCGGCGGCGGTGGTGCGCTTCCAGTCGAAGTCACCGCCGTCGATGGCCTGCTGCGCGACGTCCTTGCCGTAGTCGACGTGTTCGCCGTCGAGGGTGGCGCCGGCGTCCTGGTCGACGATCGCGGCCGGGACCTGGTCGAGCTTGGCGTAGGGGTCGCGGTTGGCCCAGAGGTAGGCGCCGCCGTACAGCAGCGGCACGCACATCAGCGCGATGAACGCGAGGCGGGCGAGCGGGGTGGCGGTCAGGCGCGCGAGTTCGGCGCGGACGAGCGAGGGGATGGTCACGAGCGGGTCTCCAGGGGAGCGGTGGCGTCGGTGGTGTCGGTCGGGAGGCCGGTGTCGGGCCCGCCGGTCCGGGTCGCGTCCTCGGGACCCTCGGTGGTGCTGGTGCTGGTGCTGGTGTCGTCGCTGGCGTCGAGCGGCTCGTCGGCGATCGTGTCGAGCAGGGCCGAGGCCGTCTCCGCCGCGGCCTTCGAGGTCACGAGCACGACGGTCACCCCACGTCGGGCGATCTCGCGGACGACGGCGAACCAGTCCGCGACCGCCCCGCCGTGCCGCTCCGGCGACGTGATCACGAGCCCGGTGACGTCGGGCCGCAGGAGTGCCAGTTCGGCGAGCAGCCGCACGCGGACGTCCGTCGGCACGCGCTGCACGTGCGTGTCGGTCCAGCTCGTCATGCCGAGCTCGTCGAGCACGGTCGCGACGTCGCCGCGAGAGGGCCGGCGTCCGGCGAACGCGAGCTCTTCGTGCACGATCCGCTTGAGGCTCATCACCGGGAACGGCTCGGCGACGCCCGGGGTGTCGACGAGGGCGAACGAGCGGCGGATGCCCGCGGGGTCGTCGTGTCCGTCGAGCAGGACCCGTCCGGTGTCGGGCTTCATCCGACCGCCGGCGACCAGGGACGCCAGCACGGGTGCCTGCTCGGTCTCGACGGCGACGATGCCCGGGTGACCTGGGGCCGCGACGGCACTGACGGCGGGGAGCGCGGCGCCGGGTCCGGTGCCGATGCCGACTGCGGCGAGTTCGAGCGTCATGCGGGGTCCTCCGGGAGGGTGGCGGGGAGAGCGAGCAGGGCGGTGCGCCAGTCGACGCCCGCCATGCCGAGGGCGGAGAGGACGACCATCCGGCGGCCGGCGTCGTCCGGGGTGGCGGAGCGCGTGGCTTCGTCGAGGACCGCCAGGCAGGCGCCCTCGACCAGGCGGCCGAGGGTCGCGGCGTCGACGTCGTCGCGCATGGTGCCGTCGGCGATGCCGAGGGTGCACGCGTCGCGGACTTGCTCGCGCAGCGGGGCGAACACGGTGGCGACGGTCTCGACGAGGGGTCCGCGGACGGCGATGACCGCCATCGAGCGGACGTGCGAGACCTCGGTCCAGAGGGTCACCGCGATCGCGGCCAGTCGGGAGGCCGGGGGCAGGTCGGCGAGTGCGGCCCGGCTGGGCATCGCGGCCAGGATGCGCTCGGCTCCGCCGGTCACGACCTCGCGCATGAGGTCGTCACGGGAGGGGAAGTGTCCGTAGATCGCACGTCGGGACAGTCCGGCGTGCGCGGCGATCGACTCGAGCGACGCGTCCGGATCCGCCTGCAGGAGGGTCCGGGCAGCCTGGACGAGGGCGGCGCGGTTCTCGGTCGCGTCCCGTCGTGGCGCGCGTGCGGGCCGATCGGTGGTGGTCATGCACCCATCGTAGTAACCTGCACACTAGTGTGCAACTTCGGAGAACCACAGGTTCTGTCCCCTGAACTGCCGACTCCCCGTGCTGAGGGCGAGCACTTAGCTTCATGAGGACTTCACCCGAAGTTCGGACAACCCAGGAGTGTGCTGCGTGCCACGTGCGACACCACCCACCATCCCTTCCCGTCGGTACCGCTCCCCGCGACTGCTGACCTCGATCGTCGCGGTCGCGGCGCTGGCCTGCGGCGGACTCGCCGTCGGCGGTGCGGCCTCCGCGGCACCGGCCACCGCCGCCTCGGCCGGCCTCAAGCTCTCCGCCCCGCTGCGGAACGCGTCCCCGACCAAGACGGTCAGCGCGTTCGTCCGCACGACCGGCGCCGGCGCGCTCGAGGTCGACGCGCAGGCGAAGGGCGGCGACCTCACCCGCTCGAAGACCCCGTCGTCCGCCGCGAAGAGCCGGCTCGCGACGATCCGCTCGACCAACGCGAAGGTCCTCAGCGCCGTCAAGGGTGCGGACCGGAAGGCCGCCGAGCTGTACTCGACCGAGTACACCGTCCCCGGCGTCGCGGTCGTCGCCGACGTCGCGGCCTTCACCGAGCTCGCGAAGCGCTCCGACGTGCTGAGCATCGTCCCGCTGCTGCCGAAGAAGGTCGTCGAGCCCGAGCAGAGCACGTCGGCGGGTGCCGCACCCTCGGGCGTCGACCCCGACCTCGCGAAGCCCGGTGCCGACGGCGTCGCGCCGAAGAACGCCGCGAGCGACCTGTACACGAAGGCCGTCGACGCCTGGACCCAGACCGGACGCACCGGCAAGGGCGTCAACGTCGCCGTGATCGACACCGGCCTGGACTACACGCAGGCCGACTTCGGCGGTCCGGGCACCACCGCCGCCTACCAGGAGGCCCTCGCCAGCACCGGCGCCCCGGCCTCGAGCTGGTACGACCCCTCGAAGTTCCTCGGCGGCTACGACTTCGCCGGCCCCACGTACAACGCGGACCCGACGGACCCGGACGCCTACGACCCGGTGCCCGCGCCGGATGCCAACCCCATCGACGGCAAGGGCGGCGACCACGGCACCCACGTGGCCGGCACCGCCGCCGGCTTCGGCCTGAACGCCGACAAGACGACCTTCCGCGGTGACTACTCGACCCTCACCCCGCAGCAGGTGCAGGACATGTGGGTCGGCCCGGGCAGCGCCCCGCAGGCCGGTCTCTACTCGCTCAAGGTGTTCGGCGACGAGGGCGGCTCGACCGACCTGACCGGTGCCGCGCTCGACTGGGTCGGGCAGTCCCTCACCGAGGGCAAGAGCATCAACGTCATCAACCTGTCGCTCGGTTCCGACTACGGGGCAGCCGACGACCCGGACAACGCCAAGATCGACGCGCTCACGGCCCGCGGTGTGCTGCCCGTGATCGCTGCTGGCAACGCCGACGACTTCACCGACATCGGGGGCTCGCCGGGCAACTCGGCCGGCGCCCTGACCGTCGCCGCTGCCGCGACCGGACAGAGCCTCTTCGACGGTGTCGAGGCGACCGCCCCGGCGGACGTCGCGAAGACCTGGCGCGCGCAGTACTCGCAGAACCACCAGGGCCCGCTCCCCGTCGAGGGCGACGTCGTCGTCCCCACCACGGACATCGACGGCTGCACGGCGTTCAGCGCCGACCAGGCCGCTGCGATCGCGGGCAAGGTCGTCTGGCTGAAGTGGACCGACGGCGCCCTCGAGTGCGGCTCCGGTGTCCGCTTCAACAACGTCCAGGCCGCCGGCGGCATCGGCGTCCTCCTCGCCGGCACGGTGAACACCTTCGACTCGGGCATCGCGGGCAACGCGACCATCCCGGGTGCGGAACTGACCCGTGAGAGCGTGACGGGCCTCCAGGCCGCGGCGAAGGCCGGGACCCTGCACGTCCGGTTCGCGGACGAGCTCAAGGGCTTCCAGCTCGCCACCGACGCCGAGACGGTCAACACCCTGGCGTCCTTCAGCAGCCGCGGTGAGCACGGTTCCTACGGCGACGTCGTCAAGCCGGACATCGCCGGCCCCGGGGTCAACGTGATCTCGGCCGCCAACGGCACCGGCAACGACCGTCTGTCGCTCAGCGGCACCTCGATGGCCACCCCGCACGTCGCCGGCGTCGCCGCGCTGGCGTTCGAGGCCCACCCGGGCTGGACGGCACCGGAGATCAAGGCAGCGCTCATGAACACGGCCACGCACGACGTGCGCCAGAGCGCGAAGGACGGCCAGTCGGCGACCCTGCTCCGCCAGGGCACCGGCCGGGTCGACGCACTCCAGGCCGTGCAGGACGGAACCACCGTCCGCAGCCAGGAGAACGGGCAGCTCGTCACGGCCTCCTTCGGCGTCGTCGAGGTCGGCGCGGCGACCACCGAGAAGCGCACCCTGCTGGTGCGCAACACCTCGGCCACCGCGCACACCTACCGCGTCGCGTACGAGTCGCGCATCGCGCAGCCCGGCGTCGTCTTCACGCTGAACACCGACACGGTCACCGTCCCTGCCGGCGGCACCGCCACGGTCACGGTCACCATGACGATCGCCGACCCGACGCTCCTGCGGAAGGTCATCGACCCGACGCAGGTCGCCGTCGAGGGCGGCACCCCGCGGGAGTTCGTCCCGGCCGCCACCGGCCTGGTCACGTTCACCCCGGCCGCCGACGGCGTCACGCCGCTCCGACTCGGCGTCTACGCCGCGCCGGAGCCGGTCAGCGCACTGCACGCGGACGACGTCGTGTTCTCCGGCAAGGCCCGCACCAGCACCATCACGATGGAGGGCCGCGGCCTGTCCCAGGGAACCGGCACGACCGGCTACCGGGCGCTCGTCGCACCGTTCCAGCTCGGTGGCACCGACCCGCAGGAGTCGTTCCCGGACGGCACCGCGAAGCAGACGCTCCGTGGCGCGGACATCCGTGCCTACGGCGCCAACTCCACGGCGCTCGGCCTGGCCGACAAGTCGAAGGGCCTGGTGTCGTTCGGCGTCCAGACCGACGGCGCCGAGTCGAACCCCGGCCAGTCGAACAACGTCGAGGTGCTCATCGACACCAACCGTGACGGTGACCCCGACTACCTGACGTACGACACCAAGTCGGCGACGGCGGACGTGACGGTCGTGACGACGCTCGACCTGCACCAGAAGGACCCGAAGAAGCAGGTCGTGGACACGCGCCCCCTCGGCGGTGTCGCAGCCGGCGTCGACGTCAACACGTTCGACTCCGCGGTCAAGGTGCTGCCGGTGTCGCTCGCGGCGCTCGGGTACACGGCGAAGTCGAAGACCGCGGTGTTCGACTACTCGGTCGTGACCGAGTCGTCCTACTCGCCGACGCTGCCCATGGCTGCGTCCTCGGTGGTCGACGAGACGAAGGTCGCGACCTACAACGCCTTCCAGCCGGCGGTGTCGTTCACCGCGAACGGGGCGTCGAGCCTGACGTACCCGGACACGGCGATCAAGGTCATCCGGGCCTCGGCCACCTCGACCTCGGCGAAGGTGCTGCTCCTGCACCTGCACAACGCGCCGGGCGACCAGGCGGACCTGCTCAGCACGACCTCGGTGACGCCGAAGCTCGCGCTGGTGTCCGGCCGTGTGGTCGTCACCGGCTCGCTGGAGATCCGGGCGAACCTGAAGTCGCACACCGGCACCTGGAACGCGGACGGCGTCACGTTCACGTACAAGTGGCTGCGTGACGGCAAGGACGTCGGGGTGTCGCGGTCGACCTACAAGACCGGGCCGAAGGACGTCGGGCACAGGATCTCGTTCGTCCTGACCGCGAAGAAGTCCGGGTACGAGACCGCTTCGGTCACCTCGCCCCAGACGGGCAAGATCACGAAGTAGCACCGACAACAGCACAGAGCGAGACGAGCGGGCGGTCCGGGAACGGGCCGCCCGCTCCGTCGTGTGACGCCGTGTGCTGTGGACCACCGGTGGGAAGTGCGCCTACAGGACAGGTAGTTAGACGAACTAGGTACTTCGTGCCAGTGTTGCAGTATGCGAACGAACAGCCTGGTGCAGCTCCGGCAGAACCCGATGGAGTGGCGTCGCCGCGGCCTGACCCCGCCGGACGTCATCCGGGCCATGGTGGAGGAGCGCCTCGCCGAACCCGGTCACACCCAGGTGGTCGGAGACCCCTCGTACGCGGACTTCTTCCGCGGCTGACGTCCCCCTCTAGCGCGCTGGAGGTGGTCGCCATGACTGAAGTATCAGATCAGATGCTAGTATATCGCCATGGCAACCCAACTAGACGACCCCGGCGCACCGCCCCGCTCGGCGGGGACAGACCTCGTCAGCGGTGCCGATCAATCGCGTCCGACGGTCCTCCACGTCACCACGTGCTTCGCAGGCGGCGTCAGCAGAGCGGTGTGCGCGACTGCTTCGGCGACGCCTGACCACACGCACCGTCTCCTCGCTGCCGGAGCGGATCTCGACCGTGCGGTCGCTGCCGACGCCTTCGACTCGATCTGTGAGCTGCCCGGCGGCTTCGTCCGGCAACTCCGTCGGGTCCGCGCCGAACTCCTGCGCGTGCAGCCGACGATCGTCCACGCGCACTCGAGTTGGGCCGGGGTGCTCGTCCGGCTCGCGGCACCACGCGGGGCGTCGATCGTCTACCAGCCGCACGGCTACGTGTGCGAGCGGCGGGGATCCCTGGTGGGGCTCGTCGGGTTCGTGGTCGAAGCGGCCCTCGCCCAGCGGCGTCAGTGTGTCGCAGTCCTCTCCGCGCGGGAAGACCGGCTCGCTCGACTCATGAACCCCCGTGGCGCCACGGTCCTCGTGCCGAACGTGCCGTCCGTGGGCAGCACCGGGATCAGGACCGACCGGGCGGTGGCCCGTCCGCCGCGCATCGCGATGATCGGCCGTGCATGTCACCAGAAGGACCCACGGCTCTTCCTGCGGGTCGTCCGCCGCCTCCGGCAGCAGGTGCCGGACCTCGAAGCCGTCTGGATCGGCGAGGGGGAAGCGCGACACGAGCGGGCACTCGAGCGTGGCGGCATCCAGGTCACCGGCTGGCTCTCGGACGCGGAACTCGTGTCCGAGATCGCCGATGTCGACGCCATCGTGCACACCGCGCGCTACGAGGGCTTCCCGATCAGCGTCCTCGACGCGGCGGCCCGGGGAGTGCCGGTGGTCGCCAGGAGGATCCCCGCGTTCGAGGGCACGACGCTGCGACAGGCACACGGTGCGCGCGGCCTCGCCGAACAGGTCGTCCGCTGCCTCGACGACAAGGCGGTCGCCCGGGACACCGCCGTCGGTGCGTCGCTGTTGCTCCGTCTGATGAACCACGAGGTGCAGTCCACGTCGTTCCGCCACCTCTACCGCGATGCGGCCGTGCTCGGACGTCGGGCCCTCGGACGATGAACGTCCTCTTCCCGAGCAGGGTCGTCGACCGACACGTCGGCGGCAACACCACCTACGCACGACAGCTCGTCCGAGGTGTCCGGGCAGCCGGGCACACCACCGGCGTCCTCCCCGCGGCAGGTCATCCGGCGATCACTGCGGCACTGGAGACACTGGCCGGCCTCAGGCGGTCCGCCGAGACCGTCATCCACTACAGTGCCGACACCGGTCCGGTCATCCCGACGCGAGTCCCGAGCATCGTCACCGTGCACGGTGTCGCGAGCAGGTGGGTCGACGTCGCGCGGTCGCCAGCCCAGGAGCGGGTCTGGCGCACACGCGTCCACCGGGCCATCCGGTCGACCTCTGGCCTGATCACGGTCTCGCAGTCGGCGGCGGACGACATCGCTGCGGTCTTCGACGTCGATCCCACGACCATCTCGGTCATCCCGCACGGCATCGACCACGACGCGTTCACCACCCCGGCGGCACTCGGGGATCGCTTCCAGCACCTCCGAGACCGACCGTTCGCGCTGTACCTCGGCAACATCGAGCCGCGGAAGAACCTGCTCGAACTCGTCCGCGCGTTCGAGAGCCCGGCACTCCGTGCATCCGGCGTGCGACTCGTCCTCGCCGGGCGGCCCGCCTGGCGGTACCGGGACGTCCTCGACCGTGTGGCGTCGTCTCAGAACTGCGAGTACCTCGGTTTCGTCTCCGACGATGAGCGGGCTGCCCTCATGCAGCACACCCGGCTGTTCGTCTTCCCGAGTCTCTACGAGGGCTTCGGGTTCCCCGTGCTCGAGGCCCTGGCTGCTGGCGTGCCCGTCGCAGCGAGTCGGCGGGGCTCCCTCGCCGAGGTCGCCGGCCCGAGCTGGCCACTCGAGGACCTCTCCGAACGGGGTCTGGTCGAGGGGGTCTCGGCGGCGCTCGCGGACGACCGTTGGTGCGCGGACGTCCGGTCCGCCGGTCCAGCATGGGCGGGTCGCTTCAGTTGGGAGAGCAGCGTCGGCGAGCACCTCCATCGCTACGCGGAGGTACTGCGATGACGACGGTGGCCATCCTGCACGCGTACAGCGCCTCGAACGCCGGGGACGGGCTCCTCGTCGATGCGGCGATCGACCTCCTCGACGGCATCGACCCAGAGACCGAGTACACGGTCTTCGCCCGCTACCCGGAGTCGTTCACTCCGCGCGACCGCGTCCGCTTCCTGTCGACACGATGGACTGCACGCTCCGGGCTGTCCGGACTGCGGAGCCTCGGCCGCCTCGACGACTTCGACCTCGTCGTCGGGGTCGGCGGCGGCTACCTGCGCTTCGGCGGGGTCGTCGAGACCCTCAAGACGTCCATCGCCCATCTTCCGCAGTTGGTGGCCGCTGCCCGGACCGCGACGCCCACGGTGTACCTGCCGCAATCGATCGGCCCCGAGGGGCGGGTGATCCGCCGCGTCCTCCGGAGCCTGCTCGCTGAGATCGACCTCGTGTGCCTGCGGGACGACCGCTCGGTGCGCGAACTCGGCTTGCCGAACGCCGTACGGATGCCGGACATGGCCCTGCTCGACCCGGACTGGGCGACCCGGACGGCGCCGCTCCGCGACCGGACTCCGGTGCTGTCGGTGCGCCCGGTGCGCCGAGCGGGCTGGACGCGGATCCTCGAACTCGCCGCTGTGCTCAGACCCTTCGACGGATGGGTCCAGAGCAGGGGCGCCGGCAACGACGACGACCGCGCCGTCGGAGCCACGTGCCCCGAGCGGGTCCTCGACCGGGACGAGTACGTCAACGGACCTCGGCGCGTGGTGGTCGCGGTCCGGTTGCACGCGGCGCTCATGGCGCTCCGGGCCGGTCATTGGGTCGTCCACCTGGCGTACGAGCGGAAGGGCTTCGGCGCCTTCGACGACCTCGGCCTGAGCGAGTACGTGCAATCGGTGTACGCGTTCGATCCGACCGCCGTGGACGAGCAGATCCGGCAACTGGTCGCGGACCCCGAGCTGCGGGGGCGCTACGACGCGGCCGTCTCGGTCGCTCTCCGCGGGTTCGATGAACACCGCACGGCATTGTCCGACCGGTTGGCCGAACTGGCCGGGGCACGCGCCACGGCGACGACCGAGTGAACGCCCGCCGCTCCTCCGCGGCCGCGTCGAGCGTCGGCATGGTCCTCAGCGGCGCCGCCCTCCCCGTCGGACCGGCTTTCGTCCAAGTGGTCGCTGCCCGGACGCTCGACCTGCCGTCACAGGCAGCGGTGGCGCTGGCGCTCAGCGTCGGCGCGTTCCTGAGCGGTGTCGTCTGTGCCGTGTTCGCCGAGGCACGACTCGCCGATCCGGACGTCCCCAGGGAGCACCGGACGACGGGGTCCCGGCTCGGTGCGGTCGCCGCGACGACGGCCACGGTGCTGGTCCTCGTCGCACCCACCACGCACAGCGTGATGGTCGCGCTGCCCGTGCTGATGGCGGCGCTGCAGATCGGCCGGGTGAACGCCGTCGTCCGAGGACACTGGCGGTCGGAGCTCATCGGTGCCGTCCTCCTCGTGGCAGCGGGGGTGATCGCGTCCGTCCTCTCCCCGAGCATCGGAGCGCGCGCGTTCGGGCTCCTCGCCGTCGGCATGGTCGTTCCGGTCGTGCTGCGGTGCATCGTCGACCCGGCGGTGCGGCCGTGGGCGGTCCCGCTGCGCCGTCGCGTCGTCGTCGGTGTGGAGACGTGTCTGGTGGCGGCAGTGCCGCTCGTGCTGACCGCGGTCGTCTTCACTGTCCTGGGTCCGGCAGCCGCGGTGGCATTCCGGCTGGTCCTGACGGTGCTCGGTGTCCTGCAGCCCGTCCTGGGGTACCTGCGCACCGTGCTGCTCGCCCGCCCGGCCCCCCGACTCGTCGTGACGCTGTCGACCATGTCGATCGGGGCTCTCGCCGCCGTGGTCGCGGCGCACCTGCTCGGGGTGCCGCATCAGGTGTTCGGCCCCGGCTGGGACGTCAGCACTGCCGCGGTGGTCGCTGCGTGCCTGTGGAAGGTGGCCAGCATCCCCGCCACCGTTCCGTTCGCGCAACTCCGTCGCGACGGAGCCGTCCTCGACGTGATGGCACTCCGTGCCGCGGTGGCGGTCGGCGCGGTCCTGGGATCGGTGCTCGCGGTCGAACTCGGACTGGGGCTCGTCGGCGTGTTCACCGTCCTGGCATCGTCCGAGATCCTGGCCTTCGTCCTGTTCTCGGCCAAGGCGGGCCGATCCTGCGGCCGTCGCCCGAGCCGGGCTGCACAACCGGCCGGCGACCGTCCCTGAGCCGGATCCTCCACGGCCGCGCCCGTCGTGGACGTGACGCGACCACCTGCAGGACGGGAGGCCCGGTACCAGCTGGTACCGGGCCTCCCGTCATGTGCATCCTGACTCGTCGTCAGTTGCCGATCTTGTCGTCGGCAGCCTTCTCGGCCTTGTCGACCTGGTCGCCGTGGCCACCACCGGTGGCCTTGTCGGCCGCGCCGGCGGCCTTGTCCAGGCCGGAGTCGCTGGCCTTCTCGCCCTTGTCGCTGTTCGCGAAGTCCTTGGCCTTGTCGCTGAGGTCGCTCATGGTGTTCCTTCCGTTCGTCGGATCACTGACGGGGTCGAGCGTGCTCGGAGCGCCATCCGTGCGCGCTCAGGCGTGCGCGCTCAGACCTGCACTGACCGGACGCCGTCTGCTGCTCAGGCGTCGGGACGCTCGTCGGCGGCCTCGCGCCCGCGGTCGGTCTCGGGCATGACGTCCTGCGGGGCGCTCTCGACCGAACCGATGCCGCCGTCGGTGAGCTCCTCGGCCTGCTGGGTGTCCAGCAGGCGGTTCATGTCGTCGATGGGGTCGCTCATGGTGGTTCCTCTCGTCGGGGCGGTCGTCGTGCTCATCCAGCGTGCTCCGGAGGGCCACCGCTCTCCACAGCTGGCGTCGTGCCGGTGACGCGGAGATGACCAGCCGATAGACTCGGGTGGACCACCGGCCCGGACGGCCGTGTGCGGTCCTCCGCCAACGTGAGGAGAACCAGATGCCCGCAGCAGTCATCATCGGCGCCCAGTGGGGCGACGAGGGCAAGGGGAAGGCCACCGACCTCCTCGGTTCCCGCATCGACTACGTCGTGAAGTTCAACGGTGGCAACAACGCCGGACACACGGTCGTCGTCGGCGGTGAGAAGTACGCGTTGCACCTGCTGCCCTCGGGCATCCTCACCCCGGGCGTCACCCCGATCATCGGCAACGGGGTCGTCGTCGACCTCGAGGTCCTGTTCCAGGAGCTCGACGCGCTGAAGGCCCGCGGTGTCGACGTGTCGAAGCTCCGCGTCTCCGCGAACGCCCACGTCATCACGCACTACCACCGCACCATCGACAAGGTGACGGAGCGCTTCCTCGGCAAGCGCCAGATCGGCACCACCGGTCGTGGCATCGGCCCGACCTACGCGGACAAGATCAACCGCGTCGGCATCCGCATCCAGGACATCTTCGACGAGAACATCCTCCGGCAGAAGGTCGAAGCGGCCCTCGACCAGAAGAACCACCTGCTGGTCAAGGTCTTCAACCGCCGTGCGATCGACGCCAAGGAAGTGGTCGAGTCGCTGCTGTCCTTCGCCGACCGCCTGCGTCCGATGGTCGCCGACACGGCGCTCGAGATCCACCGTGCCCTCGAGCGGGGCGAGACCGTCCTGTTCGAAGCCGGCCAGGCCACCATGCTCGACGTCGACCACGGCACCTACCCGTTCGTGACGTCATCGTCCGCCACGGCCGGTGGCGCCGCCACCGGGTCCGGGATCGGCCCGGGCAAGCTCGAGCGGATCATCGGCATCGTCAAGGCGTACACGACCCGCGTCGGCGCCGGCCCGTTCCCGACCGAGCTGTTCGACGAGTCGGGGGAGTTCCTCCGCGCCAACGGCTTCGAGTTCGGCACCACGACCGGTCGCCCACGTCGCTGCGGCTGGTACGACGCCCCCATCGCCCGCTACACGGCACGCATCAACGGCGTGACGGACTTCGTGCTGACCAAGCTCGACGTCCTCACCGGCCTCGAGACGATCCCCGTCTGCGTGGCGTACGAGGTGGACGGTCAGCGCGTGGACGAGGTGCCCGTGTCGCAGTCGGACTTCCACCACGCCAAGCCCGTTTACCAGGAGTTCCCCGGCTGGTCCGAGGACATCACCGGCGTCCGGACCTTCGAGGACCTGCCGAAGAACGCGCAGGACTACGTGCTCGCGGTCGAGGCGATGTCCGGAGCGCGGATCTCGGCGATCGGTGTCGGCCCCGGGCGTGACGCGATCGTCGTCCGGCACGACCTGCTCGGCCAGGGCTGAGCGTGCGGATCCTCTTCGTCTGTAGCGGCAACATCTGCCGGTCACCGCTCGGTGCGCAGGTGCTGCAGGAGCGTCTCGGTCCGGCTGCCTCGGTGCACGTCGTCGAGTCGGCCGGCACCATCGCCGACGACGGTGCCGTGATGGACGGTGCCGCCGCCGGGCAGTCCGTCCGGCTCGGCGGACATCCGGAGGCGCACCGGTCCCGGTACCTGACCGAGCAGATCGCGGGCTCCGCGGACCTGGTGCTGACGGCCGAACGCTCCCACCGTGCCGCGGTCGTGCAGCTCGCGCCGCGCGCTGCGAAGCGGGCGTTCACGATCAAGCAGTTCGCGCGGGTGCTCGGTGGCCTGGAGCCCGGGGACCTGGCGGACGTGCACTCGCCGGAAGCCCTGGTCGAGCGGGTCGCCCGGCTGCGCGGGACCGTGCCGCCGCCTGCTGACACGGCAGACGACGACGTGGACGACCCCTACCGTCGTTCGGAGTCCACGCACGTGCGGGTCGCTGACGAGATCGACGCTGCGCTGACGACCATCGCGGACGCCCTGCGCGCGGTGTCCTGAGGCCCGGACGCCCCGTCGACGCGGGCGTCTCGCGTGGACGCGGGCGTCTCGCGTCGACGCGGGCGTCCCGCGTCGTACCCCGGTCGGCCGTCGTCCGGATGACGAGTACCCCGATCGGCCCTGCTGTACCCCGAACGCCGGGGGGCGAAGCCCGGAGTTCCGGGCTTCGCGGATGAACATCCGGGGCTGAACCCGTGAATCGACGGGCCTCGCTGTCGATCGGCGCGATCGGTGTCGTAGCGTTCACGTACTGCAGCACGTACCCCGAACACGACAGGAGAGCGCGATGACCACGACCATCAACCGGACCGCAACCGGGACCGACGTCACCCTCGACACCGACACCGTCGACATCGTCGCCGTCCTGGAGGCCGAGGCCGCCACCAGCGCCCGTGCCGCGCGGGCCAAGCTCACCTGGACGCTCGAGGGCGACGACGAGTGGGTCGCCAACTACGGCGGGTACTTCGGCGGCTCCGTCGACAAGCGCGACGGCCGCTACGTCGCCTCGGACACCTTCGGCCTGGTCGTCGGCGACTTCACCTCGCTCGAGGACGCGCAGACCGCGCTCGCCGGGCACCTGCACGTGATGCTCCCGTCGGTCATCCGCCCGACCGCGTAGCGCTCCCCGCTCCACTGACGACGCCCCACCGGCTGCGGCCGGTGGGGCGTCGTCGTGTCCGGAGCGTGTTCCGGGTCACTCCGGCAGGCGGTAGCTCCCGACCGTGATCGCGTGGGCGCCCTGCCCGGCGAGCACCCGCACGACAGCGTCGGCGCGGGCGCGGTTCGGCACCGAGTCCTTGGCCGCCCAGGACGCCAGAGCCGACTGCAGTTCGTGGTCGTTCGTCACGATGCTCGTCGTCACGGTGCCGCTGCGGTCCTCCGGCTCCACGAACGTCGCTGCCGAGGGTGACGAGTAGAAGACGCACGTGTCGAACCAGGTGCGGGACACACCGGTCTGCTCGTCGACGAAACGAGCGAGCCGTCGGGCCTGCTGCCGCACCTGCTGCGCCGGCGACGCCCCCTTCGCCTGGACCCGGACCTGCCACCAGTTCTCGGCCTCCTCCTCACCGTTGAGGACCGTGCGGCTCCGCACCTGCACGGCGAACGGCGGCACGAGGGACGATTCGTCGACCAGGTTCCGGAACGCCGGGTGCACCTCGCTCGGACGGCGTCCGTCGAACACGATCCCGCCCCAGCGCTTGTTCTCGATGACCAGACCGCGGCCGGACTCGGACACGAGCACGTGGTCGGCCTGCGCGACGAACTTCCGCCACGGACCCTGCTCGGTCTCGCCGACGGGGACGAACACGACGTTCGTCATCAGCACCCCGCTCACCCCGGCGGCACGGCAGGCCCGGAGGACCGCCTGCTCGGACGCCTCCTCCCACTTCATGCCTCGACGGGCGAGCGCGCGGCTCTCCTCCGCTTCGGTGAGTGCGTCCCGCCGAGCAGCGTCGGCCGCCGCGACCTGCGCCGCCCGGTCGGCCTCGAGCCGCGCGGTGGCGTCCCGGTGCTCCGCCTCGCGCTGGGCGAGCTCCGCAGCACGCGTCCGTTCGGCGGCGTCGAGCTCGGCGCGGGCAGAGGTCTGGTGTCGCCGCAGGAGGACCGCCAGGACGACCACCACGACGGCGAGCCCCCCGGCGACCAACCACGGCACGAGGTCGTCGGTCATGGCACCACCCCACCACGTGCTGCGGCCTGGAGGCGCGTGGTGCGTCGGCGCGTCCTCGTCGCCTCCGCCGTCAGTACGGTGGGCGCATGACGCAGCGGGGTTCGACGTGGGGGTTCTGGCTCTGGGCGGTCAGCGGCGTCGTCGTCTCGATCGCAGCCGGGGTCCTGCTCGGCTCGTGGTTCCGCATCGCTGCCGCCGTCGCCATCGGATGGGGTGTGTTCGCCGTCACCGCCTTCCCCACGCGAGCGCGGTTGGACGTGCGGCAGCCGTGGCTCTGGGGGTTCTCGGCCGCGATGCTGGTCCTGCTCATCGGTGTCTCGCTGCTGCTCGGTGCCGTCGGTCTCAGCAACGACGAGCGGACGGACAGCCCCCTCCCGGGCGCAGTCCTCGGTGGGGTCCTGACGGCAGCGGGCGCCCTGTCACTCCTCCTCGGTCGGGCCTGGCAGCGTCGCAGGGCGGTCGACGCCGAGGTCGAGCGGTACCGCGTGGAGCAGCAGCTACCGGGCACCGCCGACGACGCCGCCTGAGTCAGACCGCTGACCCTGCCGCGCCCGCGCCTGCAGCCGCGAACCGGTCCGTCGTCTCGAGCAGCGCGTCGAGGATGCCCGGCTCGTCGAACGCGTGCCCGGCGTCGTCGATCAGCCGGAACTCTGCCGACGGCAGCGCCCGGTGCAGGTCCCACGCGGTGACGGCCGGCGTGCACATGTCGTAGCGCCCCTGCACGATGACGGTCGGGATCTCGCGCAGCCGGTCGGCGTCGCGGATCAGCTGGCTGTCCTCGAACCAGCCGTCGTGGGTGAAGTAGTGGTTCTCGATCCGGGCGAACGCCAGCGCGTACGTCGGGTCCGCGTACCGGGCGACCAGGTCCGGTCGGGGCAGCAGCGTGATCGAGGCCGCCTCCCAGCTCGCCCAGGCGACCGCGGCGGGTCCGTGCACGGCGGGGTCCGGGTCGGCCAGCAGGCGTTCGAACACGCGGACCAGGCCGCCGGGCTGCCGTTCCTCGGGTGCCAGGGGAGCGAGGTACCCCTCCCACAGGTCGGGCAGCACGTTCGCGGCCCCGCCCTCGTAGAACCAGTCGATCTCGCTCGGCCGCAGTGTGAAGATCCCGCGGAGCACCAGTTCCGTGACCCGCTCCGGGTGCGTCTCGGCGTACGCCAGGGCCAGTGCCGACCCCCACGACCCGCCGAACACCTGCCACGCGTCGATCCCCAGGTGCGCACGCAGTCGCTCGATGTCGCCGACCAGGTTCCAGGTCGTGTTCGTGGACAGGTCGGTGGCCGGGTCGCCGGCGTGCGGGAGGCTGCGGCCGCAGTTGCGCTGGTCGAACAGGACGATCCGGTAGCGCGCCGGGTCGAACAGGCGACGGTGGTCGGGTGAGCAGCCGGCGCCGGGCCCGCCGTGCAGGAACACGACGGGCTTGCCGTCCGGTGAGCCGCACTCCTCCCAGTAGACCTGCTGGCCGTCGCCGACGTCGAGCAGGCCGGAGCGGTTCGGTTCGAGCGGTGGGTACAGCTGGCGCACGGGGGCCTCTCGGACGACGGGGCAGGACGGGGTGGGGGCGCTGCCACCGTACCGAGCCGTCGCGGAACCGGCGACCACGACACCTCGAGAGGCGGATCGCTCGGCTCGTGGGACGATGGAGTCCGTGTCCCCTGCCGTGCCTCGCCGCTCGTTCCTGTCGATGGCAGCACTGGCGGGCGTGACCATCGTCAGCTCCGTCGCGCTGTCCGGTTGCACGACGTTCCCGCGCGCCTTCAGGAGTGCGGCCGCCGGCTGTGCTCCCCGCCGTGCGTCCGAGGTGGTGCCCGACACCGGGTCCCTGTTCGGCGTGAACCTGGACTGGGGCCGTCAGACGCTCGAGGAGTACGCGACGCTGCTGGGGCACAGGCCCGCAGTCGCGGTCGTGTTCGCGGACGTCCCGCTCGGAGCGCAGGACGTCGAGGACGTGCGCGGCGCCGCCGACCAGGTGCGCGGCCAGGGTGGCACGCTGCTCCTGACACTCGAACCGCAGGACGGCCTGCAGTCCGTCACGGACGACGTCGCTGACGACGTCGCCGCCCTGGTGAACGATATCCAGGAGAGCGGCGTTCCGGTCATCGTCCGTTTCGCACACGAGATGAACGGGTCCTGGTACCCCTGGGGCCAGCAGCCCGACGCGTACGTCGGTGCCTTCCGCCGCGTGGCCCGGGCGCTGCGGAGCGGGGCGCCGGGCAGCGCGACGATGTGGGCGCCGAACGAGGGTGGCGGCTACCCCTTCCACGGCAATCCCGCTGCAGCCGTCGCCGGCACGCTCGCGTTCGAGGTGCTCGACACTGACGGCGACGGGGCCCTCACGGCACGTGACGACCCGTACACGCCCTACTACCCGGGCGATGACGTGGTCGACTGGGTCGGCTTGTCCATCTACCACTGGGGAGCCGCGGCACCCTGGGGTGCGAACGTCCTGCCGGAAGAGGGCAAGTTCGCAGCGAAGCTCACCGGTACGTACAACGGTGCCGGCGGTGACGAGACCCCCGTACCCGACTTCTACGACCTGTTCGGGGTGCGCCGCAACAAGCCGGTCGCCGTTCCCGAGACCGCCGCGCTCGTCGTCCCGCGGGGCGACCCCGAGGGTGAACGCGCCATCAAGCAGGCCTGGTGGTCGCAGGTCTTCTCCGCCGAGACCGCTTCCCGCTTCCCGAACGTGCGGATGATCAACTGGTTCGAGTGGGACAAGTACGAGACCGAGGTGCAGGAGCACGTCGACTGGACGGTCCTACACGACCCGGCCACCCGTGCTGCCTTCATCGGAGGGCTGCCCGGATGGCTGCACTTCGCGGAGGCCCCGCAGTCGTGCCGGACGGCGGAACCCGGCCGGTGACCCGGTGCCCCTCCCGGCGAGGGGGCCCTTCGGAGGCGACCGCGGAACGACGGACGGGAGGCACGGTGCGGACCCGCACCGTGCCTCCCGTGGTGTGCGGTGTGGGCTACTGCTCCGTCGGCGTGATCCGGGGCAGGGTGCCCAGTCGTCGGCGGACGAGGACCGCGGTCCCCGCGGCGAGCAGCAGGAGCGCCGTCACACCGAGGACGCCGAGGCCGTGCGCACCCGTGAAGGCGAGGTCGCCGTCCGGTGCGGTGCCGTCGCCGGTGCCCGGGCCGTCAGCGCCCGGCAGGAGGGCACCCGGCGCGGGGGTCACCGTGCCGTCGTCACCCGAGCCGTCACCACCGTCACCGGGAGCCGGCGACCCGGGGTCGGTCGGGGTCGGGTCGGTCGGGTCGGCATCGTCCGGCAGGGCGACCGCGAACGCGACCGCTGCACCGCTGCGGGTGCCGATCGACTGGACGGCCTGGGCCTCACCGGTCGCTGCGGCGCGGACGAGTGCGGCGGCTCGCACGGCGTCGACGTCCTCGCCGGCGAGCTCGACCGACCAGGTGCCGTCCTCGGCGACCTCGGTGCTGCCGGTGACCGCGCCGGAGAGCGTGACGGTGGCGCCCGGGTGGCCGGAGCCGGTGACGGCGGTCGGGGCGACCTCGGTGCCCGGCTCGTCGACGGTCAGCGCGTCGAGGTCGGCGCGGGCGGTCAGCCAGGACTCGGCACCGATCGGGTGGTCGACCACGCGGGTCTCACCGATGCAGCCGTTCCAGCCGTTCGTGGCGGCGTCGTCGACCCAGTCGCTGCCGAACAGCCACGGCATGCCGTCCTGCACGGTCTGCCCACCGGTGTCGGTCGCGTTGCGGAGCACCGGGGCGCCGTCGATGTACATCGTGGTGGTGCGGGCGTCGACGTCGTTCACGAGGGCGACGTGCAGCCAGCGGCCGGGGATGATCTCGCCCGACCAGGCGGTGCGGTCACCCTTCGACGGGTCGGCGGTCACCTCGGTCCACTGGAACTCCTTGAGGTTCGAGATGCCGAGCGCCGCGGGCGACGCCGTCCAGTCCCAGCGGGTCTGCGGGACGCCGATCTGCGAGCGGTTGCCGCTGCGGACGATCGCCTTCGACCACGAGTTCGCGCCGTCGGTCCACGAGGGATCGACCTCGAGGAACGTCTCGATCGTGTAGCCCTCCGGGAAGGTGGCCCGGTCGACGGCCGTGTCACCGGGGGAGGTGAGCGCGCTGAAGCGCTTCGCGGCCTTGTCGGCGTTCGCGAAGCAGAGACCGGCGCCGTCCGAGGAGAGCGGGTGCGCCTCGTCGGTGACGGTCACGTCGCCGTCCTGCGCGGTCGGGGATCCCGACTCGGCGTGGGTCATGCGGGTGAGGTCCGCATCGCCGACGACGTCGTCCACGGTGGCGCCGGGCGCCAGGGTGCCGGTCTCCTGCTCACCGGGACGCCACCAGGCGAGGGTGCCGTCGACGATGGTGTGGTCGGCGCGGCCGCCGGGGAGCTCGGTCGTGACGGGTGGTGCGCCCTCGAAGCCGTCGAGGAGCATCTGCCGTGCCCGTTCGATGAGCGGCGGCTCGTCGGCGCTGCCCGCGCGGAAGTCCGGCGCGAAGCCGGCGAACCGGGTCCGGAAGTCCACCGGCACGCTGTAGCGCTGGTTGGTGGCGTCGAGCAGCGGCTGGTCGTAGGACGTCAGCGTCTCGGTCGGCTTCCACGTCACCCACGGCGACGCGGTCTGCATGGCCAGGGTGCCGTTCGTCAGGTCGAACTCCATGAGGCCGAGGTAGCCGTTGCCGCCCTCGTAGTCCATCTGGTGGTCGATGAGGACCTGCGTGACCGCGTGCCCGGCGTCGTTCGTGCGGCTCTTCCACGTCGAGCCGTGGAAGTGGCCGTTCAGCGTCAGGAACACCTGGTCGTTCGGGGCGATGACGTTCTTCCACAGGCGCTCGCCGTAGGCCGTGTCCACCGCGGTGAGGCCGTCGGTGGCGATGTTGATGACCTCGTGCGAGGTGAGGATCGTCGGCAGCGTCGGGTGGGCCACGATGACCTGGTTCGCCCATGCGAGCGTCTCGTCGGAGGCCCGCCACGGCAGTGCGAGCGAGAGGAACCGCTGCCCCTCGGCCTCGAACACGTGGAACTGGCTCAGCCCGGTGCGGTCCGTGCCCGACTCGACGGTCGGTTGGCCGGTGGCGCGGCTGGCCGGGAAGGTCTTCAGGTACGGCTCGGCGGCGAGGTCGTACGACGTGTCGAACACCGTGTCCGCGGAGTTCCGGACGTCGTGGTTGCCGGTCGTGACGCTGTACGGCATGTCTGCCGCGTCGAGCACGGACATCGCCCGGTCGGCGGCCTGCCACTCGCCGGCCTGTCCCACCTGGTCGACGACGTCGCCGACGTGGGTGGTGAACGGGATGTGCAGCTCGTCGGCGTTGTCGGCGAGCCACTGCGTCTGCACGTGGAACGGGTCGTCGCCGTAGCGGGGGAGGAACTGCGACGCCGAGTAGCGGGAGTAGAACTGCGTGTCCGGCAGCACCGCGAGGGTGAAGCGGGAGGCGAGGTCGGCGGCCGGGGCGGCGGCAGCCGACCTCGCCTCCCGCTTCACCCTCGCGGTGCTGCCGGACACGCAGTTCTACTCCCG